>CAZCTR010000012.1:32826-44198 GCA_964501715.1 uncultured Candidatus Izemoplasmatales bacterium | reverse complement strand
TCACAAACTATTTCAACATCATGCCGACCTATCTGGCGGCGACGGTTCTCATGCTGGTGGTTTCGAACGCCTTCCCCGTGATCGGTTCCATCGCGTTTCTGCCGCTTACGGTGGGCATATCGTTCGTGATGCTACGGGCGATTGTCTTCAAGACGTACCATAAAACCAGGGCAATCGGACTCGGTTTCCATCGCGGTTTTTATGTCAGGAACGTACTCTATCTTCTCATCAGGCAGACCGCCTTCCTCGCACCGCTCATCACGGGAGGGGTGATCGCGGGGCTATTCTTCGGCTTTTACGGCAATGCCGAGACACGGGTGGGCATCGCGGTCTTGAACATCGTCTTTTTCGCCTTTCCTTCGACGCTCGTATCGCTGATGCTTGCGATGGTGCCATATCTTTTGGCGGACCCGAAATTCAACCAAAGGAAGCATAACCCTTTGAAAGTGAGTGCCCGGATCATGAGAGGCGAGTATGTCAAGTTGTTGTCGGTCAGGCTTTTCTTCCTTCCCTGGCTGGCGCTAAACATATCGGGGATGGCATTGGCGTTCACTCAGTTCTACACGAGGATATTCAATTTTGACGCCCCCGGTGGGAACCTGCTCACCCCATCCCTGGTGGTCACCCTGGTCATGTATCTGGTCTTCCTTCCGTGGTATCGGATGGTGCACGCGGAACTTTACGCGTCATTGCGATACAAGGTGAAGGGGTATCAGTGAATGAACCGAAGTGGTCCATGAGTTTCCACGGAACATGAAAGCAAAGCTTCCTGAAAAGGCCTGTTTTCATTCACCATCAACTCATGTATAATATACTCAAAATGTTTCAACACCATGAATGAACGGAGTGGATAGCATGAGTCCGGAGATAGTCGGTTTCACCATATTGCTTGTGGGGATCGGATTGATTGCCGGGAAGCTGATCCGGATCAATTTTCGTATCTTTTCCAGGTTCTTCCTCCCAAGTAGCGTTATCGGGGGATTGTTTTTCCTGTTGTTGGGTCCTGAAGTGCTCGGACGGATTCTCGGGATCGAGTTCGGTGTCTTCACCGGACCGGTCATGAGAGTGATGGGCGCCATGCCGGGATTGCTCATTTCCGTCATATTCGCTGGGCTTTTTCTCGGGAAACGGATCCCATCCCTGAAGGCGATATGGATGAGTGCCGGACCCCAGGTCTCTTTCGGTCAGACATTGGCCTGGGGTCAGTACGTGGTCGGCATCCTGGTCACTGCGCTGGTGCTTGTGCCTTTCTTTGACGCCTCCCCGATGGCGGGGGCGTTGATCGAAATCGGGTTCGAGGGCGGACACGGCACAGCCGCCGGGCTGGCTGATACCTTCGTCGATCTTGGCTATCCCGAAGGGGCGGACCTTGCGGTCGGACTAGCGACGGTCGGTGTCATCGGCGGCGTGGTCTTCGGCGTCTTCCTGATCAACTGGGGGGTGAGGAAGTCAAAGACCAACTACCTCAAGGACCCCAAATCCTTCAAGGAAGCCGAACTGCGTGGAGTCATCGAACTCGAGAACCGCACGTCGAGCGGAACCATCACCGTGAGTCCGCAATCGATCGAACCGCTTGCGATGCATGTGGGGCTGATCGGCATCGCGGTTTTAATCGGAAAACTTCTTCTCGAGGGTCTGATACTCATTGAAAATGCGACATGGGCGAGCGGAGACGGCATGGTGATCATCGGTTATGTCCCCCTTTTCCCCATGGCGATGATCGGCGGGGTGATCCTGCAGCTCCTTCTGGATAAGTTCGACCGTTTCAACCTGGTGGACAGGGGCATGGTGAAAAGCCTTCAGGGCCTTGCGCTCGACTTTCTCGTCCTTAGCGCAATCGCGACCTTGTCACTCAGCGTCATTGGTGAGAACATCGTTGTGTTCGCGGTGTTGGCCCTCGTGGGGATCGCTTGGAATGTCTTCGCGTTCCTCATACTCGCGCGACGCATGATTCCGAAAAACTGGTTCGAACGCGGCATCGGCGATTTTGGCCAGTCCATGGGAATGACCGCGGTCGGGCTGATGCTGATACGAATAGTGGACAGCGAAGGGGACACGGAGGCCCTGGAGGCGTTCGGTTACAAGCAGCTCCTTTTCGAGCCTTTTGTCGGTGGCGGCATCATGACGGCCATCAGCGTGCCCCTCATATTCAATTTCGGCATGTGGACGATTTTCCTTTTTGTGACGGCAATGATGGTCATATGGATGCTTGTCGGCCTGCTTTACTTCGGCCGCAAAGACGCCGGTGACATCCAAAGCTTGAGGGATCCTGAATGAGTGTCGGTCCATGACCATGAAAAAGGCGGTTCAGTGAATCGCCTTTTATAGTGCATGGTGTGGTTTTAAATCTCGATCTGCTCGGGTATATTGTTGGCTTTGAGGACTTTCTGATAAGAGGGCGTGTGCACATACAGCTCCTGTATGTAGGGGTTGCGTCCATGTTTGATGACGGCGCGGATCTGATGCACGAGGACGGCTATGTTGACGGATAGAGCGATGATGCTCAACAACAGTTTCGGCAGTGTATCGTGTGTAGGGACAATCGAGAATATCTGCCAAGAGGCATACATCGGAAAAGTGAGTGTGAACATCGCAAAAAGTGCGAGTGTCTGAGCGCGGTGTTGAAGCCAGGCGCCCTTGCCGATAGAAAATCCACTGAGAAGCGCGATGCTGAGAAGCACGACGCCGGCATAGAATGAACGGTCGGGAATACAGTTATAGACATATGATATGTTCCATAGACTATAACTGATCATGTAGAACCAGAGTTGATCCGCCCATATCATGTCCTTGGAACGGGTGTTCGCAATCCGGATGGCCCCCCAACCTGTCAGAGTGAGGATTGTGATGATGCCAGCGATGCCGTTGAAGATATTCCAAATGCCACCCTGAAGGAAAAGGCCGTTCTGAACGACACCGTCATAGGCGTAGACCTGGAAATCCCTGATGACGGCCTCTGCGATATTGACCGCAAGAATGGCAAGGGGGAATAACAGGATGGTTTTATGGACCTGCAATCTTTTGAAATAGCGGATTGCCATGAATCCGATGACACCTGCAAGGGCAGAGTACACTTTGACCCAGGCGAACCAGTTTCCGGCAGTGGCATCATTGCGGCTCGTCACAGGCCAGACAAGAAAAGTGAAGATCAATGGGACAATGATGAACATGACAACCGAAAGTTTCTTGGACCTTCTTGTCGCTTCATTGAGAAAGAAAAGGGATCCAAGCAGCACAACGACCCCAAGGATGTTCAACCAGGAGTAATTCTCATAAAAAAACACGGGCAACCACCTCTTCGTAATGTTTGTAAGATGTACAGAGGTCTCTCAAGACACTCTAAAATTTGTGATACAAATACATTATATTCGGGATGTCTATTTTTCACCCTATGTATTTTCAATTCTTCATAGCAATAAAAGCAGAAATAAAAATGCAATGCTCATATAACACGCATCCTATGTTCAAACTTCCAAGCCAATCCATGCAAAGTCATTGTAGCGTACCGCCAAAATCGGTATAATGAGAATAGCATCATAACTCGGAGGCGCGTATGAAAACAAGGACAGTCAAAGCATACAGCGATCTAAAAACCCTACTGATCATGTCCACCGCTTATATAGCGGTGTTTTCAAGTGTCCAGGGATTCAAGGCGATGTTGCCACTCATCCGTGATGATTTCAACCTGAGCGGTGCGCAGGCAGGGCTGTATTCCACTTTCTTCTATTTGAGCGGAGTCGTGCTAGCCATATTCTCCGGAAGGATTGTCGATGCTATCGGTCCCAGGAAGGGACTGATCAGCGGGGTGCTCATTGTGGCATCCTTGATGGTTGTTCACACGCTTGTGCCTGTTTTTGCGATGCTGCTTGGCCTTGCACTCGTGACGGGTGTGGGTTTCAGCATCGTCACTCCTTCGATCAACAAGGGCATCATCGAGCAGGTCTCGAGTGACAAGCGGGCGGTCTCGAATGGTCTTGTACATGCCGGAGGCGGCATCGGGGGCGTGCTGGGGGCAAGTGTGCTCCCCTTCATCGGCGAGCGTTTCGGATGGAGGGTCGGGCTTCTTTTGTCTGCCGGGCTCGCTTTTGTGATGGCGCTCATCCTGTTTCAGATGTTTCATCCGAGAAACAACAGCGGCGTCACGGAAGACGATGCCCGCCCTTTCAAGGAAGACTTGAAGAATGTTGTGGCGAACCCGCTCGTGTGGATGGTGACGATGATCGGGATTTCTGTGGGCTTGTCGCTTGGGAACGTGACGATTCACTACACCCTGTTTCTTACAAGTGACCTTGACTATAGTCCCACACTCGCCGGCATAGGACTCAGTCTGTTCATGATCGGCGGCATTATCGGCAATCCGCTCTTCGGATTCCTCAACGACCGTTTTCTCAACAGCAACCGCCGGCTCAGCCTCTATACGCTTCTGATGACACTCTCGGGCCTTTTCCTTTTGCTCGGCAGCGTCATCGTGTCTGTACCCTTGCCTTACTGGGTCATCGCACTATTCACCCTTGTCCTCGGCATGGTTGCCTTTGCGGCTATGGGCATGATGTTCACAACGCTCGGTGACGTGGTCGGGCCACGACTGATGGGGACTGCTACCGGTTTCATGCTGACATTCGTCCGTCTGAGTGTTGTCGTGACACCCCCGCTTCTGGGCCTTCTTGCCGATGTGTCGGGGGATTATCGACTCAGTTGGTTCGTGATTGCGGTCTCACTTGCCACGCTTTCCACAGGGTTCGTGCTTCTCACTAGCCGTTACAAGCATCTTTTGCGCCGAAATGCCTAAAACGTTCAAAAACGGAGGTTTGCATGAAAGCCATCAAAAAGCATTTTCCAGCAGTCATCTTCATCACAGGACTCATTGCCGCGCTATTTTCCTTGATGCCTGTACTAAGTTATCAAGGGGCCACATTCAGGGGGTATGAGATCATCTTGGGCGGTGAGATCTTCAACTTGAATCCGTTCAACCTGGGCAGCGTCGCCAGTGCGTATCTGCCTTTCTCATGGAGCGCGTTGGCCGCCTTTTTTCTCCCTTTGCTCGCCGGTGCAATCATGCTATATACTAAGCGCCTAATCGTGGTTTCGACGAGCCTTTTCATCATTAGCGTGGTGCTTTTCATCATGATGCCGGAGGCGATTGAAATCATCTATGTCATCGCTGGAACAGAAAGCTCATCGGCTGTCGAGTGGAATCTCGAAGCCGGCTATGTCGGTGGATTGACCACATCGGTTATAGGAAGCTTGTTGAATATTGTGTTGATCATGAAAAAGGTTTAAGCGACTGGGGCATGAATGGTCCAAAGATTGGAAATCATGCATGGCAATGTGATTCATGAAGGGAGTGCATTATGAAAAAGAAGACGTATCCGAACACAGCTATAAAAGCAAGTCGACTGGGTTTCGGCGCTTGGCCTCTCGGCAATACCGCCCATGGCAAAACCATGAGCATTGAGGATGGTGTCGCCCTTGTTGAAAAGGCCCTGAAAGAAGGGGTCACCTTCTTCGACACCGCCCCGAACTATGCGAAGGGAAGAAGCGAGACGATTCTCGGGAAGGCCCTCGAAGGAAAAAGACACAGAGTGATCATCAACACGAAGTTCGGACATGATGTGAATGACGTCATCGATTTCAGCGAGGAGAGGATCGTCCCCTCCATAGAGGCGAGCATGGAACGCCTCAAGACCGATTATCTCGACTCGGTGATCCTCCACAATCCCGATCAATCCGTGCTCAAGGGTGAAACCGGTCATTTCGACATCCTTAGCCGTCTCAAAGAAGATGGTAGAATCAAGGCCTACGGTGTCTCCATCGATACGCCCGAAGAGCTCAGGATGGTGCTTGACCGCGACGACATCGATGTGATCGAACTGCTTTTCAACATCTATGCCCAGTCAAGCCGCAAGTTGTTCGATGAGGTCAAGGACCGTGGCATCGCCCTCATCATCAAGGTTCCGCTGGATTCGGGCTGGCTCACTGGAAAATACACGAAAGATAGCACCTTCACCGACATCCGTTCCCGCTGGACCCCCGAAATCAAAGAACATCGGGACGCCCTCACACGCAAGCTTGAATCCCTTCTCGAAACAAGTAGACTAGCCCCCGAAGCGATGCGTTTCATCTGGTCTTTCGACGCGGTCACCACGGTGATTCCGGGGATTCGAACCGAAAGCCAGCTTCATGAGCATCTTGAAGCCGAGAAGACACCGATGGATACACAAAATGTGCGAAAGCTCATCGAGTTCAATGATGAGAAGATCAAGGACGATCCACTGCCTTGGTGATCAAGGTTGTATCAACCAACCCACTATAATTCCAATATAGGAGAGTGATTCATTTGGATAACTTCAGATTTCACAGCCCAACAGAATTCGTTTTCGGAAAAGATCAGGAAAAAGAGGCCGGCACGCTTCTCAAGGAAGCCGGTGCGACGAAAGTGCTGCTTCATTACGGGGGCGGATCGATCAAACGCACCGGGCTTTATGACAAAGTCGTCAATTCCCTCAAAGAGGAGGGCATCGACTACGTCGAACTCGGAGGGGTCAAGCCCAACCCGGTTGACAGCCTGGTGTATGAGGGTATTGACCTTGTGAAAAACGAAGGGGTCGACTTCTTGTTGCCCGTCGGAGGCGGCTCAGTCATCGACTCGGCCAAGGCCATTGCTGCGGGCGCCCTTTATGACGGGGACTTCTGGGATTTCTTCGACCGCAAGGCGCGCATGGAGAAAGCTCTTCCTGTGGGGGTCATCCTCACGATCCCCGCTGCGGGAAGCGAAGGGTCGGCTGTATCTGTCATCACCAAAGAAAGCGAACAGCTCAAAAGGGGCGCTGGCGGCGCCGTGCTCAAGCCGGTATTTGCCATCATCAATCCGGAACTGACTTACACCCTGCCGATGTGGCAGACCGCTGCGGGAGTCGTCGATATGATCAGCCATATCTTCGAACGGTATTTCACCACATCGCAGAATGTCATATTGACCGACCGTCAAAGCGAGGCGACCCTGATATCCATCATGGAAGCCGCAAGGAAACTTATGAAAGAACCAAAAAACTATGAAGCGAGAGCGACCATCTGCTGGGCAGGGACCGTCGCTCACAACGGGGTCCTAGGTGTGGGCCGAAGCGAAGAATGGACCACGCACGGACTTGAACATCAGTTGAGCGCCCTTTACGACATGACCCATGGCGCGGGTCTCGCCGTCATGTTCCCCGCGTATATGAAATACACCCTCGATGTGGATCTGGAGCGCTATTACCGTCTCGCCACCACAGTTTTCGGTGTGCCTCAGAACCATTTTGACAAGCGTGGAGTCGCGCTTGAGGGCATCAAACGCCTTGAGGACTTCTTCAAGGAGATCGGCATGCCGGTCACGCTCAAGGAAGCAGGTGCGAAGAAAGAGGATATTCCAAGACTCGTCGAGCTTCTGTCCAAGAACACCGGGGAGTCTTTCGGTTCTTTCATGGAACTCACCCTCGAGGACGCGAAAAGAATCTATGAGCTGGCTTGGGAATAAGATGAGGAACAGCGTTTTTTTGCGCTGTTCTTTCTTTTTCTTCATAAATTTCATGAAAGCGTTTTTTGAATTGGGCATGATTTGCTATAATGAAAGCGTACGGTTTGAATAATACAACTGAATGGGGTGCTAAGCATGAAAGGTTATGATGTAGAGAAACTGAGAACCATTGCGGTGACCGGACACATAGGATCCGGGAAATCGACATTTATGGAGTCCGTCCTTCACATGACGGGAACCAAACCGACCAAAGGTGTCATCGAGGATAAAAACACCACGTCTGACTATCTCGATGAGGAGAAGGCACGCTTGAATTCCCTTTCCACAAGTGTCATTCCGATTGAGCATGACGGGTATATGTATGTGTTTTTGGATACACCTGGCAATCACGAGTTCTTGAATGAACTGCATCAGGCCCTGAGCGTCGTGAAAGGGGCGATCCTCACCATCGATGGGACCAAAGGCATCGATGTGGGGACTGAGGAGATACTGGAGAACCTCAACGACCGAAACATTCCGACCATCATCTTCATCAACAAGATGGACAAGGAGAACATCGAGTTCGCGAATATCATCAACAGGCTACAGGACATTGTCGGGTATCAGGCGGTTCCGTTTCTGTGGCCGATCGGTGAAGCGGAGAATTTCAAGGGGTATGTCGACCTCGTCGACATGAATGCCCGTGTCTTTGATGGGGAGAAGACCGTCAAAGAGGCTATTCCTGATGAATTGAAGGACACGGTGTCGGACCTTCGGGAAAAGATCGTCGAATCCGTAGCCGAGACCAGCGAGGAACTGCTTGAGAAGCATTTCGCCGGAGAGGAACTCACCCAGGATGAGATACGGAAAGGTCTGCGCGAGGGAGTCTTGAACGGCGATTTGAAACCCGTGATGATCGGGTCCGCGAAAAAAGACATCGGGACCCGCACCATCCTTGAGATGATCGGCCATTTCATGGCTTCTCCTCAGGACCTCAAGCCCATGGAGGGCGAGAACCCCAAGGACGGATCCAAAATCGAGCGCCCAACCGTGAAGGACGAACCCTTCTCGGGCTATGTTTTCAAGACCATAGTCGACCCGTTTGTCGGAAGCGTCAATTTCATCAAGGTCTTCTCTGGGAAACTCAAGGGGAACACAGAGAATTACGTACCCAATATAGATAAGACTGTAAAGATCGGCAACGTCGCCTACATCCGCGGAAAAGAGCAGATCCCAACCGACGAGATCGGGCCGGGTGACATCGGTGTTGTCTCGAAGATCGAGGGACTCAGGACGGGGCATACACTTTGCGACCCTAAAAACCCCATTCTCTACAAAGGGCCGGAGATTCCAGAACCCACGATCTATCAGGCCGTCCGGCCCGTCCACAAGCGCGATGAGGACAAGATCAGCGAAGTGCTCAATAAACTCCATACGGAAGACCCCTCTTTTCAGGTCTGGCGCAACAAGGAGACCAAACAACTCCTGATCGGTGGACAGGGCATGGCCCATATCAAGTTCCTTGTCGACAAGATGGCGAACACCTACAATGTCGAGGTCGAACTCATGGAACAAAAGATCCCCTACCGCGAGACCATTCGCAAGAAAGTCGAGGCGGAAGGGCGCCACAAGAAACAATCCGGTGGATCCGGTCAGTTCGGTGTTGTGAACATCCGGTTCGAACCTGCAGAAGACAGGGATACCACCTTGGAATTCAACGAGGAGATCCATGGTGGATCCGTGCCCAAGAATTATTTCCCCGCCGTTGAGAAAGGTCTCCTTGAAATCATGCAGAAAGGCCCCCTTGCGGGTTATCCCGTCATCGGGCTCAAGGCGACCCTGTTCGACGGTTCCTATCACCCGGTTGATTCAAACGAGGTGTCGTTCAAGCAGGCTGCCGCCCTCTCTTTCAAGAACGCCTATGAAAAAGCCAATCCGACTTTGCTTGAACCCGTATCGAAAGTGACCATCACCTGCAAGGACGACTATGTCGGCGATGTCATGAGCGACATCACGAGAAAAAGAGGCACGGTTCTCGGCATGACCCCCCTCAAGAACAACAAGCAGGATATCGAGGCGGAGATCCCCGATGCGGAGATCAAGGAATACAATGTCGATTTGAAGGCGATCACGCAAGGCAGCGGCTCATTCCAGCGAGAGTTCCTCAAATATCAGGAAGTGCCTGATCACTTGATCGATTCAATTGTCAAGGCCTCCTCAAAAGAAACGTGACTTTTCAAGGCCTCCGAAAGGGGGCCTTTCAATTAGCTGAGACAAACATGGAACCAAATGGCTTGAAACTTGTGGCATACGTTGTACAATGGAAGTGACACTGTGTCAAATTTATATAAAGGATGTCGATTATGGATAAGATCACCAAAGAGAGCCTTTTCAATTTCAATTTCCTGAACGCGCTCAAAGTATCGCCAGGCGAGAAACGTGCGGCCTTCACCGTCGCGCGGGCGAACGGAGAGGAGAACACTTATCACCACACCCTCTACACCTATGAGGAGGGTGCAATCACTAAACACCGTAAGCTCTATGAGAACAGCGGCTTCATCTTCCAAGATGATGGGACGCTGCTGCTCGACCTTCAGAAGAACAAGGACGAGAAGGAAGCTTTGAAAGAGAAAGCCAAGAAAAGCATTTATCGCTATGATTTAGAGAAGAAATCGCTTGAACCCGCTTTCACTTTGCCCATCCCCGCTTCGCTCGAAGAGGTGATTGATGAGAAGACGCTCCTCATATCCGCAGGCCTTTCCGAGGACGACCATGTGCTTTATGAGAATACAGCGAAACGTGACGCTTATCTTGATGAGAAGAAGAAATCCGCCGTATATGAAGACATAGACGAGCTTCCCTACTATTTCAACGGCATGGGTTTCCGTGCCGGAAAGAAAAAACAGCTTTTCCTTTACGACATGGAGGCTGACACACTTAAGCGCCTTGTAGACAAACGTTTCTCCGTGGGCAATGTCCTCGTGTCCGATGACAAGAAACGCATCTATTACACCGGAACAGAGGACGAGAAAGTGATGTCTTTCTATACAAGGATCTATCAGCTTGACCTGAAGACCTACACCCATTCAACCCTTTACGACAAGCTCGATTACAGCGTAAGCGGCCTTTTCGAGATCAAAGGCAGCCTCATTGCGCTTGCCAAGGATATGCAGCAATACGGATTGAACGAGAATCCGGATTTCTTCAAGGTCGAATCCGGCGAGATGAAACGCCTTTCGAAATTCGGGGAATCCTTCGGCAACTCAATCGGCACGGATGTGCGCCTGTCGGGGTCGGAAAAGTGGTACGTGCATGACGACACCCTCCATTTTGTCTCGACCATCGATGATCACAGCGAGATCAACACCCTGTCTCTTGATGGCCAGATCCATACCGAATATGAGATGGACGGGTCGATCGACGGCCTTCTCAAACTCAATGAGGAGACCATCATGATCGCGATGGAGGGGCTTGGCCTTCAGGAATTGTATGCTTATGATCCGAAGACCAGCACCATTGATAAAAAGAGCGCATTCAACGATCTAGCGCTCGCGAACACCTATGTGGCCAAACCCGAAGAGGTGATCGTCAAGAAAGAGCAACACGAAGTCAAGGGTTGGGTGCTCCTTCCGAAAGACTATGATCCCAAGAAAGCCTATCCCACCATCCTCAACATCCATGGTGGACCAAAGACCGTCTATGGACCTGTTTTCTATCACGAGATGCAGTACTGGGTGAACCAGGGTTACATCGTCATGTTCGCCAATCCCCGTGGTTCCGACGGTAAAGGGGATGACTTCGCCGACATCCGTGGAAAGTACGGTAGCATCGACTATGAGGACCTGATGGACTTCACCGATGAGGTCATTGACACGGTTTC
>CAZCTR010000012.1:4988-32726 GCA_964501715.1 uncultured Candidatus Izemoplasmatales bacterium | reverse complement strand
ATGGACATGAAAACCCCGCTTCTGTTCATCCACTCGGACAAGGATTACCGTTGCCCGATGGAACAGGCGCAACAGCTTTATGCCATTCTCAAGCACAACGGGGTCGACACCAAGCTCGTCTGGTTCAAAGACGAGACCCATGAGCTCTCGAGGAGCGGAAAACCCCGTGCACGGCTCAAACGGCTCACCGACATCACAGAATGGTTCGATTCACACAGCTGACCCATAGACCATTGGAAAGTGCCTTAGACGTCCTTGAACGTCTTTGGCGCTTTTTGGTTTAATTGTTATATTTAAAAACATGATTGTGGTATACTACAGGTATAATCATGTATGTGTGAAAGAGGGTGGAAGCCTTGAGGGTCTGGGTAATACGGATCTTGTTGACGGGTGCGACCTTGCTCTTGCTGGGCCTGAATTGGGTCTATCCTTTTGGCACGCTTGGTCATGAAGTGCTTGTGCAACTGTTCTTTGCAGTGATGATTGTCATCATCTTTCTCGATTTTAAGATGCTTATCCCTCTTACCACCCTCTATGTGCTTGGGCATAGTATCCATGACGCCTGGACGCATGGCCATGTACCGGAGGTGACATGGATTCAATCAGCTGTCCACCTTGTCATGGCCGGTGCGCTTTATAAGATAGTCAGACTTAGAAATAAGGAATATGAGGATAGACGGATCATGATCGAGTCGATGGATCTCGGTCTTGTGCATTTCATCGGAGAGAAAGATGACCAGGGTCGCATACGGGATGTGCGTTTTTTGTCTGTGAACGAGGCTTTCACATTGCTTGTCGGCAAAAACAAGGACGACCTTAAGAAACAGCCTTTGTCAGAAGCCTTCAAGGATTTGCCGGAAGAGACTTTCCAAGCTTTCATTCAAGTCGCGGGAGAAGGCGGATCGAAAGAAATCACCACTTACATCCCCTCGCTCAAGAGACATCTGAGGTTGTCCTTCTATGCGCCGAGGAGCGGGGAAGGGGCGGTGCTCGTCCGGGACATCACACAATACAAGCGGGTGGCTCAGCAGCTAGAGCATCTTAGCCGCTACGATTTTCTTACGGGCCTTTACAACAGGGAACATCTGATGAATGTCC
Organism: uncultured Candidatus Izemoplasmatales bacterium; assembly: GCA_964501715.1. Taxonomy (GTDB): domain Bacteria; phylum Bacillota_I; class Bacilli_A; order Izemoplasmatales; family Izemoplasmataceae; genus M55B118. Next base: position 31,628 of record CAZCTR010000012.1, on the reverse strand, counting down.
TTAAATTTCTTACCAATGAGACAAACCATTCACTCGGCGTCGTCATCTTTGATATCGACAACCTGGAGATCTTGAACAGGACCATCGGTGCCGAAGCGGGTGATGAAGCGATCAAGCTGGTCGCGAAAACCATGCAGAACCATGCCGATAAGGAGGACCAACTCTTCAGATACGGGGGGGATGAGTTCGTACTCCTCACAACCAATCCTAACGAGAAGTCGCTCAAAAAATATGCGCGGGAAGTTGAACTGGATTTTTCCTCCCAGGCAGTAAAAGGGATTTCCTTGACTGTGGCTAGCAGCATCGTGATGAAAAGTGGCACCGACACGGACAAGGAAATGATTCTCATAGAGGCTGAGAAGGCGCTATACAGCCGTAAGGTCATCGAGATGAATTCCACCCACATACAGATGCTCAGAGGTTTGTTGGAGATACTCACAGCCAAATTCAACTATGAAAAAGTGCATAGTGAGCGTGTCAGCCGGCTTACGCAGCGACTGTGTGAAGCTTTGGACCTCCCCGATACGTTGATTGAGGAAGCCAGTGTGGCGGCCATGTTCCATGATATCGGAAAGATTGCCATAGCGGACGCGATTCTCGGGAAACCTTCCAAACTGACAAAAGAGGAATTTGAGAACATTAAAGAACACTCAGCAATCGGCCATAAGATCCTGCAGTCGGCAGCCCCCAACAACAAGCTCGCCGATTACGTGCTCTACCATCACGAACGGATTGATGGCAAGGGATATCCCGAGGGATTGAAAGGTACGGAGATCCCGTTGCTGTCGCGGATCATCAGTGTGGTCGACGCCTATGAGGCAATGACTTCCAATAGGGAATATAGCCCTCCAATGACTAAAGAAGAAGCCATCGAGGAAATAAAAGCCAACATGGGAACGCAATTCGATACCAATATCGCACAGGTTTTCATCACCCATGTCTTGAAAAAGGAGAAAGGTTGATTCTATGGAAAAAGTTAAGACGGGTATCAAAGGGCTTGACAGCGTCCTTCACGGAGGGGTGCCAAAAGGCGAGGCGACCTATGTGATCGGCAATGCGGGCAGTGGAAAGACCATGCTGTCGCTGCATTTCCTTCATGCAGGCGCGATGAAGGGCGAGCAAGGGCTGATGGTCTCATTCGAAGAGAAGCAGAAAGACCTTCTCGCTGATTATGAGGATATGGATCTTGATCTTGAGAACCTTGTGGAATCGGGCCATCTCACGATGGATTACGTCTTTTTCGAAGAAAACACGTTCACCGAATCCGAACACTTCTCATTGGATGGACTCATGCTCCGTCTTGAATACCTTCTCGATAAAACAGGCGCAAGAAGGATTGTGCTGGATTCTTTCAAAGCCCTGTTCGATCGCTTCGGCGGGCCTGTGAATTTCAGATTGGAACTTTCAAGACTCATCAAATGGCTCAAGGGACGCGGAATTACGACCATGATCACCGGAGGACAATCCAAAGGCGCCCTTGGAGTTGAAGCTTATGTCGCGGACTGTGTGATCCTTCTCGATCAGAGGGTGGTCGGCCAACTATCCACACGGCGTCTGAGAGTCCATAAATTCAGGGGGACATCACATGAGACGGACGAATTTCCGTTCACGCTCTCTTCGGCCGGATTTGTGGTGATGCCCCTCAATACCACCCATCTTGATTACGAGGTGCTTGATACGAGAATATCCACCGGTATCGAGACACTGGATGCCATGTTCGATGGAAAAGGGTTTTTTCAAGGGTCATCCATCCTGGTTTCCGGACAGGCGGGATGTGGCAAGAGTTCAATGGCCGCGGCCTTTATCAAGCAGGTTTGTGCAGGCGGTCAGAAGGCGATGCTCTTCCAGTTTGAGGAATCGGCGGGACAGATCATCAGGAATATGCGCTCGATCGGAATTGACTTGCAGCCCTTCATAGAAAAGGGGCTGCTCGAGATCCGTTCCGTGCGACCCACGAATTTCGGTCTTGAGGGGCATCTACTCCATTTGATACACGCCATCGATCGCTTTGAACCGGACGCGGTCGTCCTTGATCCGATCACCTCTTTTTGGAGCAAGGACAAAGATTTTGGCATCAAGTCACTCTTGACCCGCATCATAGACCATCTGAAATCCAAACAGATCACCGGCATGTTTCTCCACCTCATGTACGGGGTTGACACTTTCGAAGCCCAGGACACGATGATCTCCTCGCTCATAGACACCTGGATCGCACTTCGCAACCGGGAAACGGATTCCGATAGATACCGGGAGATATACATCGTGAAATCAAGAGGGATGGCGCACGATCATTCAATCCATGCTTTCAAGATCAGTGATGACGGATTGATCATAGATAGGGAACCCCATGGAAAAAAAGGTTAGGTATAAAGCTTTTTATCAGTTGGAACTCTATGTGTCCGGCGATTCATTCGTGAGCCATCGCGCGATTGAATCTGTCGAAGCGCTTTGCGAGAGTGAACTGAATGGGCGTTACGAGTTGAACGTCATCGATCTTCAAAAAGACCCTCAGAAAGCAGTGGATAAAAACATCGTCGTAGTACCGACGCTCTACCGAATATCTCCCAAACCCCAAAGACAGATCATTGGGGATCTTCAGAACCGTGAACGTTTGATGCGCGGTCTGGAAATAGATTAGCAGGAGCGGAAGCATCCGCCCCTGCTTTTTTTTAGGATAAGCGATTTTCCTAGAAGCGCAAATGGAAACCATGAGTCTCTTAAGTGTATGGTTCATGAAGACGGTTGAAATCATTGCCTGATTCAACTTGTTCCTTGCAAAAACCGAGTGTATCATGTAGACTCTAACATATGCTTTGAAATTCAAACAACAGGTGATGGTTCATGAAAACAGTGCTTTATCTTTTAGGGAATGTTTTGCTGATGCTCATCATGGGGACCGTCTATTCCTGGAGCGTGTTCAGGGTCGAAGTCGAGTCTGTCTTCGGTGCAAGTACGCTTGAAAGCGGGCTGCCGTACATGACATCGCTTTTTTTCTATGCGCTCTCGATGATGGTTTCAGGTCGCTTCTTGAATGCGAGAAACATGCGCAGTCTGGTCTTTTCCGGAGGAGTCCTCATCACCACAGGGTGGTTCATCTCGGTGATTTCTTCCAATCTTCTCATGCTCACTTTCGGATATGGAGTGATCATCGGGACCGGGGTTGGAATGGTATATGGTGTTCCAGTCTATCATATCAACCGTTCCTATGAATCAAACAGTGGTCTTTACACAGGCATCGTGCTCGGTGGTTTCGGGGCCTCACCGCTTGTGACCGCCCCGCTCATCAGCATGATGATTCGGATGCGGGGCCTGACAGACACCTTTTTTGTGATGGGCGTGGTGAGCATCATGACTCTGATCCCGCTTTCTTTGATTTTCCGGAAAAAAGGGCTTGAAAACAAGAAAGAAGCGGTGGCGTCCAAAGTGTATGATAAGGAGCTGTTTTGGAAGGTCTACATGCTCTTTCTCACGGCCACATCGATCGGGCTTATGATAATCGGTCTCACTTACAGAATAGGGGTGAGCGATTATGCCTTCAACACAACCCATGTGGCATTGAGTGTGTCCGTCTTCGCTTTATTGAATGGCATCTCACGGCCCATATTCGGTCATCTCATGGATGCTTGGGGGTTTGTGCGAAGTGTTACATTAAGCACTGGGATGATCCTCTTCGCGGCGGTGATGGCAATGGTCAATCATGGAGAGAGTTTGATGATTTATGCTGTCAGTTTTGGTCTTTTCTGGCTCAATCTCGGTGCCTGGCTCGCGATGGTTCCCGCGGCGATCAAGGAATATTTCGGAATAGAAGGATATGCAAGACGATATGGTGTGGCATTTACAGCCTATGGCGTCGGTGCGATCATCGGTACGGTGATGAGCGGGGTTCTTCTTGACCTTCTGGATGATACCAGGTATGTCTATGGGATGATACTCACACTCACGTTCCTGATGGGTTTTATCATCCGTTCACTCACAAACAAGAAGAAGCAAGAAGCTAAAAAAAAGCCTGTACGCGTACAGGCTTTAAGCGGTCAATAATTCGTTTGCCTGCGTTCAAAGTAGGCTTTTGAGTACAAACATACGGGACATCCTCGTGGGGCTTTCTTTCCGACATGGATGTATCCGCAGTTCCGGCAGAGCCAGACAGTGGTTTCATCGTCATCATAGAAGACGATGTCTTCGTCCATGTTCTTTCTCAATTTCAAATACCGTTTTTCGTGTTCGGACTCGATCTTCGAGATCATCTTGAAGGCGTTGGCGATCTTCTTGAATCCTTCCGCTTCGGCCTTTTTAGCGAATTCGGGATACAAAGTGGCCCATTCCTCATGCTCGCCTTCGGCGGCCGCGATCAGATTCTCTTCGGTGCTTCCGGTCTTTCCTGCAGGATATGACGCTTGAATCTCGGCTGTTCCGCCCTCCAAGTGGCTGAAAAATATTTTGGCATGTTCGAGTTCCTGTTCCGCGGTCTCCATGAAGAAGTCCGCAATCTGTTCGTAACCTTCTTTGCGCGCGACCTCGGCGAACATGGTGTAGCGGCTTCTAGCCTGGGATTCTCCAGCGAATGCCTTAAGCAGGTTCTTTTCGGTTTCTGTGCCTTTGATGGACATGCAATCACCCTTTCTGGATTTTGTCATATCGAGTATACCATCTCATAAGCTTAAACTCTATAATTCAGTGTGTTGTTTATAAAGATTTTGCTTATTTGAGCTGAAATATGATACGCTTATGATAATAAAGGTTATCGGAGGCGATAGTGTGACACTGGACAAACCAAAAGAGAGAATGCCTGAAAAAGCCCTCAAGGCTTGGCGGTTGAACGGACTGTTCAAAACATTGATAGAAGGGGTTATCGTAGTCGCATATTGGATACTTAACAGCCGGTTTTTCGGTTTTCCCACCTGGATTGGCATGATATTGGTGGGACTGTTTCTTGTGCTCGGGTTGCTTCATATCGTGATCATCCCCAAAGTTCGCATGTTTTATTGGGGGTATCAGATCAATGAACACGATATCGACATACAATACGGCATCATCGTCATAAGAAGAACGCTTGTCCCCATACAGCGTATCCAGCATGTCGATACTGAACACGGTCCGATCCTCAGGCTCTTCAACCTTGCGACGCTGACGATTTCCACTGCGGGGACGAACCACAAGATCCCCGCACTGAAAGAAGGGACGGCGGAACAGTTACGAAGACAGATTTCGCAACTCGCACATGTGAGTGAGGACGATGTTTAATCCCAAAAGACAGCATCCGCTCATGATCGTGGTCTCGTTTCTTGAGTTATTGAAATCCTTTCTTGTGCCGTTGCTTTTCGTGGCGGTGGTGCAATACCTCAGCGGTGAAGGAGGAGGGTTCAACCCCGGTTATCTACTCGCTCCAGCCGGCATCATCACATTGTCCGTGATTGCGGCCGTTTTCCATTGGGGATTTTATCGCTATGATTATCTTGAGGACAGGCTTTACATCAAGAAAGGTGTCTTCTTCAAACAGGAACGCACCATCGAGAGAGAACGCATCCAGACCATTCACATAGAAGCGGGTCTCATCCATCGCTTCTTCAAGCTTGTGAAGGTGAGTGTGGAGACAGCGGGCGGCCTTGGAGAGAGTGAACTCGAAATCAAGGCGCTTGAGAGGGATAAGGCGTATAGTCTCAAAGAGACTTTGGAGAACGGTCACGTGTCTGAAAAGTCCGAAGAGACATCAAGCGACGTGTCTGATGAGGGGTATCAAGTGTCCTTCATCAGGTTGCTCGCAGCGGGTCTCACCAGCGGGAGTGTATTCATGATCATGGGGGTCGTCCTGGCTTTCGCGCTGCAATTCACCTTTCTGATTCCAGATGATGTCTGGAGTGACATCCAAGCACTGAGTGCGGCGATCATAGGATTCCTGATAGCCTTTTACGTACTCGCTTCGTGGGTGGTTTCGGTCATCCGCTACGCAATAACCTACGCTTTTTATACAGTGAACAAGCACAACGAGGAGATCAGCATCAAAAGAGGCCTCATACGACAGAAACACCTGTCGCTCAAGGAACACAGGATCCAGTCGGTATCCTTCATTGAAGGCATCCTGAGACAACCTTTCCGCGTGGGCACCATCCAGGTCGATGTGGCGGGTGGCTCAGGCTACAAGGAAGCCTCTAAGACAGTCACTCACCCCTTGATCAGACAAGAGGAGCTCAAAGGGTATTTCGATTACGCCTTCACCGCCCATCGCTATGCCTCTGATGTGCACCCGCTCCCAAAAAGGGCCTTGAGACGGTATGTCATCCGAAGCGCCCTGCCGTTTGCCGTGCCCATGGCCATCCTCGCATTCTTCACCGTCCACACCCTGTGGTTGTTCATCCCTATGGCCTTGAGTGTGTTGCTCGGGATTCAAAGACACCGGGACAATGGGATGCGTATCGACAAGCGCCAGCTCAATCTGTGCATCCGGTGGATCGCAAGGACCACGACGCTCATCCGGAAGAACCACATTCAATCCCTGACCATTTCCCGCAACATATTGCAAAGGTTCAGAAAGCTCTCCACCATCCATATCAGGGTCCTGAGCTCTCCGAGTTCAGTGGTCTACACCCTCAAGGATGTGGATGTGGACGAAGCGGTCGCACTATACGAATGGCTCAAGCAATGAATCCCGGTTCAATCGGGATTTTTTGTTGTCCTGGAAAAAGTTCCTATGCAAATCATTTGAAAAAAATACCCATACGGGTATAATGCTAGATGGTAAGACCCATGTCAAAGGAGGATGCGCATGCATTGTGACACACCACTCAAGAACAGGATTCGACGTGCACAGGGCCAGATGGACGGGGTGCTCAATATGATGGACGATGACACAGAATGCAAAGACATACTCTCTCAGCTCAAAGCCATCCGTTCGAGTATCGACAAGGCAATCGGGCTGCTCACCACGGAGAACCTGATCCAGTCCATAGAGAGCGATACCGGCATCAAACTCGACCGCGACCAAACCGCCATCGATCTCATCGTGAAAGGAAGATAGGAGGCATCATGTTCGATTTCAATGTAGAAACCACCAAGGAGACAACGCTTTTTGACACAGTCGAAAAGTGGGACATGCTTATCATAGGCGGGGGACCCGCCGGGATGAATGCGGGCCTTTATGCGAAACGCAAGGGGCTGGAAGTCGGAATCGTCACAGACGAGATCGGCGGTCAGCTGCACAACACCACCGATGTGGACAATTATCTCGGATTCGGCCTTATAGAGGGACCCAATCTCTCCCGCGCGTTTCTTGATCATATCAACAACCTCGATGTCCCCATGCTCAAGCACGTGCGGGTGAAGCACCTTGCACACACAGACCCTGATTTCGAGCTGCAACTGAATGACGGGCGCACTTTGAAAGCGAAAACAATACTCGTGGCCACAGGAGGGAGACCCAGGAAACTCGACATTCCCGGTGAAAAGGCCTTCGTGAACAAGGGGGTCACCTATTGCGCCACTTGTGATGCGCCGTTTTTCAAAGACAAGCACGTGGTGGTAGCAGGCGGCGGGAACAGCGCCGCCGAGGGTGTTTTGGACCTCGTCCATTATGCGAGTGAAATCACCGTCATCCACAGAAGCCAGTGGCGTGCGGACCCGGTCTTGCTCGAAAAACTAAGTGACGTCGACCATCTCACCATCCACCTTGAGAGTCAGCTGCTCGAGGTTTATGGTGATCACACCATGAAAGGCGTCCGTTACAAGGATAAACGCACAGGTCACGTGCATTCTGTTGAAGCGGACGGATTGCTGATAGAAATAGGCAATGTCCCCACAAGTGATTTCGTGCGCGATCTTGTCAGCACCAACGACTTGGGTGAAATTATCGTCGACAGGCAACAAAACACGAATATCCCAGGTCTCTATGCGGCTGGGGACGTGACAGAACAACCTGACAAGCAGATCATCATCTCAGCGGGCGAAGGCGCCAAGGCGGCCCTTTCCGCTTCAGAGTATCTAAACAAATCTTATAAGGAGCGATACCATGGCGAACAGTCTATTGAACGAAGAAGTAAAGAAGCAAATTAAAGAATTTTTGACGCCCATGAAAGAAGGCGTTCAAATGGTCCTTTTCACAGAAGAGGGCACATGCAACACCTGCAAGGAGACTAAACAGCTATTGAACGAAGTCTCACAGCTTTCCGAGAAGGTCAGTGTCATCCAGAAAGACCGTGAAAATGATCGTGAAGCCGCAGAGAAATACGGCATCACGATGTCACCGAGCTTCGTCGTGCTCGACAGCGAAGGCCATTACAAAGGCGTGAAGTTCAACGGCATCCCAGCCGGTCACGAAATCAACTCTTTTCTCTCAGCCCTAGTCGACATGTCAGGGATGGATTACGGTTTCGACCAGACCATCAAAAACCGCCTCTCCAAGATTGAAAAACCTGTCAATATCAAGGTCTTTGTAACCTTGAGCTGCCCGCACTGTCCAGGTGCTGTGCAGAACGCCCATCGTCTCGCGATGCTCAATGACAACATCGAAGGTGAAATGATCGAAGCGCAGACATTCGGTGAGCTTTCCCAGAAATTCAATGTCAGTGGCGTGCCGAAGATTGTGATCAACGACGAACATGAATTCGTCGGCAATCAACCCCTTGAACAATACCTCGATCAAATCGAAGGCCTATAAAAAAACCACCCTTCCAGCTGGAAGGGTGTTTTATTCAAGAGTTCAGTGATTGATTGCGCTTGGTGTAACTGACGACATAGGGGATGCCGATCAGGAAAAGGGCGAAAAAAAAGCCTATGATGATGCCGTAAACGAGATGGAAGGTGAAGATATTTTCCGCCTTCCTTTTTGAAACCCTGCCTGCCTTCAGCCGCTTGTAGTTCCGGTGGTTGATCAACAGAAACACCAAAAGGACGAATGAGAAAAGCACAAGGGGGACAGACAGGGTCAGGATCAGCACAAACCCTTCCGTATGGTCATCCTGAGCCTTTTGGAGACCGACCCACCCTAAGAGAGGAATCATCAAGAAGATCATTATATGGAGCGCTTCAATGACCAGTGCTGCTCTTAGAAGTCTTCTGTGGGATTCGGTGATTTGATAGGATTTCATAGGCGCTCCTTATGTAGATTGACCTGTTTTAATTCTATCAGAAAAACACATAGATACAAATTTCTACCTACCGCACGGGCAGTCATGATACACTTGAAGTGTAGGGAATCAATCAAACCTTCATTAACATGACCGTTGACATTTGAAGGATAGGTCCATTCTTCATCGAATGGACAAATAATGACTTGGAGTGATCCGATGGACAGACTTACACATATCGAGAGCCAACTGACTCAACTGCTTGAAAAGACGATGGACAAAAGAGGCCGTTCCAAATTCGCTTCCCTTTCAGTCAAGAGTGAGCTTCTGGGGATGGATACGGACATTGTCCGTGGAGTGGCCCCACCACTTGATCCCATGCGCCCACAATACATGGCGAGTGTGGGGAAGCTTTTCACCGCGACCCTTATCGGAATGCTAAAGGATGAGGGGAAGCTCGATTTCGATGACCCTGCATACGAACATCTTGAAGAAGGTGTGATGGAGGGAATCCACATTTTGAACGGCATCGATCATTCGAAGACCATCACAGTGCGCCATCTCCTCATGCACACATCAGGGCTTGGGGATGTTTTCTGGGATCTGATTAAAACACTAGATGGCCAAGGGGAAAACATGAAGCCAAGACAGCTTATTGATTATGTCAAGGCACATGCGAATGTGAAATTCCCACCGGGTAAGAAAATGTCTTATGCGGATACGAACTATTATATCCTTGGTCTCATCGTTGAGCACCTCACAGGTAAAACCTTTCATGATGCCATGCATGAAACCATATTCGATCCTCTCAAGATGGAGAGGACGTTCCTGCTCTCACAGTCGAAGCCCGCAAAAGACATTCAAGACATTGCGCCATTCACCATCGGCGGCATCAAGGGGCTTGACCATCCGGGTTACGGATGGGTGGATTATGCCGGTGGCAGTGTCACTGGTCCCCTTGAAGACTTCAACGTCTTCATGAAAGCTTTTAGCGAAGGTAGGCTGTTGAATGGGAACACCAAGGATGAAATGGTTGAGACGACAAGATTCATGTTTCCCATGATCCGTTACGGCATGGGGGTGTGGATTCTCAAATCACCGCTTCTCGACTTTTCCAACTTCAAATATGCCTATGGGGTGTTCGGGGCGACGGGAGCTTTCATGGTTTATCATCCGAAGACAAGGTCAGTGATCACAGGAAGCTTCAACGATGACTCATTCAGGATAGAAGCGGTCCGGTTTGTGATGAAGGTGATCAGGATTCTGCTCAAAACATGAGCTTAACATTCGCTTAACGTCCGGTTTGTTATATTAAAGATGACTCGCAGGAGGTGGTCCTATGAGGCTTTTGGTTGTGGAGGATGAGAAAACCCTTCTTAAAGCCATCCAAAAAGGGTTTGAGAAATCAGGGTATGCGACAGATGCGGCTACAGACGGAGAAGAGGCTCTGGATAAGTTTTTCGCGGCCCACTATGATGTGATCATCCTCGATCTCAATCTTCCGAGGCTCGATGGCCTTGAGATACTCAAGGCCATCAGGGAGGATGACAAACAGGTGAGTGTGCTCATTCTCTCAGCCCGAGGTGAAGTGGAGGACAAGGTCGAGGGCTTGGATCTCGGAGCGAACGATTACCTCGCGAAGCCTTTCAGTTTCCATGAGCTCAAGGCCCGCGTCCGCGCCTTGATACGAAGGGATTACCGTACCGAGGACCGAGTGATTGAAAGCGGCAGCGTCAAGTTGGATACATCCTTGAGACAGGTGAACGTCAACGGTGAGACCGTATCCCTCACGAACAAGGAATACGGCATCCTGGAATATTTGCTCATGCATAAAGGAGAGATACAGTCTGCCGAGACGATCATCGAACACGTGTGGGATGACACGGCGGATCTCTTTTCGCAAGCTTTCAAGGTTCACTTGAGCTCGCTTAGAAAAAAACTCCCGAAGGCATTCATCAAGACAGTGAGGGGTTCAGGATACTATGTGGAATGATCGCTCGATTGGTCAAAGGCTTACGGTCATGAACATGGTGACATTGACCGTGATGAGCGCGCTGATGATGACCGCTCTTTTCTATTCGGTACACAGACTGCTAAGTTTTGAAGCCTATAGGGAAACTTCGGGACTCGACGCTTCGAGTGCCGTGAATGAAAACATCCAAGCCTTTTTGAAGGATGCACGCACATCCTTTTATGTCATCGCCGGCATTTTAATCCTTTTGTTCGCAAGCCTCGCGGTCTTCACATTCAGGGTCATGACAAAGAAGGCTTTGAAGCCTTTGAATGAGTTGACGGCCACCATGGATACGCTTGATCCGGATAACCTGCCAAAATCGATACGGGTTTCAAACGATTCACGGGAAGTCCGAAAACTTGAACACGCCTTCAACCGTCTGCTCAACAAGGTCAACACGACCCTTGAGTCACAGAGGCGTTTTGCACAGAACGCCGCACATGAGCTCAAGACCCCGCTCTCAGCGGTCATGACGAACATAGAGGTGCTCGATATGGATGACGACCCTTCCAAAGACGAGGTTCTGGAGGTTCTCAATCTGACCAGGGAGCACATGGAGAGCATGCACACACTTGTGAAGGAATTGCTTGAGATGCATGTGAGCACGATTGACAAGACCCATTTCCATCTTCATGATATGGCCCTGAAGGATGAAAGCATGAATGATCTCGCCAACAGCAAGCACATGACCATAGAACTCAAGGGGGACACTCGGCTGCACGGAAGCAAACCGCTCCTTGAGCGGGCGTTCAAGAATCTCATCCATAACGCCCTTCGCTATGGTCATGAAGGTGGCCATGTGGTGATCCGCGCTTTTGAGAATGCTCTTAGAATCGAGGATGACGGGCCCGGGATCAATAAAGAGCACCTTAATAAGATCTTCGACCCCTTCTATCGGGTCGAAGCATCAAGGTCAAAGGAGTATGGCGGAAACGGACTTGGTCTTTCCATTGTGAAAGAGATTCTCGACAGGCATCAGATGACCATCACGGTGGACAGTTCAGAGAATCAGGGCACGACGTTCACCATTAAGTGGTGACTTTACATTCATTTAACCTCCGGTTTTGTATCATGAAGATGCAAAACGGAGGTTTTTCTTTTGCAATAAAACATACAAGGAGGATAAACATGAGAAAAATCATCACCACACTAGTAATGGGCATACTCCTCTTCACCGTCGCCGCTTGTGGCGGTCCGCACGAGGAGAGGGTGCTCGAGGAGGACCTTGAGACATTGCTCGAGGACATCCACAACTATGAAGAACTGGATGAAGAGACACAGTCGTTCCTAGAGGGACTCTCGGTGGAAGAGGTCAGCGATGATCGCACGGCGTTCCATTTGGGGACTGAAGCATACGACTACGATCGTGCGATTGCGAACGTGCCGGAGCTTTCAATGACCCCGTTTGAGTTGACGCTTGTCAGAGTGTCCGCAGGCGAGAACATCGATGTGATGGTCAACGGCATCAAAGAGAACATCGACCCAATGAAGTGGGGCAGCATCGGTGTCGACCCTGAAAGCATCATGGTCGACAATATCGGCGATGTCATCGTGATCATCATGAGTGACGAACATATGGATGCATTGCACGAGGCGTTCTTGGCGCTTGAAGACATGTACGTAGAAGAATAAATCCACCCTAAAGGACTGACAACATGGTATTTTCGAGTGTAAGCTTCCTGTATTTCTTCCTTCCCCTGCTTTTCATCATTTACTTCTCTGTCCCAGTCAAATACAAGAATGCCGTGCTTTTCGGGTTCAGTCTGCTGTTTTACTTCTATGGAGAACCGGTCTATACGGTTCTCCTTCTGTTTTCTTCCCTGTCCGGATATGTGCACGGGCTTTTGATCGGGCGTTACCGTGGCGAAGTCCTCGGCAAGGTTTTCCTGATCAGTTCGATCGCCCTAAGTCTAGGGGCCCTTGGATTTTTCAAGTATTCGGACTTTTTCATTGAAAATGTGAACGCGCTCTTTGAAGCGGACATCCGGCTTCTAGGTCTCGTCCTGCCCCTTGGCATAAGTTTCTACACTTTCCAGATCCTGAGTTACACGATCGACGTTTACAGGGGTGAGGTGGGCGTTCAGAGGAATGCCCTTGATTTTTTCATGTATGTGGCGTTGTTCCCACAACTGATTGCTGGACCGATTGTCCGCTATGAACAGATCGAAGATCAGCTCAGAGGCAGGACGCACAGTTTTGAGAACACCTACAAAGGAGTGCGGCTTTTCATCTTCGGTCTTGCGAAGAAGGTGCTGATTGCCAACACTTTGGCGGAAATCGGTATGCATTTTCAAAACGCCGGGTCACAGACGGTGCTTTTCCATTGGCTGATGGCGATTGCTTTCACATTCCAGATCTATTATGACTTTTCAGGCTACAGCGACATGGCCAGAGGTCTTGGACGCATGTTCGGCTTCCGTTTTCCGAAAAATTTCAACTACCCCTACATCTCAAGCAGCGTCACGGAGTTCTGGCGACGCTGGCATATGACACTCGGCGAATGGTTCAGGCGTTATGTGTACATTCCCTTAGGGGGAAACAGGGTCACACTCAAACGGCTCGTGGTCAATCTTCTCATCGTCTGGTTCCTGACAGGCTTTTGGCATGGATCCGCTTGGAATTTTGTAGTTTGGGGACTCATGTACGGGGTGCTTTTGATTGTTGAGAAGGTTGTGCTCAAGGACCGTTATCAGAAAATTCCCATCATGATCCGCCATGTCTATGTCATGTCCGTGGTCATCATAGGCTTTGTTCTATTCAACGCGGACAGTCTCAATGAGGGACTGTCGAACATCAAAGGATTGTTCGCTTGGCGTGTGTTGCCACTTGTGGATACAGAATCCCTTTATTATCTAAGCAGCTATGCGGTGCTTCTTATCATCGCGGCAATCGGGTCGACGCCGCTTTTCAGACGAATCGTTGAACGCATCAAAAGAAGTCAAGGAGATAAGGTATGGTTCACCGTTGCGGAATCCGCCTTTTACATGGTTTTGATCTTGATGGTCACCGGCTTTCTGGTCGACGGTTCGTTCAATCCATTCATTTATTTCAGGTTCTAGGAGGTTATTAGCATGCAAGCGCATATCAAGCACATCATAGTGACGCTGGGTTTTGCGGTGACGATTCTTCTTGGGATGGTGACGCATCTGGGCACGGCTGATGAAGATTTCAGTGATGCTGAGAGACGGAATCTCAAACAATTCCCTGTCCCGACATGGCAGACCATCACCGATCATGGATATTCGGACACGTTGGAAACCTATCTGCTCGACCAATTCTTTCTGAGGGAAGGTTTTCGTAGTTTGAACGCCATAAGCAGGCTATATGTGTTCAACCAACACGATGTGAACCATCTACTCGTCCATAACGGCCATGTGCACGAACTCATGCATCCTCTTGATGAGGCGTCCCTTGAAAATGCTCTGTCGTTGATGGGAAGCATCAAAAGGGAGCATTACGGATCCATCGACACCTATCACGCTTACATACCGGACAAGAATCGCTATCTCGACAAGGACGGGGTTCCCGTGATGGATTACGGCGCCATCGCTGACGCCTTTTATGAGCCCGGCTTTGACTCGGAGCACATCGATCTTTCATCCCTGCTTACGATTGATCATTATTATCGCACCGACCATCATTGGGACCAAAAAACCTTGCCGCCCATCGCTGCACACATCCTGAATGTGATGAAGGATGGAAATGTTCCAAATGCCAATTATGACACGGAAACTTACAAGCCTTTCCGTGGTGTCTATCAAGGACAGTTGGGGCTACCGCTTGAAAACGAGACGCTTGGATGGCTTGTGAACGACACCATAAGAAACGCTGAAAGGGTCAATCCTATCACCGGGGAGTCCGAAACAGTCTATGACACTGAGAAACTGCATGATGTCGATCCTTATCACCTATTTCTCGGAGGGTATCGCCCCATCACGGAACTGCAGACTGATAATCACTCGACTGATGAGCATCTCGTCATTTTCGGTGACTCTTTCACCAACAGCCTAGCGCCCCTTCTCATGGAAGCATACGAGAAGATCACGTTTGTGGACCTCAGATACATCTCACCGAATATCCTCGACGAATACATCGAGGAAGAACCGGATGATGTGCTGTTTCTATATTCGACACACATCCTCAACGACAGCTGGATGCTGAATTGAAAAAACACACCGCCATCATAGGCGATGTGTTTTTAAATTGGTCCCTCATAATTTTTTAAAAAGAACTGTTGAAGATCATGTGGACCATGATGGCTATCAGAGTCAGAGGTCCGATTGTTCTGTGCACCTTGAAAAGATTCTTGTTGTGTGTTTTGTTGAAAGATGCGCCGAGTGACACGGTCACAAGAACCATGAGCAACGCGACGGTGCCTGTGATCCTCAATTCGCCTGCGGACACATTGATTGTCATATGGACAAGTGCGAACAGCGCAGCCAAACCTCCGAACAGTGTGTGATAACGCATGAGGTTTTTGAATGTAGGGTTCTTCACTTTGCCCTTGAGTCTGTTGAGTGAGGCGAGAAGCACGAATAAAAGTGTCAGAAAGCCTGTGAGTGCGACCATTTGCATACCCTCTTTCATATGGTTTCACTTCATTATAGCATATGCCATATCCGATATCACGTTTTTGAAGGGATAAAACCCAATCGTTCACGTTCGTGCACGAACAAGTTTGCCCTTTCAACAAAGGGTGAAGGATATCGAATGCGAAATTCATGGATATGGTCTATAATAAAGTGAAAGAAAGATACTTAAGCGAAGAACCACAAGGAGGAATAGCAGTGAACATAGGGATCCCCAAAGAGAAGACAGAACACGAATCCCGTGTGGCCTTGGTGCCATCCCATATCAAACCTTTGATAAAAAAGGGTTTTGGAGTCTATGTGGAGAAAGATGCCGGTGCGGACGCCGGGTATATGGATTCGGAATATGAGGAGAAAGGCGCCACCATCATCGACGATTTCAAGACGCTTGCAGAAAAGGCGCGTGTCATCCTGTCCGTAAGATCCGCGAATGCCGCCGAGAACGGTGAAGACATGGTGGGTATGCTCGGTGAGGACCATATCCTGATCGGCATGCTTGAGCCTTATGAGCGTGATGCATCCTTTGAGAGGCTGCTTACAAACAAGACCACCGCCTTTTCGATGGAACTCATCCCGAGAACCACCCGGGCACAGAGCATGGATGTGCTTTCCTCGATGGCGAATCTCGCCGGATACAAGTCTGTAATCATCGGAGCGAACCATGCATCGAGGCTATTCCCGATGATGATGACCGCAGCGGGAACAATCACGCCTGCGAGCGTTTTTGTCCTCGGTGTCGGTGTGGCGGGGTTGCAGGCGATTGCGACAGCGAAACGCCTTGGTGCAGTCACCAGCGCCTATGACATCCGCAGTGAAGTCAAGGAACAGGTCGAATCGCTCGGCGCGAAATTCGTTGAGTTCGACCTTGAAAGCGGGGAAGGCGAAGGCGGATACGCCAAAGAAATGGACGAGTCCTTTTATGAGCAACAACGCCAGATGATGTTTGAGGAGCTTTCGAACAAGGACGTAGTCATCACCACCGCGAACATTCCAGGAAAAAAAGCGCCCACGCTCATCACCAAGGAAATGGTTGAAGCGATGCAAAAAGGAAGCGTCATCGTCGATCTAGCAGCTGAGCGCGGCGGGAACTGCGAGTTAAGTAAAGCGGGTGAGACGGTGGAACACAACGGCGTCAAGATTGTTGGTCCCATCAATCTTCCGGCCGCACTCGCCTACAACGCATCTGCGCTCTATTCCAAAAACATCACAAGCTTCCTTTTCAATCTCTTTAAAAAAGATGAAGGAGCGTCATCTTCGATCAATTGGGAGGATGACATCGTGAACGCGACCGCCATCACGCATGATGGCGAGCTCAAAAGCGATAAAGCGAAACAGTTCATAGGAGGTAATGAATCATGACCATCATCTATCTGATCACCATATTCGCCATGGCTGTGTTCTTGGGTTTCGAGCTGATCACCAAAGTGCCTGCGACCCTCCACACACCGCTCATGTCCGGAGCGAATGCAATCTCCGGCATCACCATTGTCGGGGCCGTGGGCATATTGCTCACCCAGTTGACCACCGATGATGTCGGGATCTTCCCCTTCATCCTCGGAGGTATAGCCTTGCTTTTTGCGACCATCAATGTGGTCGGAGGCTTTGTCGTCAGCAACCGTATGCTGCAGAAGTTTAAGGAGAAAAGACAATGATGGATTATCAGACGCTGTTCGATATAAAAGAAGTGTTTGTCGCGCTCATGTATCTTCTGAGTGCGATCATGTTCATTGTCGGAATCAAACGCTTGTCGAAACCCAAGACCGCACCGTCCGGAAACATGACCGGAGCGGCCGGGATGCTTCTGGCGTTTCTGGCCGCATTCCTTGATTTCGGCTTGGTCGTCGATGTCGAGGCTGAAGCGATCGTCTCACAGTTTCAGCATTGGTACATCCTGCTTGGTGCGATCGGTCTTGGGACCGTCATTGGAATCACAAGCGCGCTTGGCGTCAAGATGACCGGAATGCCTCAGATGGTCGCTATCTTTAACGGATTTGGCGGTGGTGCGTCCTTGCTTGTGGCCGGAGTCTTCTATCAGTTCGAGCTGACCGTGGCGGGAGTCGCTTCCCTTGCCATCCCGATGCTTGTGGCGACCGTGCTATCAGGATTGATCGGTGCGGTCACTTTCTCGGGAAGCCTCATCGCTTACGGCAAGCTGCAGGGGCTTAAGATCATACCCGGAAAACCCGTGAGCTATCCCGGACATCTTCTGATTAAAGGTGTTTTGCTTACGGTGCTCATCGCATTAGGAGTGTTTCTCATCGCGAACCCCGCGAATGTGGGTGTCTATTGGATTGTCGTCATCGGAGGCATCATCCTCGGTGTGCTACTGGTCATCGGTATCGGTGGCGCGGACATGCCCGTCGTCATTTCACTTCTCAATTCCTATTCGGGTCTCGCGGCCGCTGCCACAGGGTTTGTGCTCGGTAACGTGGTCCTCATCATCGCCGGGTCTCTCGTCGGCGCATCGGGTCTCATATTGACGACCATCATGTGCAAAGCGATGAATCGTTCTCTCCTCAACGTCCTGTTCGGAGGCTTCGGAGGCAGTGAGGAAAAAGGCGATACCGACGACATCTATGAAGGCAAGATCACCCAGACCTCTGCGGACGAGGTCGCGATGGTCCTCGAAAGCGCCCAACGTGTCGTGATCGTTCCCGGATACGGCATGGCCGTTGCACGTGCTGCGACACCTGTGAGGCTTCTCACAGAAGCACTCGAGGCGAACGGGGTGGAGGTCGTATTCGGAATCCATCCTGTCGCGGGACGGATGCCGGGACACATGAATGTGCTTCTTGCGGAGGAAAGCATCCCCTACGATAAGCTCTTGGACCTCGAGAGTGTGAACCCCACATTCCCGCAGACCGATGTGACAATCGTCCTCGGTGCGAACGATGTCGTGAACCCCTCCGCCCGCGAGGCGGATTCACCAATCTCCGGCATGCCCATCCTGGATGTGGACAAGTCCCGTACAACCGTTGTCATCAAACGTTCACTCTCGCCCGGATTCGCGGGCATCCCCAATCCCCTTTTCGCCAAGGACAACACCCTGATGTTGTTCGGGGACGGCAAATCGACCATGGAAGAACTTGTGAACGCATATAAGGAACAGTGATGATCAAAACCTCAATCCGGTCAGCGGGTTGAGGTTTTCCTTGTCTCATGGGGTGAACAAACTTTGTCAAAAATAGGCTTTCTAACATTTTCAGAGTTCGCCCGGTATCCATGACGGGCGTTTGCATTTCCTTTGAACGTGTTATAATGAAAATAGAGGGAGTGGTTCCATGCTGGAAATCATCGTAGAGACTTTTGAAGATGCAATCGCCGCAGAAACAGGAGGTGCACAGAGGCTCGATCTCAAAGCCGATTACCCGAGTGGCGGGGTCACACCTTTCCTTGACACCATTGACCGGGTCTGCGAGGCGGTGAGCATTGATGTCATGGTGATGGTCAGGCCGCGTCCCGGGGATTTTTTCTACTCCAAGGATGAACTCAATGACATGTGCAAGACCATCGCACGCGCCAAAAAGAAGAAGCGCGTTTCCGGTTTTCTTCTCGGAGCGCTCAATCAGGACAACACTCTGAATGAAAGGGCGATCGGCGATTTCATCGAACTCGCAGGGGATAAGGATGTGCATGTCCATCTC
Source organism: uncultured Candidatus Izemoplasmatales bacterium (assembly GCA_964501715.1). GTDB lineage: Bacteria > Bacillota_I > Bacilli_A > Izemoplasmatales > Izemoplasmataceae > M55B118. The sequence continues at coordinate 12,325 of CAZCTR010000012.1, read as the reverse complement.
TGCTGGGAAATGGCTCCTGATCCGGAATATGCGTTGGAACGGTTGATTGAACTCGGTGTGAAAAGTGTAAGAATCACAGGAGGAAAAGGGCTTGGAGAGAAGGCCGTGGATTACATGGAGGTTCTCCGGTCCTATCAGGAGAAGTTCGGAGAAAGAATCGAACTGGTACTCGCAGGCGGTGTGGATGCTCTGAACGTCGCTCCGCTCATTCAATATACCGGCATTGCTAACGCCCATACCGGCTCCGGGGTGAGAACACCGAGAAGTGTTTATGGGCGGACCGACGCCAGGAAAGTTCGGGCACTGAAGACCCAATTTGACCTCGCGGTGAAAAAATTTATCAAATAGGACGTCTTATCCTTTCACAAACAGGTTTTTGTGATATACTGTGTAGGCGTGAATCATTCACAGCACAAACCGTCCCGACATCCAGAAGAACGATCAGGCTACTTGAATGCATGACGCGATGCGCACAACGCATCGCGTTTTTGATGGGACGAGCCGAGAAAGGACCAAACCAATGAAAAAAGTCATCAATGTCGGTGTTGTCGCCCATGTCGACGCCGGAAAAAGCACCTTGGTCGACGCACTGCTTCAACAAAGCAATGTGTTCAACGACCACGAGACGATTGTCGAACAAGTCATGGACAGCAACGATTTGGAACGCGAACGTGGCATCACCATCTATTCCAAGAACTGTGCCATCGAACATAACGATGTGAAGATCAACATCGTCGATACGCCGGGCCATGCCGATTTCTCAAGCGAGGTCGAAAGAATCCTGAAGACCGTCGACACAATCATTTTGCTTGTGGATTCAAGCGAGGGCCCCATGCCGCAGACAAGGGTGTTGCTTGAGAAATCACTGGAGATAGGACACCGCCCCGTCCTTTTCATCAACAAAATCGACAAGAAGGACGCTCGCAGTGAAGAAGTGGTCAACATGAGTTTCGACCTCTTCGCAGAACTCGGAGCCACTGATGAACAGCTTGACTTCCCGATTGTATATGGCATCGCCAAAGAGGGTGTCGCGACGCGCGAACTGGAGGATGAAAGCAAGGACTTGACACCGCTTTTCGACCTTTTGCTCGAACATGTGGACCCTTATCCCGACCTCAAGGAGAAACCTCTGCAATTCCAGATATCCTCATTGGACTATGATGATTACCAGGGGCGCCTCGGTATGGGGCGTATCCTCAAGGGCACCCTCAAAAAAGGGATGCAAGTCATGCAGATCAAGCGTGACGGCACGCTGAACCCTTCCAAAGTGAACAAACTGTATGTCTATCAGGGCCTCTCCCGTGTCGAGGTGAACGAAGCGTACGCGGGGGACATGGTCATATTCTCAGGCCTTCCCTCCGTGTCAATCGGTGAGACCATCACGGATCCCAAACACGTGAAGGCCTTGCCGCCGATGACCATCGAACAGCCCACATTGACCATGCATTTCATGGTCAATGACTCTCCTTTCTCAGGAAGAAGCGGCAAGTTCCTCACCAGCCGTCAGATCCGGTCCCGACTCGAAAAGGAGCTCGAGACGAATGTCGGACTCAGAGTCGAACCGCTTGAGGCTATGGAAGGCTACAAGGTCAGCGGACGCGGGGAATTGCACCTGTCGATCCTTCTTGAAAAGATGCGCCGGGAAGGCTATGAACTTTCCGTTTCGAAGCCAGAAGTGCTGCTTATGGAGATGGAAGGTGTGATTCATGAACCCTTCGAACGTGTCATGATCACGCTCGAGGACGCTTATGCGGGTACGGTCATCACCCATATGAATGCCAGAAGAGGCATCATGCAATCCATGGAGAGTGACGCCGGGTATACCAAACTCGAATACCTGGTCCCCACTCGGGGGCTTATCGGTTACCGCAGCCAGTTCATCAATGCGACCCATGGGACAGGCATCATGGAGAAAGTGTTCTACAAATACCTGCCGTACGTCGGCGAGATAGAATCCGACCGGAACGGCGTCTTCATTTCCAAAGAGAACGGCACGGCGATGGCGTATTCCCTTTTCAACCTTAGCGACAGGGGAACAATGTTCATAGAGCCCGCAAGCGAAGTGTATGAAGGCATGGTCGTCGGGCTTCATTCCCGGGAGAACGACCTTGTGGTGAACCCCTGCAAGAACAAGAAACTCACCAATGTCCGCTCCAGCGGAAGCGACGATGCGCTCAAGGTCATCAGCCCGAGACGCTTCACCCTCGAAGAAGCGCTTGAATTCATCGCCGAAGACGAACTTGTCGAAATCACTCCGGATGCCATCCGGATGCGCAAGAAGCATCTCAATGAAAAAGACCGCAAGAATGCACAGAAGCGAATGGCTGAATAACGGCATGAAGGATGACGGCAAAACCGTCATCTTTTTAATGAGACAAGCCGCTGAAGTATGTTAAAATATGATTGTCTATAGAAGGGTGGAGCGATGCGCTTGGCTTCTCATAAGTGGGCTTTGCGCTTTTAAGACAATACCGGAAACATGCGGATGATTGGCCGGACGGAGTTCTTGTCACGACCGATTGTTCTGCCTGTCATTTCAAAATTGGAAACGCCTTTTAGCAATAAAGTTGCCCCACATGATGACATACAGTTAATGAGAGGATGAGACCAATGTATATCTATTTGATCAGACACGGACAGACCGAAGCGAATATCAACGAGATCTATCAAGGCAATGCCGATGTTCCGCTCAACAAAACCGGCAAAGAACAAGCCAGGATTCTCGCGTGGCGAATGAAGGAGTATCCGCTTGAGGCGATGTTTTCGAGTCATCTCGAACGCGCCCTCAACACGGCGCGTGCAATCGGCGAATACCATGATGTGAAGATCGAAATCGAACATGACCTTCAGGAAATCTCCCTTGGCGATTGGCAAGGGAAAAGCCGGGAACAGGTGAGAAAGGAATACCCTGATTTCATCAAGGCCCGCAAGGAGAAGGGGGATTACTACTCAACTCCCGTTCCAGGTGGAGAATCATACAGTGAGCTGGAAAAAAGGGCGACGGACGTCCTGGAAAAAATCGTGAAGGGGACCGACAAGAATCATGTGGCTGTCTTCACACACGGAGGCGTCATAAAATCGATTATCGGTCATATTCTGAACATCCCCCACGAAAGGCGCCGTTTGATTGATGTGTACAACACGTCGATCACGCTGATCAGGTACTCACCTGAGAAAGACCGTTACAAAATCGTGACCATGAACGACACTGCCCATTTGCAGTGAACAAGGATAAAGGAGACAGCCATGAAACCATTGCTTTTTCTCGTCGCGGGAGGGTCGGCTTCAGGGAAGACCACCGTGGTACGTGAGATTCTGAAACACACATCCGAAGGCGAAGTGCTCAAGATCAACCATGATGACTATTATCACAACCAGGACCATCTGACCATGGAAGAAAGACGCAACATCAATTACGACCATCCGGATTCCTTGGATAACGATTTGCTATACGATCATCTCAAAAAGCTGTTGAATGGTGAAAGGGTCGAAAAGCCGGTCTATGATTTCGTCAAGAACACAAGAAGTGACGAGGTCGATATCGTTGAACCAAGACCGATCATCATCGTTGAGGGCATCCTTGTCCTACACGACCCGAGAATTCGCAGTCTCACAGACATGAACATCTTTGTCGAGCTTGATGACGACACACGTTTCATCCGAAGACTCACCCGTGACATCCAGGAACGGGGAAGAACAAAGGAAAGTGTGATCGATCAGTACCTGAACACGGTCAAGCCGATGCACCATGCCTATGTCAAGCCGACGAAACGGCATGCGGATGTCATCATCCCCAATGATCACAAGCACGATGTGGCCGTTGACCTCGTCGCCACAAAAATCAAGGATATCATGCAGAAGGCATAGTCCGTTTCCACCCTGCTCGCAGGGTGGTTTTCTTTATTGGGAGCATTCATCTTGTGTCCTTGTGAAAACTCCGTTACAATCCTAGAAGGAGTGTGATACGATGTCCATTGAAGGCATGATCATCTACGGCCTTGCCGCAATCCTTACCCTGGTGAGCGCCGTTTTCAGTATGGAGAAGACAAAAAAGGGAATGAAGAAGGGGTTCAAGTCATTCATGAAGCTGTTGCCCGTTTTGATTCCGCTATTCCTTTTTGTCGGCATTCTCATGGCGCTTGTGACCCCGGCATTCATTTCAAGACTGCTTGGGGATGGGAGTGGTGTCCTCGGTGTCATCATCGGCCTCGTTGTGGGAAGCGTGACCTTCATGCCACCGTTCGTGGCATTTCCCCTGGGCCGTGAACTGTTGGAAACGGGTGCCGCTTATCCGCAGGTCGCCGGTTTCCTTGTGACGCTTATGAGTGTAGGGGTGGTGTATTTCTCCGCTGAGAGCACTTTCTTTTCGCCGAAGGCGGCCCTTATCAGAAACGTGGTCAGTTTCATCGGTGCAGTCATCGTCGTGTTGATTGTGATGGTGATCGGCTTATGAGACAATGGGTGATAACACACAAATTCCTCGTACTTACACTGCTTTTGTTGCTTATTTTGAGCATCGTGGACACGAGGCTTACGTGGACCGCGCTAGACAACACATGGTCTTATGTGCTTGACATGCTGATCATCGTCCCGCCCATTTTCCTCTTGATTGGCCTGTTCGATGTATGGGTTGATCGTGAAACGGTCATCAGGCTAATGGGTGAGAATTCCGGCGCAAGAGGCATGGCGCTTGCTTTCTTCTTGGGCGCGTTCAGCGCGGGGCCTACTATAGCCGCCTTCCCCCTCGCCATGATCATGCTTAAAAAAGGCGCACGATATTCAAATGTGCTTTTCTTCATCATGGTGTGGAGTTCGCTCAAGCTTCCGGTGGTGTTCTATCAGTTCACACAACTCGGTTTCACTTTTGCGATGACCATCAATATCATCATGTTTTTCGTCTTCATCGTCGGGGCTTTGGTTTCGACATCGCTTTTCAAGGATGGAGAGATTGAAGCGTTTCGTGAAAAAGCGGATAACTATATGCGTTGAAAAAAGCCAATTGATTGGCTTTTTTATTGCATTGTCACAAATAGGCTGTTCAATCCAAAATAAAAGAACCGGTCAAGCCGGTTCTCAATTGAGATTGGTCTTATCGAGCCAGGCATCGGGAATCCTGTCCGCCTTTGCCATGAAAGCCCCTATGAGCATGCCTCTGTCACTGCTCGCACCGCCGATCTTCGTGTTCATCCTCACGGCATCCTCAAAGGTCTCGGTATGTGCGAGAATATGGTAGATGAGCGGAATGGCGTGCTTTATGGAGCAAGCCGTGCCGGCATGGTCCTTGATGAATGCCTTGGTATCATCATAGTTTAACGCCTTTTCAAGCGGTTCTTTGTAGGATGATGGAGCGTGTTCGATCGAAGTCTTCAATGCTTCGTTCAATGAGCGGGTTTCAAGGGTGTTCAAAAGATGGTCGAAGACCTTGTAAAAGGTTCGATAATCGTCATTGGAGGTGAGGGTGCTGGCAAATGCCCATGCCTTGTCGTTCGATTGGTTCAAAGCTTTCATGACAAGATAGGGGATGAATCCGACAAGCTGGTCGTCATCGATCAGGAGGGGTTTTTGTTCAGTCTTGAGTTGTTCATTGAGTTGGTTCCACACGAGTTTCTTTCCATAGGATTCGACCCATCCCGTATAGTTACCACCGGGTTTGAACTTCTTTAGAAGAAGTGCCGTGTAGTCTTCCGGGGTGAAGCCCGGATGTTCCTTGAGGGCGGATAATAGCCATTTGGCGATTTCACCCTGTACGGATACGTCACCAACCTTTGCAGTCGGATACGCCATGAAGGCCTTTCCGGCCCGCTTGTATTTGGAGGGGTCGACACCTTGGAAAACCAAGTCCTCCTTTTGAGACAGCTTTTCAAGATAGGGCATGTTGTAAATCCAATTCACTCCAAGTGATGCGGCGTTCGCGACGAGTGCACCTTTCAAAAGTTCATTCACAGATTATGCCTCCTCATTCTTATCCTGACCTATTCTCATAATAACACGGAATGTTGAACTCAAGAAGATGAACGCTTTCATGAGAAAAAACTTAAGGAAGTGCTAAATCAGAACGGTTTTATGTTAAACTGCTGCTGAAAAATCTTCAACATGAGTGATGGGAGCCATGCTTAAAACAGGGATTCCTTGTTTTTGAGTTTTGCATAGACCATGCTTCATACCCGGTGGTATTTGAACGAGGTTACGTATACCGCTTTATTTGGTTCCAAGGGTATCCTTGTTGTCCCATGCATTTAAGAGGGTTAAACCCAACAGTGATATTTGGTGGAGCCGGAGAATGCGAAGGAGACTTTGACCCCCTTGAAGGTTATTGTGATCCGTATAACAAATCATTTACCATTTTTACGGCCTGCTTTGTAGGTGGTTTTCATGAGGATTTTGTCAAGGGTGAAGAGAACACCCGGCAAGAGAAACAGGACGAAAAGGCCTGAAATGAATGCCCCTCTGGCTATGAGGTTGCCCATGCTGTAGATGACCTTGTGACTTGAGAAGATGCCGACTGAAAGCCCTGCGGTGATCAATATGAGCGCGGATGTGAACACGGTCATGATGGATTGGTCCAGCGATGTTTCAATGGCTTTGGTTTTCGACTTGTCCTGTCTGTTTTCCAGATAGTTGGAGGCGATAAGGATGCCATAGTCCACCGTTGCTCCCATCTGTATGGCCGTGACGACGATATAACCCATGAAATGCAGGGGATTGTTCATCACGGCATGGACGCTCATCGACATCCAGATGGCACCTTGGATGATGATGACGAGGATGAAAGGAAGCACCAAGGCTCTGAAAGTGAGTGCGACAAGAAGAATGATCGCGCTGATGGTCACTACCGATATCTTGATCAGGTCCTCGTCGAACGTGGCTTCGAGGTCATAGTTGGTGATGATCATTCCCGTGAAATAGACTTCGCTTTCGAAATGCGTGGCCGCTTTATCTTGAAGCGTCTCGACAAAGTTGAACGTGGTGTCGCCTTCCTCTTCAAGGTCGAAATTCAAGATGATGCGCAATGCATCATCGCTTTCGAACATGCCTTTTGCGTAAAGCAGTTCTTCATAGGCGTCATCCAGTTCGTCTTTCAAGGATGGGTCGATCATGGCTTGTATGGTAGTGTTCTCGGTGATCAGCCTGTCGATATATTCCATGAGGGTGATTGCTGGAAGTGTGAGGCTCTCAGCGATATCATTCTCACTGAAATAAAAAGCGTATAGAAGCTGTGACTCATCAGCCGATATGTCGTTTGACACATCGGATAGTTCCTCGTAGGTATAGTCATCGTTCTGAGGCCAGTCAAAATACTCCAACACTTCATAAGTCTCAATGATGGTGTCCTTCAT
>CAZCTR010000012.1:0-4888 GCA_964501715.1 uncultured Candidatus Izemoplasmatales bacterium | reverse complement strand
ACAGATTCGATGGCTTCTTCACCTTCGAGTTCAGGGGTGTCGGTGAATGTGTAGGTGTTGGTAGAATGCAGGGCGAGGGACAAGGCGACTAGCAGGATTGTGAGCACCGGGATGCCTGTCCGGCCTTTGAGGGGGCATGTGGATAAGAATCCACCGCGGATGGAGAAGCGCTTTTTTTGAGTCTTTTCAAGCGGGTGTCTAAACAGGACAATCATGCCCGGCAGAATCACAAGCACGCTGAAAAGCGAGATCAGTATCCCTTTTGCGAGCACGAGGCCCAAGTCCATGCCGATCTGGAACGTCATGAACGAAAGCGCAAGCATGCCCGCGACAGTCGTGAGAGAACTTGAAGTGACAGGCTTGATGGATTTGTGCAGAGCCCTTTTCATGATTTCGCCGGTGGAATCTTGCGTTTCTTTTTCTTGATAGAAACGGTTCATGAGGATGATTGAATAATTCATCGAAAGGCCGAGCTGTAGCACGGCCGCCACCGATTGGGTGATGTATGAGATGTCACCATAGAGTATGTTGGTACCGAGGTTCATCGTAATCGCCATGGCGATTACGAATAGGAAAACGAAGGGTTCCAGCCAAGACCTGGCGGTCAGTGTGAGCAGGGTCATGATGATCAGTACTGCCATGAGAAGAATGATTGGGATTTCTTCCATGACAGTTCTTTGTAAACTGTAGTTGGAGTATGCGGCTCCGCCCAGATGGTAGTCGACCCCTAGATTATCAAGATAATCCTGAGTCGATTCTATGGCTTCTGTAGCAGTGTCGCTGTAGGTATCGTCCGGAATAGTGACTTGAAGCAGGGCGTTTTGGTCCTTGAAATGATTGTCACTGGATTCATCGAATGTGACCAGGCTGACTGCGTCAAAACCTTGTATGGCGTTTCGAATTGTTTTGGCCTCTTGTGAGGTGGTGTCTGTGACCATCACGTCAAACGTGCCGCTTTTTCCGAAGGCGGCTTCCATCCTTTCAAGTCCTATGCGCGTCTGAGATTCCTCCGGAAGGTATTCGGCGAGGTTGTAGTTGACTGTGACACGAGGGATGAGGAACGCTGTGAAGAGGGTCAGTAGGATCATGAAAGGGACTATGATTTTCCTGTTGTCGACAATGAAATGCGCGATGCGTTTCATGTTGTCCCTCCTTCCCCTCTTCAAGCTCTTGTTTAGTTCCATTATAAAACAAGTGCTTCATATTCATCAATATAAATCAATCATGAGGTTGACGATGTCAAATCGCTTCTGATGTGCTATGATAGGTATGAATAATGTTCGTAACGTATATTATATCGATTCATCAATCGCAGTGGGGCCTTACAAGGCTTCAAAGATGCGGTTGCCCAAGAAAACAGTCTGGAGTGAAATCATGAAACCTACAAGAAAAGAAAGGCGGATTAAGAGACGCACGGCCTATTCGTGTGATTTCTTGGATGTCTATGAGGATGATGTCGTCCTGCCGGATGATCGTGAGAGCAAGCGTGTGGTCGTCAGTCACATCGGCGCCGCTTCGGTGCTTCCGATCACTAAAGAAGGTGAGGTCGTCCTCGTCCGCCAATATCGGTATGCGGCTGATTATGACTCGCTTGAGATTCCGGCCGGAAAGAAGGACCATCCAGATGAGGATGGCCTTGAATGCGCGAAAAGGGAATTGGCTGAGGAGACCCATCTGCAGGGCGGGTCTTTCACCTATCTTCACACCATCTATTCGGCGATTGGCTTTTCCGATGAGGCGATTGAGATTTATGTGGCTAAGGATGCTGTTAAAATGGAAGGCGAAGTGGCCACGGACCCCGATGAGTTCATCGATATCGAGACCCATCCTCTTAAAGAGGCCATCGCCATGGCAAAGGATGGACGGATTAGGGATTCGAAAACGGTCATCGCACTTCTTATGATTGAAAGCGGGGGATTGGATGCTTAGATATGTAAGACTCAGATACAAGCTTTTTCTGCTAGTGCTCGTCTTTTGGTTCCTGCTCGCACTTAACTTCAGAATCGAGACCATCATCGGAGGCGTCATCATATCGATGGGGATCACCATCGGCTCTTACAATGTCCTTTATGATGAGAAAGGGTATCTTTATCATCCGATCAAGGTGAGGCGGATGCTTCTTTATGTGGTGTATCTCTTCAAGGAAATCTATAAGGCCGCTTTCATATATATCTACATTATCCTTTTTCACCATTACGAGCCCGTGGTCTTCAAAATCGATCTCGATGTGGACGATCCCGTTCTTGTAGGCATCATTGCGAATTCAATCACGCTCACTCCCGGGACCATCACCATTGACAGCAACTCCAAGGATTTCACTGTGACAGTGCTCACCATCGCCCCTCCCAACAAGACCGTCGAGGATTTGGAAAAAGAGATCAAGAACAAGTTCGAACCGTTGCTCAGAAGAGGGGGTGAGGACGTATGACCATGCTGGAAGGGTTCATCATCGCGACACTCGGACTCATGATTGTCGCAATCACAGCTGCGCTTGTGCGCCTCATCATCGGTCCGACTATCTGGGACAGGCTGCTCATGGTCAATCTGATCAGTGCGAAAGTCGTCATGTTTGTGGCGCTTTTCGCGGTGTATGTCGATAACATCCTCATTCTAGATATCGCGATTTCCTATGGCATCATCGGGTTTCTGACCATCACGCTGCTTTCGAAATATATCATGACAGGGGGGCGGGAGAAATGATTGTCATACCTGTTGTCATGCTTATCATTGCATGGACCTTTCTTATCTTCGGTGTGGTTTCTGTCTTCAGGATCAAGAACCTCTATGCGAGGATTTTATCGGCTGCGACGATTGACACTGTGGCCCCACTGACTGTCCTCATCGCTCTTATGAGTGCGACAGTGTTGCCTCTTGGGGAGGAAGGGATTGTTTTCAGATACGACTATCTCATACGGTTTTTCCTCTTGATCGGCTTTCTGCTCATCACGAATCCGATCAGCGCACATGTGAATATCAGAAGTGCCTATATCACAGGCGTCAAGGTCAAACATCTTGAAAAAGGCACGTTCTCCGGAAGAGAAGAGGAAGTAGATGAAATGGAAACCTCTTTCGCCGGTAAAAACCGCAAAGATGAAAGGAGCGAAAATGCATGATGGATATTGAATGGATCAACGTATTCGCCACGGTCCTGCAACTGATGCTCATCGGACTCGCCCTCGCGATCATTCTCCACAGGAACAACGGGACCGTCATCGTGCTGATCGCCAGCTTCTCGCTTGTGACGGCGAGTCTTTATATCATCAACAGCGCTCCGGATGTCGCGCTTGCGGAAGTCGCGATCGGAAGCGTCATCATTCCGCTCATCTATGTCATCAGCATCTCCCGACAAAGGGAGTTCATCGTCATCGACAAGGCACTTGATGATTTTCTTAGGCATGATGACTTCAAGACCGGTATTGGGTATCAGTTTTTGAAACGGTTCACGGACTTCTATCACCTGGAACTCAATCTCACCGATGATTCGCCACTTTGTTATATTGATGATGCGACAGATCAGATGATGTGCGAAGAGACCAATGTCGACCTATTCATCAGCAAGGATGAAAAGACCGGCAAATATCTTTTCAAAGGGAAAGAGACCTCGCTGCTCATGACCAAGCTTGAAGCGATGGCAGAACCCTATGAGCAGATTGTAGTGCAACCCTTCAAGGAACGTGATCTGAATGTATAAGTCGACCATAGTGAAGCATGTGTTTCTGATTGGTTCCTTGTTCATCCTGCTTACAATCTTCTTTTTTTCGATGGAGGATTTGGAGAGATTGTTCAACAGCTTTGGAAAAGAGTATTTTCTCGAGCATGGTCTTAAAGAGACCGGGTCACGGAACCTCGTGACAGGGATTTTGCTTGATTACAGGCTTTTTGACAGTCTGTTTGAAGCTGGGATACTCCTCATCGCTGTTTCGGGTGTGCTTTGGATCTCGAAGCATGACGTAGAAGAGAAAAATGCGAATTTCATGATGGACAGATTCAAGACACCGGACCTTTTTCTGACCTTTTCGCGGATCATCTATCCGCTGATGATCGCATTTGGTTTCTATGTCGTAATCAACGGCCATCTCTCACCGGGCGGCGGCTTTCAAGGCGGTGCGATCATTGCGACCGCGATACTGATTCTTTATTACATCGATTCGGACAAGGAAACCGACATCACCTTACTTGTGACGGTGGAGAAAATAGTCTACATCGCCATCATCGCCGTCGTATCTTTCAGTGTGCTCACGCGGGGCGAATGGTTCACCAACTTCGTGCCTGTGGATGCGCCCTTGAGTGTGCGAAGCATCTATCTCGTGCTGCTCAATCTTCTCATCGGTGTCAAGGTCGCACTCGGACTTTGGATGATTTTCGCCGCATTCCTGAAGGAGGGACGCTGATATGAACCCCATTCTATCTTTCATAGTGGTGTTGATCGGTCTCTATGGCCTCGCCACAAGCAAAAACATCATCAAAAGTGTCTTCTCCCTCGCCATTGCGGAAGCGGGGACGATTTTGCTGTTTCTCAACCTCGGTAATTTCGAGGGGGGCTCCATCCCGATTCTCGGAAACGGGATAGGGGAAATCGTGGACCCTCTCCCCCAAGCGCTCATGATCACCACCATTGTCATCGGTTCGACTGTCACGGCGCTTTCACTCATGCTCTCGATCAAGGTGTTCCACCACTACGGTTCGATCGAGTGGGATGAGTTGTTCCCGGGGAGGCGTAAGAGATGATTCAAGCCATACCGCTATTTTTAATCATGATTCCAGTCATCACTGCACTTCTCATCTTCGTGCTGAAAAGCCGGCGCCTCGGCATTCTCGCCCTTATTGCACAGGGTTCCATGATTGTGCTTTCGATCATATACGTCGCGGCATTTCATCAGGACTTCTC
>CAZCTR010000011.1:37144-45288 GCA_964501715.1 uncultured Candidatus Izemoplasmatales bacterium | reverse complement strand
GGGTAGCGCCTTATGGGCGAGGTGAAGTGGGTGTAGTGTTCGAAGGCGAGACCGAAGTGTCCGATGTCCTTGTCACTGTAGACGGCCTTCTGCATGGTCCTGAGCATCATCATGTTCATACCCTTCTCATGCGCTGTGTCATCGACCTTCTGAAGGAGTTTCTGAAGCTGGGCGTGGCTGATCGACTTATCCGCCTTGACGCGGAAGCCGAGGGCATTGGCCATGGTGAGAAGCTTCTCGACCTTCTCCTCGTCGGGTGTGTCATGCACGCGGTAGATGAAGGGGAGCTTTTTCTTGTGTACATGTGTGGCGACGACCTGGTTGGCCTTCAGCATGAACTCCTCGATGAGCTTCTCGGCATCGCCGCGTTCGGCGAGGCTCACGCCTACGGCCTTCTTGTTCCTGTCGAGCTCGATGATGGGCTCGTCGGTCTCGAAGTTGATGCTGCCTTTCTCGGTGCGTTTCTTCTGCAGGATCTTCGCGAACTTGTTCATCGTCTTGATCATCGGGGTGATGGCCTCATACTCTTTTCGGAGCGCCTCGTCTCCCTTCAAGATCCTGTTGACCTTGTCATAGGTGAGACGGGCAGCGGAACGGATGACGCTCGGGAAGATGTCGTAATTCAGCACTTTTCCGTTCGGGTCGATGACCATCTCGCACGAAAGCGCGAGACGGTCGACATCCGGCATGAGGCTGCAGAGGTTGTTGGAGAGATTCTCCGGCAGCATCGGGATCACCCGGTCCACGAGATAGACCGAGGTGCCCCGGGTGTAGGCGTCCTTGTCGAGGGGCGAGCTTTCGCTGACGTAGTGCGAGACATCGGCGATGTGCACCCCGAGATAAAAATTGCCCTCGCTTGTGCGCTTCACTTCGACGGCGTCATCGAAGTCCTTGGCGTCGGCGCCGTCGATGGTGACGATCGGGCGGTCGCGGTAGTCCTTTCGCCCTTCATAGGCCGCGGGGTCGATGGTCTGGTATGACTCGGCCTGTTTGAGCGCCTCTTCAGAAAAGTCCACGGGGACGCCGTATTTCATGACCTTGCTTTCGATGTCGACGCCTGCTTCGTTCATGTTGCCGATGACCCGGGTGACTTCGCAGACCATGCGGTTCTTCTCGGCGTAACTGATGATCTTCGCCTGGACCTTGTCATGGGGTTTCGCCCCGGAAAGGCCGTTCTTCTTGATCAGGATGTCGGCCTTGATGCTCTTCTTGTCGCTAATGAGGTGGTGTCTTCCGCCCCTTTGCACGACGGTGCCGATCAAATGGGTGGTGTGACGCTTGAGGATGCGCACAACCTGTCCCTCTTTCTTGAAGCCCTTGGGGCTCTTGTCGACCTTGACGAGGACTTTGTCGCCGTCCATGGCATCCTTGAGGTTGCCGGGGGGCAGATAGATGTCGTCCTCATCGGAATCGTCTATGGCCAAAAACGCGAACCCCTTGTCCTTGACATCGAGGATGCCGGTGACGTGGTCCGAGTATTCTATCAGGCTGTAGCGGTTCTTTCGGTCGGGGATGATGAGCGCGTCCTGTTCGAGCGCGTTCACTTCCTTCGCGAGCGCCTTGTACTCCTCGCTCGTCTTGAGGTTGAGCCCGTTGTTCAAATCGTGGATGGTGTAGCGTTTGTTTTTGTTGTCTTTCATGAAATCGATAATTCTTTGGCGCATAAAAATGGCCTCCTTTATGAGAAAAAAAGACACTTAAAGCTCAAGTGTCTTAAATCATGGCCCATATGGCAATCGCAATGAAAAGCACGGATGCTGTCAGCGTGGCACGGCTCAGGAAGAGTTCGAAACCACGTTCCTTCTGGTGGGAGAACAGTTCTGATTTCTCACCGCTGAATGCGTTGGCGGCGTCGTCCTTGGAGCTTTGTATGACGACGAGGGTGATCAGGATCACCGCTGCTATGATCAATAAGACATCGACGAATCGCATGGATTAACCTCCTAGAATGAAAGTGCGAGATACAGGATATAACTTGTCAGTATGACTATGCTCGGGATGGCGTAGACCGCTTTGTTCAAAGCGGGTCTTCGCACCAGGGCAACCAATACCATTATAGTGCTTGTGAAGCCAAATATCAAGAGTAAAGAAAGATTTTCAAAGACCTCCGCATCCTCTTTGAGCACCGCGAAAATATCTGTGTCGCCATTGACGAAATCGACAATCGAGATGATAAGAATGTTGAAGGTGTTCGACCCCAAAATGTTGCCGAGCGCGATGTCATAGCTTTTCAGCCTGAAAAGCGTGAAGACAGCCGTGAGCTCGGGCAGGCTGGTCGCCGCGCCCAGAAACAAGGCGCCACCAAGGGTTGCGTTCAGACCCAGCGACGCGGAGAGGTCCTCCGCGACGACCGTCACGAAATAGGCGCTCGCGACGATGATGACGGCGAATAGGGCGAACCGCGTGATGATGGTCCTTAGCGTGTAGGGAACATCCCTTTCACTCTTCTTCTGAAGGACCTCGCGGTTGAGCGAGCGCAGGGATAGACTGTAGATGATCACGATCAGCAAGGATACCAAGCTGAAAGAAAGACCTATGGTGATCCCTATCGCATCCATCTCTAGCCAGCCGATCCTCATCAGGACCACCGGCAGCAAAAAGACCAGATACATGCTCAGTACGGACACGGATGTCCGTCTTCCGCTTTCGGTCTTGTTGAAGAACAGATGCTTGATGAAAAAGAGGTCCGCAAGGGCGAGGATGACGAGGTTGAACATGTTGCTGCCGAAGACGTTGCCGAATGCGAGGCCGCTGTTTTCCAGCCTCACCGTCGAAGTCAGGGTGGTGATGAGTTCGGGGAGGCTTGTCACAAGCGCAAGCAACACGCCACCGATCAATGCACCGCTGATTTTCGTCTTCTGATCGAGGGCATCAATATAGTGGCTTGCACGATTCGTCGCGTAGATGGTGATCGCCGCAAGCAATATGTATTGGATGATCAGCGGTGTCATATGCGTCAACCTTTCACAGTTCAGTCATCTTGTGGGTTCAGATAATAAAGGCCAAAAGTCTTATGAGGGGTCCTTTCACCTTCTTTGAGCTCGAGGATGAGCAACAGGCGATAGCCACCGCGGACATCCCCACCGGTGATGGTGAGCATATCCTCGTTCTCGAAATCGAATTCCTCGAAATGCTCGCGTTCGAATTCCATGGTGCGTGCTACGTTGTAATACACTTTGTCCACGTTGTCGTTGGTGACATCGATGTGGATGTCGTAACTATCCTGATAATCCCTGCCACGCTGGGGCGTGACTTCGATGAGGTCGCTATAGAGACGCTGTTCTTCGAGATAACCCGGAAGCGCCGCGACCTGATACGATGTGATGAAGAGCGTGACGACGGCAATGATGGCGATCGCGTAACGGTTATACCGTCTCACAATCGCGACAACCAGGAAAAAGATCCATGCGAAAACCGCCACGAACCCATAGAAAGGCAAGGGGAATAGAAGCAAGGATAGAGATACGAGGAACGCTATGATAATATTCGTAATCTCACCTTCAGTATCGCTGCCAAATATTGTGATATCCCTTTTTTTGAAAAAATTTCTCAGTCCCATACGACCACCCTTTTCTTCTCACAATTATAGCATTATTTTTGATGCATAGGAATGGTTAAAATAAAAATGACACGGTCGTGTCATTTTTAACGTCCGAAAATCAACCACATGAGGAGCATGAACACAGCCATGATGGCAAGGACGACCGGGAAAATAGTGATGAATGCGGCCAGAATGATGGCGAAAGTGTCGTTTTTCTCGAACTTTTCCTTCTTGACGGCGTCATTCAAATCCCGGTTCTCCTTGCGGATTTTACTTACCCATGTCTTTAGTCTGCTCATAATGATGGCACGCTACAAAGCGGCCTTCCTCGACCTCTTCCCAAACCGGGACTTCCTGACGGCATTTCTCCGTCGCAAGCGGACAACGTGTATGGAACTTGCAGCCGCTTGGCGGGTTGACGTTACTCGGGATGTCACCTTTAAGAATGATCCGGTTTTTTGATGTGTCCTTCTCCGTGCTTGGCACGGCTGACACAAGGGCTTTGGTGTATGGGTGGTAAGGTGCATGATACATGGCGTCCGCAGGACCCATTTCAACCATTTCACCCAGATACATGACACCGATGCGGTCACTGATGTGCTTGACAACGGACAAGTCATGCGAGATGAACAGATAGGTCAGGTCCTGCTCTTTTTTGAGGCGTGCGAGCAGGTTCAGAATCTGTGACTGGATCGATACGTCGAGTGCGCTTACGGCCTCGTCCGCAACGATGAAATCAGGATTGAGCGCGATTGCGCGGGCGATGCCTATCCTCTGACGTTGACCGCCTGAGAATTGGTGCGGGTAACGGTGGATCATATAGTCGTCAAGACCGCACTTGTCCATGACATCGAGCACATAATCCTCGAGTTCCTGGCCTTTTTTGAACATCTTGTGGGAAAGCAGGGCTTCACCGACAATCTGTCCGACTGTCTGTTTGGGGTCCAAGCTCGAATAAGGGTCTTGGAAAATGATCTGCATGGTGGGACGGAACGGGCGAAGTTTGCCTTGAGAGATTCCCGAGATTTCGCGTCCGTTGATATAGATTTCGCCGCCCGTGGGTTCCTCGAGGCGGAGAATCGTGCGTCCGAGTGTGGTCTTACCGCAACCGGATTCGCCGACAAGCCCGAAGGTCTCACCTTTATAGATCTTGAAATTGACACCGTCTACGGCTTTTACGAAGTTCTTTTCGCCGAAGAGGGTTTTGGATTTGACCGGGAAATATTTCTTCAGGTCTTTTATTTCCACCGCGACATCGCGGGTTTCGACATTATTGGCCACTGCTACGCACCCCTTTCACAGGATAGAAGCACCGAACGGATTGTGATTTGGACACATCATCCAGGGTCGGTTCTTCACGGAAACATTTCGCGGTCGCATAAGGACAGCGCGGGGCGAACTTGCACCCCTTCGGGAGATTGAGCGGATGCGGCACGTTGCCGGGGATGACGTCGAGTTCCTCGCGGTCGTCCTCAAGTGAGGGAATGGATTTCAAAAGCCCCTCGGTATAAGGATGCGAGTACTTGTTGCCGCCACCAAAAATCTTGTTCGCTGGTGCGCGCTCCACAATCTGACCCGCGTACATGACCACGACTTCGTCGGCCATCTCGTTGATGACGCCGAGGTCATGCGTGATAAACATGATGCTTGTGTTGAAGTCCCTTTTAAGGTCATTCATGAGTTTGAGAATCTGTGCCTGGATGGTCACATCCAAGGCGGTGGTCGGTTCGTCGGCAATAAGCATCTTCGGTTCACAGGCGAGTGCCATCGCGATCATTGCACGCTGTCTCATACCACCGGAAAGCTGGAATGGATAGTTGTCGATGACCTGTTCAGGACGGGGAATGCCGACCTGATCAAGCATCTCGATGGATTTTTTGCGCGCCTGCGACTTGCTCATGCCTTTGTGAAGCCTCAAGACTTCACCGATCTGCCTTTCGAGTTTGAAGACCGGATTGAGACTGGTCATCGGTTCTTGGAAAATCATGGAGATGTCGTTCCCTCTGATCTTCCGCATTTCTTTCTCCGACAGCTCGGTGATTTCCCTGCCGTCGAAGGTGATGCTTCCACTGTGTATGTACCCGGGATTGTCCAATATGCGAAGAGCGCTCATCGCGGAAATACTCTTACCGCTACCGCTCTCTCCGACAATGCCCAGGGTCTTTCCTCGTTCGATGGAGAACGAGGCCCCGTTGACGGCCTTGATGACGCCGCGTTTAGTGGGGAAATATGTATGGAGATCTTTGACTTCCAACAGTTTGTCCATCATCGATACCTACCTTGTGTTATTTTTTGGATCCACGGCGTCGCGTAGTCCGTCACCTATGAAGTTGACACTCAAAACGGTTATAAGAATGAAAAGGCCTGGGAAGAACCATAGCCATGGTTCGTTTTGAATGACTGAGGAGTTCCTGGTTCCTGTGCGAAGCAGCAAGCCCCAGGATGTGCCCGGTTCTTGAACGCCGAAACCAAGGAATGACAGCCCCGACTCGACTAGGATGTTGGATGCGAAGTTAAGCGTCGCGAATACAATGATGATGCTTACCACGTTGGGTATAACGTGTTTTACAATGATGCTCATATTTTTGACACCCACCGCTTTAGCGGCGAGTATGTATTCCTGTTCACGGATAGAGAGGATCTGTCCACGCAAGAGACGCGCGAGCCCGGTCCAGCTGATGAAACCGAGGATCATCATGACGAGGAAGATGCGTTCGTCTTCCGTCGAGCGCGCTCCAAGTGCCGCAGAAAGGGTGATGATGAGCGGAAGGAACGGGAATGAACGGACAACCTCGGTGAAACGTTGAAGCAGGTTGTCGACGAGTCCGTGATAGTAGCCTGAGATGCTGCCGATCACCGTACCGATGAATGTGGCTAGGATGGTTGCGACTGCACCGACATATAGCGAGACACGTCCGCCTACGGCGACACGGGTGAAGACATCACGTCCGAAACGGTCTGTACCGAACCAGTAATCCAATGAAGGCGGTTGTTGGCGTACAGGGATGTTCAACTCTGTCTCCGGCAGGAAGAACGGGAGAATGACAGAAAAGAAGAGAATGAAGACGAAGAGAATGACTCCGATCAGGGTGACTTTGCGGGCCTTGAAATTGTTCCAGATGACGCGTGCAGGTGAAATGACGACGTCCTCTTTCTCAAGCCGTTCCAGTTCCTTGCTTCTCTCGATGTCCAAAGCCCGTTGCTCTTCTACGCTAAGCTCCTGTTCCGGACTCTGGTTGTGCGCTTTATCTCGTTCAGTGATTTCCTTGTTCATTTGTTTCTTATCTTTTTTATCCATAATCAAGGCCTCCCTAGTTGAGTTTTACGCGTGGGTCGACGATGCCGTAACCCAGGTCCATAAGTAGATTTGAGAATAGTGCGAGAACCGCGTAGAACATGTTCATGGCAAGCACGACGGAGTAATCGCGACGTTGCAGAGAATCGATCAGTATGCGTCCGATGCCAGGCCAGCTGAAGATGCTTTCGATGATGACCGCACCACTGAACAGTGTCGGAATCGAGAAAGCGACCAGTGTGACAACCGGGATGAGCGCATTTCTGAATGCGTGTGAGTAAACGATGACTTTTTCTGAAAGGCCTTTGGAACGTGCGGTCCTAATGTAATCCTGCTTGATGATGTCAAGCATGGATGTGCGGACATAACGAATCACGCCAGCCAGTGATTGAATCAAGAGCACTGTGGCCGGAAGAATCATGTGGTGCAAGACATCAAAAATGCCTTCAAAGAAACCGTAGTTGCCCAAATAGTCGGAGGACATGCCGCTCATCGGAGTCCAGCCGAGTCTCATGGAAAAGAGGTAAAGCAATAGTATGCCGAAGAAGAAGCTCGGCATGGAGATGCCCAGAAGCGAAAATACTTGCCAGAAGCTATCAAAGAGTGAATATTGTTTAACCGCCGAAATGATGCCGATCGGAATTGCGAGCAAAAACGATAAAACAATAACCACTACATTCAGATAAACTGAATTCATGATGTAATAGCCTACCAAACCTGATACCGGCTCGTTATAATGTTCACTTTCTCCGAGGTCCCCTTGGAGCAAGTTGCCAGCCCAAAATACATACTGAACAGGTACGGGGTCATCGAGACGGTATTTGTCCCTGAATTCTTGACGGGCCTGTTCACAAAGTTCGGGACGCACACCGGGATCACATTGAACCATGAACTGTTCAGGAGAACCGGGCATCAGCTTCAAAAGCCCGAACAAGACGATAGAGATGATGACTACGACCGGAATGAGGTGAATCAGTCGTCTTATAAGATACTTAAGCATAGTGTAGTGTGTCTCCTTTCATAGAATGAGAGAGAGTAGTATGAATAACTACTCTCTCTTATCATTCATGACTTATTTAATTGACGATTCGCTTGTCTTTTGATCAGTCGACAAGGGTCATGTCAACAATGTTCTGTTGCCAATCCCAGTTACCGGTGAGTTCGAACCCTTCAACGCGGTTGTTCGCGAAGTGATAGTACTGGTTGGAATAAAGCGGAATCATTGGGAGCAGTCTGTTCATACGGAGCATGAGGCCTTCCCAGTATTCAACGAACTGGTCGGAATCGGCCGGGCTCAGGTTTCTCATT
>CAZCTR010000011.1:0-37044 GCA_964501715.1 uncultured Candidatus Izemoplasmatales bacterium | reverse complement strand
GCCTTCCCAGTATTCAACGAACTGGTCGGAATCGGCCGGGCTCAGGTTTCTCATTTTTTCAGTGAATTCATCGATGGTGAGGCCTGTGCCGCCATCTTCCATCCAGCTGAAGCCATGGCCTTCTTGCTCGCTGAAGTCATCTACTTGTGGGCTATCAGGGGAGTCAATGAGCTGATGGGTGTTGAAAGTCGTGCCTACAAGGTCAGAGTGGTAAGAGTAGTATGGATCATAGAGCGGAGTATAGGAGATCGCGAGGTTGTACATATGGTACTCGCGGTCCTCTTCCGGAAGTTGATAAGCGTAATAGTAGTTATCGATAAGGATGTCAAAACCAGCTTGACGGGCGGTGAAGTTGACGCCGGCTTCTTCCATGTTAGGAGTCAGGTATACTGAGAGGATGTCCGAGTAGTCGGATTCAGTTCCCATCCAACCGAGAACAAGTTCTTCTCCAGTGTCTTCATGGTAACGCGTGCCGGAAGTGTCATAGTCAACCCAGGCGTTTCCGTCTTCATCTTCTGTGTAGCCAGCTTCGTCGAGTTTCTCGTTTGCTTTTTCCATATCAAATTCGTAGTGGGTCAGTTGGTCACCGATGATGTCGGACTCTTCAAGCATCCATTGGCCGAGGCCGTAAGGTGCGTTGATGACTTCGCCGTAACCCTCTAGGAAGACTTCGACGAATTCGTCACGGTCGATCATGTGTGCCACAGCTTGGCGGACTCTGTGGTCCTGAGCTGCGCCGAAGTCGGTCTGGATGAACATGCCGCCCCAACCGTTACGCTTGTAGTTGATGTCATAGAGATGGTCAGCATCGAGACCGCGGTTGATCTTTTCACCTTCGACTAGCCCTGTGAGGATGTCGATCTCTTCGTTGAGCAGATGCTCGATGTCAGTGGCTGAAGGCACAACGCGGACGATGACGTTCTGAATGGTTGGCTTGTGTCCGCGGAAGTCGCCGACAAAGTTTTCATTCAGGCTCATGCGTACGAATTGGTCACGCTCATAATGATCGAGGACGTAAGGTCCGCTGCTCACAGGAGGTGAGCTGATCATGGATGAGATGTGCTCGCCGATGTGGGTTTCGTCATCGTCGAGTTCTTCGAATTCTTTTCTGGTCAGGAACTCGTATTCGCCGTCATTGGTGTAGACATGTTCAGGTTGAGGTCCGGTAGAGACCATGGCGAGTTCATAGAAGTACGGGAGGTTTCCGCCGTCGATGGTAAGTTCGATGGTGGTGTCGTCGATCACGTTGATGCCGTCGAAATCGACATCTGCATCGTCATCGTCACATACCCATTCGTCGTCTTCGTTGAAATCGCCGTAGCAGCCTTGACGCCAATCAGTGTACCCTACAAGGTCATCCCCTGCGTTGGGTGCGGTGTGGCCGGCTTGTGCAATCGCGTAAGCGGATCCCATCTTGATGGCGAATGCATAGTCATGTGCTGTGATGGGTTCTCCGTCAGACCATTGCATGTCATCGCGGATTTCAAAGCGATAGGTCTTGTTTCCTTCTTCATCAAAAATCTCTTTCTCATCCTCAGAGAGGTCGGCATAATCTTCCTCTTCCGGATCGAACTGCGCCGGAAGCACAGTATCGGCAAGATAATCATAACCATCTGTTGTCAAGACGTTTTGATTAAGTAGGAATTGCCCACCTTTGTCTGTAGCGATGAGTGGTGCGCCATTGATGGATTCGCGGATAGCGACATCGTATGACGATGAGCCACCGAAGAAGATGAACTCACCACTGAATTCTACAGTACCGATGGTGATGGTCTCGTCTTCATCCAGATCGTCTGGTAGGTCGATGCCACCATTGTCTCCGTTTCCGTTGTCGTCTGGATCGTCTCCACGACAGGCCCCGAGTGTGAACACAAGGGTCAATGTCAGGAGCAATGCTAGAAATTTCTTCATGAATCTTTCCTCCTCTTTTTTTTAAAAACTTTTACGTTTTGGTCTATTGTACTCCAAGCGGAGGCGATAAGTCAATAGTGAACTCAAAGCGAAATCGTTTACACATCAATCTATTTTCATGTTTTTTCATTCTTATTACTATTATATATATATGAAATGAAATGATACTTATGCCTGAATAGCCCTCTATCACGTTTTTTCTGACTGTTTGACATCGTTCTTGGACACGGGAAGAAAAATTGTCAAAGGATTTATCCATAATTAATGCAATTAAGCCCATGTTGCATGAGAACAAAAGTGAAGTGCATACGGGGTGACATGGCGTCATCAAGCAGAAAAAAGCATCCGGGTGTGGTTTTACCCGGATGCTTTGGATGCTGGAGTCGTATGAGGCTTATTTGAGATTGTAGAAGGACCCTTTGCCACGGTACACTGCGGTCTCGCCGAGTTCATCCTCGATACGGAGCAGCTGGTTGTACTTGGCGATGCGGTCGGTCCTCGAAAGTGAACCGGTCTTGATCTGTCCGGCGTTTGTCGCCACGGCGATATCGGCGATGGTTGAATCTTCGGTCTCACCGCTTCTGTGTGAGATGACGGCCGTGTATCCCGAACGCTTGGCCATTTCGACAGCTTCGAATGTCTCCGTGAGCGTGCCGATCTGGTTGACTTTGATCAGGATGCTGTTGGCGATGCCACTGTCGATAGCCTTTTGGAGTTTCTCGGTGTTTGTGACAAGCAAGTCGTCACCGACGAGCTGGATTTTCTTGCCGAGTTTCTCGGTATGGACTTTCCAACCTTCCCAGTCGTTCTCATCAAGTCCGTCCTCGATCGAGATGATGGGATACTTGTCGATCAGTTCCCCGTAGAAATCGGAAAGTTCGGCCGCACTCATCTCCTTGCCTTCACCGGCAAGGTTGTAGACGCCCTTGTCCTTGTCATAGAATTCGCTTGAGGCGACGTCCATGGCGAGTACAATGTCCTCACCGGGCTTGTAGCCTGCGTTCTTGATGGATTCGATGATGACTTCGAGCGCTTCCTCGTTGCTCTTGAGGTCCGGTGCGAAGCCGCCTTCGTCTCCGACGGCGGTGTTGTAGCCGCGTCCGCTGAGCACTTTCTTGAGGGCATGGAAGACTTCTGCGCCCATGCGAAGCGCCTCTTTGAATGTAGGCGCGCCCACAGGCATGATCATGAATTCCTGGAAGTCGACATTGTTGTCCGCGTGGGACCCGCCGTTCAGGATGTTCATCATGGGTGTGGGAAGGTCCCTGGCCGCAAAGCCGCCAAGGTATTGATACAGGGGTTGACCAGTGAATTCCGCTGCCGCACGTGCGACGGCCATGCTCACACCGAGGATGGCGTTCGCGCCGAGCTTGCCCTTGTTGTAAGTGCCGTCTAGTTCGATCATGGTGCGGTCGATGTCTGCCTGTTGTGTGACATCGAAGCCGACGATTTCCGGTGCGATGGCTTCATTGACGTTCCTGACAGCTTTCTCAACCCCTTTTCCGAGGTAGCGGTCCTTGTCGCCATCACGCAGTTCGACTGCTTCATGTTCCCCGGTTGAGGCCCCGCTTGGTACGAGTGCGCGTCCGAACGCGCCGGAATCGGTCAACACTTCCACTTCAATGGTGGGGTTGCCGCGTGAATCGAGTACTTCTCTTGCATAAACATCGCTGATGTAAGGCATGTGCATCTCTCCTTTAAAGATAGTGGTTTCTTATTCTTTCCTGCTGGCAATCAGGGATTGTCCAGTCATAGCTTTGGGTTTTTCGACGCCTAGATACTCAAGCATGGTCGGGACGAGGTCCCCGAGGATTCCGCTTTCGCGGAGGGTGACCGATTCGTCCGTGATGAAAAGCGGCACAAGGCTTGAGGTGTGCGCGGTGTGGACGCCGCCTTCGGGGTCGAGCATCTTCTCGGCGTTGCCGTGGTCGGCGGTCACAAGGGCGACCCCACCCATCTGTTCGAGCTTTTCGACCACCTTGCCGACACAATCATCGGTCGTCTCGACAGCCTTGATAGCCGCTTCGATGTCTCCGGTGTGGCCGACCATGTCACCATTCGCATAATTCAGCACAATGGTGTCATGGGCATCCTTCTCAAGCTCCTCGAGCACTTTGTCGGTGACCTCATAGGCGCTCATCTCGGGCTGCATCTCGTAGGTGGCGACTTTGGGTGAGTTCACCATGATGCGCGTGCTTCCCTCTATCTCGCGGTCTTTTCCGCCATCAAAGAAGAAGGTGACGTGGGCGTATTTTTCAGTCTCGGCGATCCTTAGTTGCTTGAGACCTTCACGGCTGATCACATCGCCATACATGTCGTCAAGTTTCTGAGCCCCGAAGGCGATCTCGCCTTTGATGTTCTCCGAATAATGCATGGTCGAGACGAAGTGAAGATTGTGGAACGTCTTCGCGTCCTCAAGACCGCTCTTTTCAGGGTTGGTGAGCGTCGTCCCGATCTGGATGGCGCGGTCCGGTCGGAAATTCATGAACACGATCGCATCGTTGTCCTTGATGACACCGTCCGGATCAATACTGAAAGGGATGACAAACTCATCCTGCACGCCTTTCTCATAAGAGGCCTTGACCCCTTCAACGGCACTTTCGGCCTGGTCCCCTTCCGCTTCGGTGAGGACGTCATAGGCTTTCTTGATGCGCTCCCACCGCTTGTCGCGGTCCATCGCATAATAACGGCCGTGGACGCTCGCGATCGTTCCCAGACCAATCTCTTCCATGTGTTTCTCGAGGTCCTCAAGGTAAGTCACTGCGCTTTCGGGGGGCACGTCGCGCCCATCGAGAAACGCATGGACATAGACTTCCTTCACGCCCTCATCCTTGGCGAGATCAAGCATGGCCTTGTAGTGCTTGATGTGCGAATGCACACCGCCATCACTCAGAAGGCCCATGATATGAAGCTTGGACCCATTGTCCTTGACATGGGTCATGGCGTTCTTATACGCCTCGTTCTCAAAGAAACTGCCATCCTTGATGGCTTTGTTGATGCGTGTCAGTGATTGATAGACCGTCCGGCCGGCACCGATGTTCATGTGTCCGACTTCGGAATTTCCCATTTGTCCTTCCGGAAGACCGACTGCCTCTCCGCTCGCACGCAGTGCGGTCGTCGGATATTTCTTCATCAGACGGTCGAGATTCGGGGTGTTCGCAAGGGTCACGGCGTTGCCTTTGCCCTCTTCCTCAAGCCCGATGCCGTCCATGACTATCAGAGCAACTGGTCGTTTCATAATGTATCACTCCTTCATGTCAGATTATAACAACTTTGGCCCGTTTTTAATAGTGAAATGACAACATCGTAAACGTTTACTTGACCAAATAGCACGAATGTGCGCTTTACCATTTCCAAACCAGGACTTGTTATGTATAATGATTAACGAAAGGATGAGTGACATGCTAAAAAAAGTCAATCGGCACTTGAAGAGCAAAATAGGAAAATCCACCCAGGCATACGCCATTCCCGACCTCTGGACAAAAGGGGTCCATGACCTGGAAACCCTGCAATTCACCAAAAGCGGTGAAGCTTTGACCGACCCTTACGCATTCTATAGCGCGTTGATCGAAAAGCACTTCCTGAACACTGAAAAGAAATCGGCGACGCCGTTATCCAATAGGAAAAAACATCACGCCGTCGGAGGCGACTGGTTGAAAGAGAGCATCATCTACTCCTCGATGGTGCGGACCTCCGCCGCATGGGACAATGACAGGAGCGGCTTTCTCGAGGAGAAGAACCGTTTCGGGTTCAAGGAGACAGGCACGTTCCTCAAGATGATCGCCCTTCTGCCGTCCCTTAAGGACATGGGGATCGACACCCTCTATATGCTGCCGATCATGGTCTACAGCACCAAGCACAAGAAGGGGGAGCTCGGAAGCCCTTATGGCGTCAACGACTTCTTCAAGCTGGACGATTCGCTCAAGGACGACCTGCTCTCTGAGAGTTTCACCGTCGAAGATGAGTTCAAGGCGTTCGTGGACGCCGCGCACACCATAGGCATCCGCATCGTCATCGATATCATCCCCAGGACCAACGGCATCGACAGCGAGCTGATCCGGGACCACCCGGACTGGTTCTACTGGATCAAGGCAAGTGAGAAGCACAAATACAAGACCCCTTATGTCGATGCTTTCAGCGAAGCCAAGGCCCCGCTCCCAAAAAGGATGAAGACCGTCTATGAGAGCGAGGACGTGAAACGCCACATACACATGTTCGAACACAATCCCAAAGCGCAGGACGAGACGCTTTTCGAATCCATCAAGGAAAGCCCGGACATCCTCGACGCCATCGAGAGACACTTCGACCTCACCACGGCCCCGGCTTTCAGCGACAACATCAACGACCCCCAACCCCCCTGGTCGGATGTGACATTCTTCCGGATGTATATGGACCATCCGAAAGAGACCCGCACATACTTGAAGGACCCTGACATCCCCCCCTACATACTCTATGACACCATCAAATGCAACCTTTACGAGGGCGAGGAGCCAAACGAAGGCCTATGGGAGACACTCGAGGACATCATCCCGTATTTCCAGCGGAACTTCGGCATTGACGGCGCACGCATCGACATGGGCCATGCACTCCCGCGCCCCCTTCTCGACCGCATCATCAAACGGGCCAGGGAGAATGACCCGGACTTCGGGTTCATCGCCGAGGAACTCGACATGCGCAACGCGAAAGACGCAAGGGAGAAAGGCTACAACATCATCGTCGGCAACGGCTTCATCATGCAACACCGCGTCTTCGAAGGATATGCCCAGAAATTCTATCGCGA
Organism: uncultured Candidatus Izemoplasmatales bacterium; assembly: GCA_964501715.1. GTDB lineage: Bacteria > Bacillota_I > Bacilli_A > Izemoplasmatales > Izemoplasmataceae > M55B118. The sequence goes on along the minus strand of CAZCTR010000011.1, from coordinate 30,353 downwards.
CGCAAGCAGCCTCTACGCCCCAATATTCGCTTCCCCCGAGACCCATGACACTCCCCGCATCGCCTCACGCTACGGCAAACGCACCCTTTCCAACACGCTCGCCGTGCTCAACCACTTCATGCCCAGAGGGGTTCCGTTCATCAACGCGGGCGCCGAGGTCTATGAGCGCCAACCGATGAATCTCGGCCTCGACGCCACCGAGGACGACAAAAAGCACCTCGATTATGACGACCCCTTCTACGGGAAACTCGCCCTCTTCGACCCCTATCAGCTTCACTACACCCATGAGGGACGGCACATTCTTCCGGCCTTTTACAAAACCTTGAACCCCATCCGTGAAAAGTGGCTTCACCACATCGTCTCGGGAGAGGATGTCGAGGTGTTCGAAGAAGGTGTGACCTTCATCGGATTCGTCTACAAAGCCCACGGAAAACGGCTTTTGGTTGTTGCGAATCTGAATCCTGACCATCCGTTCGAAAGCCACATGGTCAAACCCGCCTCGCTTCAAAAGGCGAACCTCAGGAAAGCCGACATGCGGTTCTCGACGCACGGACCCGGAAGGACTGTCTCCATTGACAACGAATACGGCCGGCTCTATATCCATCTGAGTCCGGGCGAAGTCCGCGTCTTCGAACTTTCATGACATTCACCACAAGGAAATAAAAAGCGCTGGTGCGTTCACCAGCGCTTTTCTTGTGTCAGGATGAGATTGTTCGGGACCACGGCCTTGTGATAGATGAAATAGACGCTACCGATCTGGATCGGCCATTTGACGACCATGATCAGAAGCCTGAAGGGCACCCTCGCGAACACCCCGGGTCCCGTGAACAAATAGAGCTGAACCGTGTTCAGCGTGAAGGTGGCGAGGCTGACCAGGATGATCGCCGCAGTCAGGGTCGCGAGATTGATAGGGACCTTTTTGAAATGGAAAAGGCCGAACACCCCGCCCCAAAGCATCGCCGAGACCGTGAACAGATTGAAACTGAACGCCATCGGATGAATCATCACATAGATCCAATCCGTCGCGAACCCCGCGACAAGACCGAGTACCGGTCCTAGCGCAATGCCCGCGAAGATGAGCGGAAGCTCATAGAACGTGATCCGAAACTCCCAGGTCGTGAGCGAGAAAAGCATCTTGAGCACGATCGCCATCGCCGCGAAGAACCCCGCCAGGATGAGCCGTCTCAAATGATTGTGATTCTGCATAAGAAAAAACCTCCTAAACATGTTAAGAGGTCCACAAAAATTACTCGTCAAAGTAAAATCAGCGGACGCGCCGCCTCACCGCCACATAATGTGTTCGTTTACACCCGACATCCCATGGTGTAACACTTGACGCGAAGCGACTACTCTGAATTTGCACCCCCATTGTAACAAATGCGGGTGGAATTACAAGGTTAAAGCCTGAAATCGACAGGCTCCCTTCCCTTCTTTTGCAAAAACGCGTTCGCCTTGGAGAAATGCCCACACCCAAGAAAGCCGCGGTGAGCGGACAGGGGGCTCGGATGAGGCGCCTTGAGCACAAGGTGGCGCTCACCATCGATCAGGTCCGCCTTCCTTTTCGCATGCGCGCCCCAAAGCAGGAACACTTTCGATGTCCCATGGTCGCTCAAGGCGGCGATCACTTCATCGGTGAAGCCTTCCCAACCGATATCACGGTGAGCGCCGGCACTCGAATCCTCGACCGTGAGCGTGGTGTTGAGCAACAGCACGCCTTCTTCCGCCCACGGGGTCAAGTCGCCGGTCCTCGAGATGGGCACCCCAAGGTCCCGGTTTAATTCCTTGAATATGTTCTTGAGGGATGGGGGGACGCTTATGTCAGGCTCCACACTGAAAGCGAGCCCGTTCGCCTGTCCATTCTGATGATAGGGGTCCTGCCCGAGCACGACGATTTTGACAGCCTCGAGCGGCGTGAGTTCAAAGGCCCTGAAGATCTTCTCTTTCGGGGGATAGACCGTCTTGCGTCTGTAGGCATCGTTGACAGTGTCGAGCAACGTCCTGAAATGATCGGTCTTTTTGATGGGGCCGAGCACATCATGCCAGGTGGTCATCGTATCACTTCCTCAAACGAATTATACCAAAGATGCGTGTCACGCACAAAAAAATAGCGATGGGTGACATCGCTATTTTTGTCGTTGATGGTTTATTTGTGGTTGATGGCGGCTTGTGCTGCAGCCACGATGGCTACTGGCACGCGGTATGGCGAGCACGATACATAGTTGAGGCCCGCCCTGTGGAAGAACTGAATGGAGGATGGGTCTCCGCCATGTTCGCCGCAGATGCCCACGTCAAGGTCCTTTTTCGCGGCTTTACCATTGTTGGTCGCCATCTCTACGAGTTGGCCGACTCCGGTCTGGTCGAGTGCGGCGAAGGGATCCTTCTTGAAGATGCCTTCCTTGTCGTATACCTTGAGGAAGCGTCCGGCATCGTCACGGCTGAAGCCGAATGTCATCTGCGTGAGGTCGTTGGTGCCGTATGAGAAGAAGTCCGCTTCCGCTGCGACGTCCGTCGCGGTGAGGGCCGCACGTGGTGTTTCGATCATGGTGCCCACGCGATAGTCGAGCGACTGGCCGCTTTCCTTGATCAGGTTGTCCGCAGTCTCCTTGATGTAAGGTTTGAGATATTTGAGCTCATCGACTGTGCTGATGAGCGGAACCATGATCTCGGGTCTGACATCGACGCCGGATTTCTTCATCTCAAGCGCGGCCTGGATGATCGCTTTGACCTGCATGACGAGGATTTCGGGATAGGTCACAGCGAGGCGGCAGCCACGGTGTCCGAGCATGGGGTTGAACTCGTCGAGCGAGCTGATTGCGCGGCGAAGTCTCTCTTCGCTGACGCCGAGCTTCTTGGCGACTTGAGGGACTTCCGAGCTTTCCGGGAGGAATTCGTGAAGCGGTGGGTCAAGCAGACGGATTGTGACGGATTTGCCGTCCATGACCTTGAAGATCTCCTTGAAGTCCTTGAGCTGATGCGGAAGAAGTTTCTCAAGGGCGCTTTCACGCTCTTCTTTGGTTTCGGCGATGATCATCTGACGGATGTTGGTGACACGGTCGCCCTCGAAGAACATGTGCTCCGTACGGGTCAGGCCGATGCCTTCCGCGCCGAACTTGCGGGCGACTTCGCTGTCGCGCTCGTTGTCGGCGTTGGCTTTGACACCAAGGCGCTTGACATCCTTGCTCCAGGCGAGGATGGTCTGGAATTCTTCGCTGAATTCGGGAAGTTTGGTCTCGATTTTGCCTGCATATACGTTACCGGTCGAACCGTTGATGCTGAAGAAGTCGCCTTCTTTGTATTCTTTGCCGTTGATGGTCATGACATGGTTCTCTTCATCGACCTGCACATCTCCTGCGCCGGCGATGCAGCTTTTACCCATGCCGCGTGCGACAACCGCCGCATGCGAGGTCATGCCGCCGAGCTGAGTGACGAACCCTTCGGCCGCGATCATGCCTTCGATGTCTTCGGGGCTGGTCTCTTTTCTGAAAAGAAGGACTTTCTCGCCGTTTTCTTTCCATTCTGCAGCTTTTGCGCTGTCAAAGACGACGCGTCCTGTCGCAGCTCCCGGTGAGGCGGCGAGTCCGGTGGTGATGACTTCGGCTTTTTCAAGTGCGCTTTCCTCGAAAACCGGATGCAAAAGCTGGTCGATCTGTTCAGGGTCGACGTGCTGGATGGCTTCCTCTTTGGAGATGATGCCGTCCTTCTCGAGGTCCACGGCGATCTTCACGGCCGCATGGCTGGTCCTTTTGCCTGTGCGTGTCTGAAGGATGAAGAGTTTTCCGTCCTCGACGGTGAATTCGACATCCTGCATGTCCTTGTAGTTCTCTTCGAGCTTGTTGGTGATGTCGACGATTTCCTGATAGATCTTCGGCCATCTCTTCGAGAGTTCCGTCTCGAGGTCGAGTGGTGTGCGGATGCCCGCTACAATGTCCTCTCCCTGCGCGTTGAAGAGGAATTCTCCCCAGAGCGCATTCTCGCCGTCTTTGGGCGAACGGGTGAAGAGCACGCCGGTACCGCTCTTATCTCCGGTGTTTCCGAAGACCATCTCCTGTACGTTGACGGCGGTGCCGAGGTCATCGGGGATGTCGTTGTGTTTACGGTAGACGCGGGCACGTGGAGTGTCCCAGCTTCCAAAGACCGCGTCGACTGACATGTAGAGCTGTTTCATCGGATCCTGCGGGAACGGTTCCCCGACTTCTTTTTCATAGATGGCCTTGAATTCCTTGACGATACCCTTCCACTCTTCGGCAGTGATGTCGACATCGAACTCGTAGCCCTGTTTCTCCTTGAGCCCGTCCACGACGGCATCGAAGAGTTTCATGTCGACACCCAGGACGACGTTGCCGAACATCTGGATGAGACGGCGGTAGGCATCGTTGACAAACCGTGGGTTTCCGGTCTTCTCGGTCATGCCTTCAACGACATCGTCGTTCATCCCGAGGTTCAGAATGGTGTCCATCATCCCCGGCATGGAGATCTTGGATCCGCTTCTGACACTCATGAGAAGCGGGTTCTTCTTGTCACCGAACTGCTTGCCGGTCTCTTCTTCGAGTTTCTTGACGTAGGTCTTGATGTCCTCGTTCAGCTCAGGTGAGATTTTCTCACCATTTTCGTAGTATTCGGTGCACATCTCTGTCGTGATGGTAAAACCTGCTGGCACAGGAATGCCAAGACGCTTCATTTGCGAGAGGTTGGCGCCTTTGCCACCCAGCAACGCTTTTTGGTCCTGGGTACCTTCTCCAAACATGTAAATTCTTTTCATCTAATTCACCTTTCATAATAAAGTTTATGTACTTCATTAGCACGCAATATTATAGCATTAAGCATGGCCCTTTTCAACTGAAACAGTCCGCTTATTTGGCGTAGTCAGGCCTCGTTTCGTTGATAACGCTTACAGCTTCTCAAGACAAAACCCCCGAGCGGGGGGTTTGGTTATTTCTTGACATCAATGATGGAGCCGTCCTTGTTCGGATGCTCCTTCAGATAGGCCAAAATGGCGTTGTAATGCTTGTCATTTCCGGGTTTGCAATCGGAGAGGTGCTTGACCTCGCCTTCGACAATCCCTTCGGCGAACGCGTTGCAACCTGGATAGCCACACGCTCCGCAATTGATGTTCGGAAGGTTTGCCTCGACGCCCGCGACGCGGGGGTCCGGTTCTACTTTGAGCCATTCGGCGGCATAGGCGAGCCCGAGTCCGAGCAACGCTCCCATGACGCCCAGTGTGAGTACAGCGGCCATATTACCATTCCCCTTTCGCATATTCTTGTTTGATGCCGCATGAATAGTTCGTGCAAGCGCCGCATGTCGCTTCGCTGATTGCGACTTCACACCCCTCGGGGGCCGGGGTGCGCTTGTTTAGAACATAGGTGCCGATATAAAGCGCGATGATGCCTGCGACGACCAGGAATCCTAGATACATCTAGACGATCCCTCCGAGTCCGAGGAACGCCAGTGCCATGATGCCCGCGATCACGAGGGAGATCGGGATGCCTTTCCAGGCGGGGGGCACGTTCGCACCGTCGAGACGCTCACGGATGGTAGAGAACGAGAAGATGATGAGGCCGAAGCCGAGCGCCGCGCCGAATGCGCTTGTCGCGGCCACGGAAAGGCCTTGAAGGATACCGTAATCGGAAGGGTAGCCGGCAGCGATGTTCGATTCGGCGACCCCCAGGATGGCGCAGTTGGTCGTGATCAGGGGAAGATAGATCCCAAGGCTCTTATAGAGCGGTTTGCTGAATTTCTTGATGAACATCTCCACCAGTTGCACAAGCGATGCGATGACAAGGATGAAGGCGATCGTGGAGATGTATTCGATGTCGTTGGGGGCGAGGATGTAATAATAGATGAGATACGTCACCACGGCTGCGACGACCATGACGAACATGACCGCGGCGCTCATGCCGAGAGCGCTCTCGCTTTTCTTCGAGACGCCCAAGAACGGGCAGACTCCGAGGAAACGCATCAGGATGACGTTGTTGATCAGCATCGCTGAGACAATCGCCACAAAGAACACTGTCAAGCTCATGATGCGTCACCTGCCTTTTCCATAGCTTTTTTGGCGCGTTTCTTTTCGGCCGCTTCGCGCTTCTTCTCTTCAATGAAACGCTTGCGGTCCTGTGCTTTTTTGAATGCGTCGCGGTTCCCCTTCGCCTGGAAGACGGCCAGGAAGAACCCGATGACGATGAACCCGCCGGCGGGGCCGATGAATATGTCCATGGCGAGTAGATAGCTGTCGATGTTGATGAAGCTTCCCTCCACACCGAGCGGAAGATAGACCCCGTACGCGATGGCCCCGGTCGCAAGAATCTCACGTGTCGCACCGATCAACAGCATCGCGAGGGTGAAACCGACCGCCATGCCGAGTCCGTCGATGGCGCTGTCAAGCACATTGTTCTTGGATGCGAAGGCTTCTGCGCGGCCCATGATGAGGCAGTTCACCACGATGAGTGGGATGAAGATGCCCAGCGCTTCGAAAAGTGCGGGGGCGAAGGCTTCGGTGAGCATTTCGACAATCGTGACGAAGGTGGCGATGACCACGATATAGGAGGGCACCCTGACCTCGTTGGGGATGAACCCTTTGATCAGAGACACCACAATGTTGCTCATGGTGAGGACGAAGACGACAAGGAGTCCCATGCCGAGTGCCGTCTCTGCAGTGCTCGTGACCGCGAGTGCGGGACACATGCCGAGCAGGAAGACGAAAATCGGGTTCTCCTTGATGATGCCTTTGGTGAATATGGCCGCCTTGGTCACCTTGTTCTTGGCTTTTTTGGCTTGTTTCGGATCGAATGTCTTGGCCATGGCTATTCACCCGTCCTTTCGTTTTCCGCGTCCAGGGCTTCTTCAATGATCTTCTGGACGCTTTCATATGTGGATGTCGCGCCGGTCTGAGCATCATAGTCCACATCATCGACAGGTTGTCCGGCAAAGGGGTCGAGATGGTCATCTATGATGGTATCGGCATATTCTTCAGTGTTGGTATGATAAGGGATTGTGACGCCTTCTATGGCGCCATCCGCGATGCCTACGAGCACACGGACATCACCGAAGTTGTTGCGGTCTTCTCCCTCATAGATCACACCGAGCATGTCACCTTGTGCGTCATAGACATCAATGCGGCGGTATAGGGCGTCGTAGCCTTGAAGATAGGTTCTCTCAAGCGTGGTCGTCTCGCTGAAGATTTCATTGTAATCAGCTCTTCTTCCATGCAGCTCAAGGGCTGCGGTGATGGCTTCGACCACAGAATTTCCGGTTCCTGTGGCACCGGCGAAGGCGTCGTCTCCTTCGGCGTCCGACATGTCATCAAGGGTATAGCCGTCATAATGTCCGAGGTTGGGCACTACAATATCGTCCACATAACCATCAGCTGTATCATAGTGCTCGATGATGGAGACGTCCGTGACCTCTCCGTCGAGGTCCACCTCGATGGCGAATTCATTGGCGGTTCCGGAGAATCCGTCCTTGAGGGCGATGTAGCGGAAGCCAATCAGGGTGTCGGTGTCATCCAGCTGTTCCTCTTCCTTGACACGCGCGCCCAGCACGCGTTCATAATCTGGGATGAAGTCGGCGAGATCCTTGAAGGCCTCTTCAAGGTCCGCTGGCACGTTGTCCGGGTCGATATCCCTCACTGTTTCGCCTGCGAACGCCTCCATGTCGCTGATCAGTCCCTCGATGGACGCGGGTGCGTCCTCATCCGGATAGACGGCGCCAAGGAAGGTCGTATCAGGCGCGAAGAGCAGGACGACATCTCCGTCATCCGTGCCCACTGTGAAGCCATGGGCGATGATTCCGCCTCCGCTGTTCATGATAGATATCTCTTCTTTGAAGGCGAAAGACCCATAGTCGAGATAATCCTCATAGTCAGCCGCGTTTTCGAGTACGGACCGGTAGGCTTCAAGCTCGTGGTCCTCAGGCTCGTCTCCGGGATCCGCGCCTTGCGCCATCAGGACGGCGGCGTCCACGATCTTCTCGACACTTCCGTATGTGGCGGTGGCGCCGGTGCTGGAATCATAGCTGACATCCTCGATGGATTGTCCGCTGAAAGGTTCGAGGTGGTTCTCTATGATGATGTTGGCGTAGTTCGGGGTGTTGCTGTGGTTGGAGATGATCACTTGCACGATCTCGGTACCCGAGATACCCACAAGCACAGTGACATCCCCGAATTCATTGGTGTCCTGACCCCGGTAAATGGTGCCGATCTCATCACCATCGGAGTTCTTGATGACAAAACGCCTGTCAAGGACATCATGGTCCTCGATGTCCTCTTCATCGACATCCGCGAGATCAGGGAACATTTCAAGGTAGTCCTCGTACTGGGCCCTGGCGCGGTTCTCTTCTATGATGGGGGCGGTGAAACTGTTCACGCCGACAATCGCGAGGCCGGATACGCTGCCTATGATCAGAAGCACCAAGGCGATTCTGAGTTTAGCCACCATAATGCACACCTCCAAGAAGTGCCGTGACGGTCAGGATGACCACAAGCGCGAAAATGGTGACGCGCTTGAGATTGAATGTCGCATGCGACCATTTGGAATATTCGATCGCGGGTACGAACATGTTCATGAGCACAATGGCGAACACGACCCCTTCGGGCAGGTTGCCGAAGAGCCTGATCACAAACGTGATGACCCCTAGGCCGAAGGCGAAATAGATGCGCCCCGGTCTTGTGACAGGGATGGTGATTGGATCGGTGGCCATGTAGATCGCACCGAACATGAGCCCTCCGCTCAGAAGATGGGTGAGCGGATACCAGATGCCGAGGTCCTGCTGGATCATGACCGCGGCGCTGAGCAGGAACACGGTGCCGATATAGGTGAGGGGCACGAACACGTCAAACGAACGACGGAGTCCCAGATAGAGCCCGCCGGCGAGAATCAGAAGTGCGCTCGTCTCACCGAGGGAACCGGGAAGTCCTATGCCCGAGAACATCTGCCAGTAGCTGTAGGAATCAGTGACCCCGGCATTGAACATGTCACCTGAAAGCACCGAAAGCGCGGTCGCTCCCGCCTGTGCGTCCACATTCGCCTCATAGGCGAACGCCGCCCCGAAGGACAGCACGACGAACACGCGGGCGAACGCCGCGATGTTGAAGATGTTTTGGCCCATGCCGCCGAAGATGAGCTTGGCGATGAAGACACCGACAACCCCACCGATGGCTACGACAAGCAGTGGGGATTGATCAGGCAGGGTCAAGCCGTAAATGAGACCGCTGGTCACCACTGAAAAGTTATAGATCGTGAAGCTTTTGTTGTTGAAGCTGAAATAGCGGTTGTCTTCCCTTTTAAAGGCCTTGGCCTCTTCTTTGGCCTGGCGCTTCAGCTTTGGAAGCTCTTCTTTATACTTGTCGAGGAAGGCCTGGTACTGCTCCTCATTGAAGGTGTCCTTGTCGCTATTCAGTTTTTCCTTGTTGCGCCGTTTCTGATATTTGAGGTCATCGATCCGCTTGAGCGATTCCGTCGGGTTCTCATGACGCCTTCTCTCAAGCGCGTCGATGACTTGATAATACACATATTCCGTACCCACCATCGAGACGACGGATACGAGAAGGATCCAAAAGGCGTTCCAGCCGTGCTGATAGACCGCGAAGATGACAAGCGGCGCGAGCGCGATGCTGACATCTCGCATCATGCGGACCACACGGGCGTTGGGACGTCTCAGATGCGGGGCGTTCTTAGTCACTATCTCCATACTATCACCTATTGATTCTCCCTGATTAGTTTTTTGCCTTCGCGCACATAATCGGTCACATGGATCTTGCTGGTGCAAACGTAGGCGCAAAGACCGCACTCGATGCATGTGTCGGCCATGAGGTTCTTCGCAGCCTCATGGTCGTTTCTCTTGACCGCGTTCATGATCGAGACAGGTTCGATCTCGACGGGGCAGCTGTATACGCAGGAGCCGCAACGGACGCATGGTTCTTCTTTGTAGTCGACACTCTTGAGCACCAGCACAGAGGTGGTGGTCGGTGTCACCACGACATTGTCGGTGGGGACGCTTGTTCCCATCATCGGACCCCCGATGACGATCTCAATCTTGTCCAGGCTTTCCTCATAGCCGTCTGAGAGCTTGATGAGGTCCTGAACACTCGTACCCACCCGGACACGGATGTCCTGCGGGAATTTCACCGCGTCGCCGTTAACGGTCAGATAGCGCTCCGTGATGGGCATGTTGTGCTTGACAGCCTCATAAATCCAGGCTGTAGTGGATACATTGAAGCCCATGATGCCGTATTCCATGGGCAAGGTCCCAACGGGCACCTTGATGCCGAGGGCGTTCTCGAAGGTAGCGTTCTCCCAACCCTGGGGATAGTAATCCTTGAGTTTCGCGATGCGGATGTCCTTGTCCTTGAAACGGGTGAGTTCGCGTTCGAGCACCTCGATCAGTTCCTGTTTCGTGTTCTTGATCGCAATGACGCCTGATGGGGCGTCCAAAGCCTGCATGATGTATTCAAGGCCGCGGAATATATCCTCAGGACGGTCCTTGATCAAACGGTAGTCACTGCTCAGATACGGTTCGCATTCGACCGCGTTTATGACGACGGTGTGGATGTCCTTGTCGGTGTTGAGCTTGATGTAGGAAGGAAAGCCCGACCCGCCTAGACCAACGACGGATTTCTCCCTTATGATGTCGACGAAATCCTGCTGGGTCATATTGGCGATCACGCTGTCGGGACGGTCGACGATGTCTTCACAGAGATCGTCCTTGAAATCGTTGCGGATGGTGATGCATTCGGTGTCGATGCCCGTCGAATGGATCATCGTGGTCTTATCCTGGACATAGCCGCTCACAGTCGCGTAGATCGGCTGTTTGAAGAAACCGCCGGAGCGTTCGCCGATGGTCTGGCCGAGTTTGACGTGGTCGCCTTTGTTCACATAGAGCTCATATTCCTTGCAGCGTCCGGTCGTCAGGTTGATGTAGACATGTTCGGGGTCCACATAACGCAAGGTTGGGAGTTCTTTGGTCAGTTGCTTGTAGTCGCTGACCTTTTTCGCTTTGCTGATCATGGTTTCACCTCTCGTTATTCGATATCAAATGGTTCAAGCATGCCCATGATGGCGTTTTCGAGCTCAGCAAGCTTTGCCTTCGCATCATCCATGGAGTCGCTTTTGAGATTCAGATAGATTTTCAGTTTGGGTTCGGTTCCGCTGGGACGCAGCACGAACCAGAGATCATCTTCGAAGATGAACTTGAGCACGTTGGATTCGGGATAATCAAGCGGCTTGGTCTCACCGTTCTCCTTGCGTGTGCTGTACAGGTAGTCCTCTTTGACAAGGAGTTTGTGTCCGACAAGGCTGTCCGGTTCATAACCACGGAAATGCGTCATGACCGACTGGATGGTCTCGGTCCCCTCACGGCCCTGAAGGACGATGCTGATCAGTTTGTCGGTGAAGGCGCCGTAGGTTTCATAGAGACTGTTCAAGTAATCGACGAGCGTCCTGTTCTCCTGTTTGAGGACATTCGCGATTTCGGTGATCAGAAGCGTCGGCATGAGTGAGTCCTTGTCACGCACGAAGTCATCGAGAATGTATCCGTAGGATTCCTCATACGCCATCGTGAATGTCTTCAGGCCGCTGTCGACCTGGCGGTTGACCTGGTCGCCTATGAACTTGAAACCGGTCAGGGTCGATTGCACTTCGACGCTGTATGAACGGGCGATCGTAGCTGCGAATTCGCTCGAGACGATGGTGTGGAAGAAGACACTGTTGTCCTTGAGTGTGCCCGCAGCCTTTTCATGGGAAAGGATGTATTCCGCGAAGATCGCGGCGGTCTGGTTGCCCGTGAGGAAATGATACGCACCCTCGTGGCGCGCCATCACACCCAGACGGTCTCCGTCAGGGTCGGTCGCGACAAGCAGGTCCGCGCCGATTTCCTCACCGAGTTTCTTCGCTTCCTTGAAAGCACTCTCGTATTCGGGATTGGGCGAATCGACCGTTGAGAATTCCGGGTCGGGCACCATCTGACTCTTCACCGGATAAACGTCGTAGCCGGCCTCTTGCAAGGACCGTGTCGCGACGGTCGCGCTCGCGCCGTGCAGTGGTGTGAAGACCACCTTCACCGTCTTTTCGGTGTCCGGTTCATACTGTATGCGGTGCACATCACGGATGTATGCGTCGTCCACCTCTTCACCCATGACCTCGACAAGACCGAGTTTCTTCGCCTCCTCAAAGGGCAGTCTCTCGATCTTGAAAAGGTCCTCGACATTGTTCACGTTCTCGATGACCTTCTCCGCCTGATGGGGCACGAGCTGACAGCCCGTATGGTCATACATCTTGACCCCGTTGTATTCAGGGGGGTTGTGCGAGGCGGTGACCATGATTCCGCCCGCGGCCTCTTTCAATCTGACACCGTATGAAAGCATCGGTGTGGGATGAAGGGAATCGAATATGTAGGTCTTGATGCCGAACGCGGAGAGGACGCCGACGCATTCCTCGGTGAAGACATCGCTCATATGACGGTTGTCATGAGCGATGACCACGCCACGCTTGGCCGCATTCTCATAATGTGCCATCAAGAATTCGGCATAACCGTGCGCCGCCTTCCTGACAGTATAGATGTTCATCCGGTTTGTCCCCGGGCCGACCACGCCGCGCATGCCCCCGGTGCCGAAATCGAGATGTTTGTAGAAGGCTTCTTCAATCTCGCGCTCATCCATTGCCTTGAGCGCATCAAGCAGTTTCTGATCGAGCGAATCCTCGTTCAACCACTTCAAATACCGCTTTTCAATAGCTTCCTTCACTGTTCTCACACCCTTTATTTTATGTATGCCTAAAACATTTGTATTATAACTGATTGCCCCTTTTTTTTCAACATGTAATGGGATTTTCTAAATTGGGTCAAAATAAGAAAACCCTTCATCACGGAAGTGCGTGATGAAGGGTTTTATAAAGCTTTTGAGCGTTATTTCTCGTTCTTGTCCGGGTCGACGAAATCCTCACCGGGATTCCATCCGCATGGGACGAGTTTGCCCTCGGCCTCCTGCTGGAAGACCTCCAGGGTGCGCAGGACCTCGTCGACATTGCGGCCGCCTTCGCCGTGGTTGACATGGGCCGCCTTGAGCATGCCGTCGGGGGTGATGATGAACGTGCCCCTCCAGGCGACGCCCTTGTCCTCATCAAGGATGCCGTAGGCTTCGCTGACCGTGTGGTTGTTGTCACTCGCGTGGATATGGTCGAGACGACCAAGGTCTCCTTGTTCCTGCCAGGCGAGATGCGAGAACACGCTGTCGGTCGAGGCCGCGATCAACGTCGCGCCCTTCTCTTCGAATTTTTCATTGAGTTCGTTGAAACGCTGAATCTCCGTGGGACATACGAAGGTGAAATCGAGCGGGTAGAAATAAAGCACGACCCATTTCCCCTCTGCCAGGAGTTCGTCCAAAGTGACGCGACCGAAACGGTCCGTGGCTTCGCCTTCTGGCATGACCGCCTCCATTTCGAAACGCGGGGCCTGTTTGCCGACTTTCGCCGCCGTCACGTAGAATTCATTTTCATATTTCATGATTGATGCCTCCTTCAAGTTTTCTATGGACAGCATACTTGTTTTTCATAATGATTACAAACACGTCGCTTTAGTTTCTAAAAGTCCCCGCTCATTCCAAATAAGCCACGACCGCACGCCGCAACACATGAAAGAGCGTGAGGATCAAACCACCCTTAAGCAGGTTGAACGGGATGAAGATGATGAGGATTGTGACCAAATAGCCCGCCTGCAAGGACACACCGAACGATTCCGGAGAGACACTCATCTCCATGTGGTACACGGAGGGATAGCCGAACCAAAGGGGGGTGACGAAGAAGTAATTCGCAATCACCATGACCGTCGTGACGACAAGCACCGTCACGGCGGACTGCAAGAATGGCCGTTTGACGTTGAGCTTGAAAGCGAGCGCGAGACCCCCGACATAACCCAAAGAGGCGATGAAGGCGGAGATCTGACCGACCGCGAAGGGTCCGACTGCGCCCTTGAAAAGCATATGGACAAGGGCCTTCATGAGGCCGGTGAATGCTGCCTCCTTCCAGCCGAAGAGGAAAAAGGCGACCAGGACCACGACATCGCTTAAGTCGATGGCCATCACGAGAAAAGGGATCTCGAAAAGCATCAATACCGCCCCGAGGGCGGAGAGGATGCCCAGTGTGGTGAGCCTTCTGGTTGTCGTCATGAAGACCTATGAACGCTTGAGAGGCTTGAGCTTCCAGATGTCGTCGGCGTAGTTCCTGATGGTGCGGTCACTGGAGAAATAGCCGCTTTTGGCGATGTTGACAAGAGCGCTTCTAATCCACGATTTGCGGTCCTTATAGTATTCGTTCATGTTCTCATGCGCCTTCTGATAGCTCTTGAGGTCCTTGAGGACGAAGAATCTATCCTCATGAAGGAGCGTGTCCCTTATATCCGCGAACAGTCCGTGATCCCCGTTCAGGAATCCGTTGGTGAGCTGGTCGACAGCCTCTTTGATGTCCTCATGGGTGTCATAGACCTCTTTGGGGTTGTAGCCGCCCTCGCTGTAGAGGCGCGTCACTTCGTCACTGTCCATGCCGAATATCTCGATGTGATCTTCTCCGACAAGGTCGGCGATCTCGACATTTGCGCCATCCAGGGTGCCGAGCGTAAGGGCGCCGTTCATCATGAATTTCATGTTTCCGGTGCCGCTCGCCTCCTTCGAGGCGGTCGAGATCTGCTCGCTGATGTCCGAGGCGGGAATGATCTGTTCGGCGTAGGTCACGTTGTAGTTCTCGACGAAGACGACCTTGAGCAGGTCTTTCGTGTCGGGGTCGTCATTGATGCGCATGCCGATGGTGTTGATGAGTTTGATGACTTTCTTCGCGAAATGATACCCCGACGCGGCTTTCGCCCCGAAGATGAAGGTGTGGGGCACATAGTTCTTACGGAAGGTTTCATCGCGCTTGAGACGGTTGTAGACCATGAGGATGTGCAGGGCATTCATGAGCTGACGCTTGTATTCATGCATGCGCTTGATTTGCACATCAAAGATGCTGTGTTCATCGATCTCAATGCCCTGTTCGCGCTGGATGCGCTCTTTGAGCTTGAGTTTGTGCGAGGTTTTCATCTCCTTGAAAAGGGCATGCGTCTTCTTGTCGTCGATGACATCCATCACCTTCTCGAGTTCGTCCGGGTCATTCAACCAGGTGTCACTGAGGGAGTCCATGAGCGAAGAAAGCTCTGGGTTGATGTGTTTGAGCCAACGACGGTGGGTGATGCCGTTGGTTTTGTTGTTGAATTTCTCGGGGAACATCTCATAGAAATCCTTGAGGGCATGCTTCTTCAGGATGTTCGTGTGAAGGGCGGCCACACCATTCACGCTGAAGCTGCCTTCGATGGCGAGGTGCGCCATGCGCACTTCACCATGGCTGACGATGGCAAGCGCTTCGACCTTGTCGTGGTCATCACCAAATCGGTTCCTCAGATGTTCGCGGTAGCGGCGGTCGATTTCCTCGATGATCTGATAGATTCTCGGAAGCACCGGCTGCATAAGGTCTTTCGGCCATTTTTCAAGCGCTTCGGCAAGCAGGGTGTGGTTGGTGTAGGCACAGGTCTTCGTAGTCATGGACCAGGCCTCGTCCCATCCGTAACCGTGCTCGTCGACGAGCATCCGCATCATTTCGGGAATGATGAGCGCGGGGTGGGTGTCATTGATCTGAAAGACGTGCAACTTGTGGAAACCATCCAGGTTGCCGTGCTTTTCGAGATGGTGGCGCAGCACGTCGCGGACGCCGGCGGCACTGAAGAAGTACTGTTGCTTGATACGCAGGATCTTCCCTTCCCGGGTGGTGTCGTCGGGATAGAGGAAACCGCTGATCCGGCGGACCTCGGCCTCATAGTCGAACGGGTGCTTGTCAGCGGGATAGATGTCTGTGGGCTCGGCGTTCCAAAGCCTGAGGTGGTTGATGACGGTTCCACCCTCTCCCACGATGGGCACATCGTAGGGCACGGCCAAGATCTTCTCCTCCGGTGTATGGATGGCCTTGCCGTTTTCATGACGGACCGATCCCGCGAAGGGGACCATGATGGCCTCCTCACTGTTCCTCACTTCCCAGACGTAGCCGTCCTTGAGCCAATCATCCGGTTTTTCGACCTGAAAGCCGTCCTTGAACTCCTGTTCGAAGAAACCATAACGGTAACGGATGCCGTTGCCGTGACCTGAAAGGCCAAGCGAGGCGATCGAATCGAGGAAGCATGCGGCCAGTCGGCCGAGCCCTCCGTTTCCGAGTCCGGCGTCCATCTCATAGTGTTCGATATCATAAAGGTCCAGACCCATCTCCTCGAAGGCTTCGCTGACGAAGTCCCGTAGCCCGAGATTCTCGAGGTTGTTGGTGATGAGCCGACCCATCAGAAATTCCATGGAGAAATAATGAAGCGTCCTGGGATCCTCCTTGTCGAGGAACTGCTTGTGCTCATGCCAATGGGTGGCAATCTTCTCGAAGACGAGTTCACCGAGGGCATGATAGCGCTGACGTGGCGACGCCTCTTCGAGGGTGACCACCTCATGGGTCAGAAGGTGGTCCTTGAAAGCCTGTTTGAATGATTCCTTGTTCTTGAATGTGTTGGTTTTCATGATTGGTTGATTGACGGACGAAGCCGTCTCTCCTTTCCTGTTTTATGCTATTTATTGAACAATGTCTGATAGATCTCAAGCATTTTCTGAGCCTGGGTGTCAAGCGAGAAATCCACCTGCATCGCAGTCTTGACCATGTTCTTCCAGACACTGTTTTGTTCCATGTACACATGATGCGCGGTGTTAAGCGTGTGTTCAAGCGACTCCCTGTCAAAGCTCTCGAACACGAACCCGGTGCCGCTTTTGGAAATGTTGTCATAAGCCTCGACACTGTCTGCGAGGCCCCCGGTCTTGTGTACGAGGGGCAGGGTGCCATAGCGCATCGCGATCATCTGAGCGAGTCCGCAGGGCTCGACGCGCGAAGGCATGAGGAAGAGGTCCGCGCCGGCATAGATGTAGTTGGGGACCGCGGAATCATAGCCTATATTGAGACAGATCTGTTTCGGGTGTTTCTCCTTGAGCTCTCTCAATTTGGCGATGTAACCCTCGTCCCCGGTGCCGAGCAGGACGAACTGGACGTTCTTGTGCGCACTCAGGAAGGCATCCATCGCGGGAATCAGGATGTCGAACCCTTTCTGTTCGGTGATGCGGCCGATCATGGCGACGACGAAGTTGCGCACCCCCATGTCGAGACGCATCTTCTTCTGAAGGAAGAGCTTGTTCTCGGTTTTCGGGAACGTGTCGTTGATGTCGTAGTTCGAGAGGATGAGCGGGTCGCTCATCGGACGGTGCTTGTTTGAGATGCCATTGAGGATGCCATAGAAGTCCCTCTCCCTTCTCGCTAGGGGATGGGTCAGGTTCTTGGCGTAATATTCGTGTCTGAGCTCATCACGGTATGTCGGTGAGACAGTCGTGATCTTCGTCGCCTCGGCGATGCCGATCTCGAGGAAGTTGAGTCCCTCACCCTCGAAAGGTTCGATGCGTCCGGAGAGAACGTCGGGGTCGCACACCCCCTGATAATCGATGTTGTGGATGGTGAGCACACTTTTCACAGGATGCTTTCGGCGCACTTTCATAAGTACCGGAAGAAGCGAGGCCTGCCAGTCGTGAAGGTGGACGACATCGAACGTGTCTAGGCTGTCCATGACCTCTTCAAGGGCGATGTTGAAGAATGCGAAACGTTCGCAATCATCCTTGAACCCATACATGCCCTCGCGTTCGAAATACTTGAAGTTCTCCAGAAAATAGTATTTGACCTTGTTCTTATAGAGGACGTGCACACGAACCTCATGGCGTTCCCCCCGGTATTCCACGACGTGGCTCGTGAGGAACTGATAGCTTTCGTGATGATTCTCCTTGACACTCTTGTAAAGCGGAATGGCCGCACTCACTTCTATGCCCTTTTTGGAAAGCGCCCGGGCGAGGCCGCCGGTGATGTCCGCAAGGCCGCCCGTCTTGGCATAGGGATGGAGCTCCGAGGCGACCATGAGCACCTTGAGGCCGCTATGGTCGGTAATCACCTGCTCCTTCTGGGTGACAAAGGGGTGGATGCTCGAGCCTTCAAGCACAGTGTTCTTCTTGACGATCGTGCCCTTGTCAAGGATGACATGATCGAGTTGGACACGTTTCTCGATGACGCTGTTGTTCATGATGACACTGTCCTTGATGACGCTGTCCTTGGAGATGATGCAATCCCGGCCGATGATGCTGTTCTCGATGCGGCCGTAGACGGAAGTCCCGCTCGCGACCATGCTGTTATAGACAATGGCGGTATCGCCATAGTAGGCAGGCGGTGCGGGTTTTTCCTTGGAGATGATCGGATGTTCATCGTTGAATATGGTCTTGCCGATCTCGAACTTGAGCATGTCGAGGTTGGTCTTCAGGTATATGTAGGGGTTCGTGACCATGCTCGTATAGCCGCCATGGTCGATGATGTTCGTGTTGATCTTCGGGTCGTTGACAAGATCCTTGAGTGTCTTGTAGGGGATGATGTCGTATTCCATTATGTAATTCAAGAGCGTGCTTTTTTCCATGATGAACGTCTTCAGGCGTTTGTTACCATGCATGATTTCGCTCACATCGGCCCCTGACTCAATGTGCTTGTCCAAAAAATCCTCGAGTGGGACGTTCCATACGATCGAAGGGGGTGTGATCATCACATAGGTCTGGGCACTTCTTTTGAAATACTCTATGTGCTCGTGCATCCTTTGAAAGGTGAGCATCTCCTCACCCGGCAAAAGCATGTTCTTCGGCGGCAGGATGAAAAGGCCGTCATTGCGGCGGTCGAGATTCCAGCGCTTGCCGCTGCCGACATGGTCCTGCATCGAGCGGTAATTGCCCAAAGGGAATATGGCGGCGTTGATGATGCGCGCGTTCTTGATGTTCGATAGCGTGAAATCGATGAGCCGGTACTTTCCGGCGAAAGGGAGGGCTCCCGGTGTCCTGTGCAACGTGAGCTTGTCAAAAGCCTCCCGGTGAGAGGCGTCGATGATCACCAGCATATCAGGCATCGTCCCCACCTCCGAGCGCCCAGAGCGTCTCGTTGTCGATGACGGTCACGTCATCGAACTCAAGCGCGGTGTTGGGCAGAATGATGGTATCTTCTAGGATGATCGCGTTCCTGATGCGGGCGTTCTCCCCGACGACCGCGTTCTTATGGATGATCGAGTCCTCCACATGGGCGTCCTCCTTGATGGCGACGCCATTGGAAAGGATCGAATGCACGACGGATCCGCTTACGAGGCATCCGTCGCTGATGTAGCTGTTCACAACACGGTCATGACGCATGATGTGGTGGGGAGGCATGTCGGATGAACGTGTGAAAAGCGGGAGATGCTTGTAATCGTTGAGTTTCAATAGTTCGGGTTGGTCGAGAAGGTCCATGTTCGCGCGATAGAGGCTTTTGATGGTCCCCACATCACGGAAATAGCCCTCGAAGATGTAACTGTTGATAAGATACCCTTCATCCAGGGCCTTTGGGATGACGTCCTTGCCGAAATCGAAGGCTTCGCGCCTTTCATCATTGAGGATGTTTTTAAGGGCGTCCCTGTTGAAGATGTATACGCCCATCGAGGCGTAGTCGCTCTTCGGCTGAGCCGGTTTTTCCTCAAACCCGCGTACGCATCCGTCGTCATCGATCTCGACGACACCGAACCGCGACACGTCACTCTCGGGTTTGAATAGGGCGAGCGTGACCGCGGCCTCGCTTTGCTCGTGGGCTTCGATCAGCTTGTTGTAATCCATCTTGTAGACATGGTCGCCGGAGAGGACGAGCACATATTTGGGGCTGTAGTGGTCGATGAAATATTGATGCTGGCGGACGGCGTGGGCGGTGCCTTTTTGCCAGCGGTCCCCCTCATAGGATGTGTAGGGGGTGAGGAAATGGATGCCCCCATCGGGGATGTCCAAGTCCCACGTGGCGCCGTGCTGGATGTAGTTCATGAGGCTGTAGGGTTCGTACTGGGTCACCACACCGACTGTCGTCAGAAGGGCGTTGGTGAGATTCGACAGCACGAAATCGACAAGTCTGTACTTGCCGCCGAATGTGACAGCGGGCTTCGCTTTTCTCTTGGTGATGGGGTTGAGGCGGGTACCTCTGCCGCCAACAAGCACCATCGCTATGGCTTTAGTCTTCATTGGAACCCTCCCATTTCAATATGCTCACGGAAAGCGGAGCGAGTTCCATGGTGATGGACTGCTCAAAGCCGTCCGAAGGCTCTTTCGATGTCTCGAGGGGCAAACCGTTGAAAATGTCCGAACCTCCGTATGTCGCATAGTCGCTGTTGATCAGTTCGCGGTAGCGTCCTTCCCCTGGGACGCCGACCCTGTAACCGTGATGGACTTGCGGGGTGAGGTTCAGCGCGATGAGAAGATGGTTCCTCTTCCCTTTCTCATGGCGTATGTAGGTGAATATGCTCAAATCCTTGTTGTCGGCGTCGACCCACTGGAACCCTTCAGGGGTGTGATCCGCCGTATACAGGCAAGGCTCGCGGGTGGACAAGGCGTTCAACTCGCGGTTGAACCTGTGGGCCGACTCGTGCATCGGATAGGATAGAAGCGACCAGTCGAGCTCCGTGTAATCCTTCCACTCGTGCATCTGGGCGAATTCTCCGCCCATGAACATGAGGGGCTTGCCCGGATGGGTGTGAAGGAAACCGATCAACGCCCGGTAGTTCGCGAATTTCTGCCAATAATCCCCGGGCATCTTGTCCACAAGGGATTTTTTCCCGTGTACGACTTCATCATGGGAAAACGGAAGGACATAGTTCTCGCTGAACGCGTACATGAGCGAGAAAGTGATCAGGTCATGGTGGTATTTCCTATGAACGGGGTCGAGCGAGAAATACTTGAGCGTGTCATTCATCCAACCCATGTTCCATTTGTAGTTGAACCCCAAGCCACCGTGTTCGAGCGGATGGGTGACCTTGGGATAGGCGCTTGAATCCTCAGCGACCAAGAGGGCATGGGGGTGCATGGCGAAGACGGCTTTTGACAGTTTCCTTAAGAAGCTGATGCCGCCTTCATTCTCGCCTTGATTCACATCGCCGTGATGGTAAAGGATATTCGAGACCGCGTCCACGCGGAACCCGTCGATGTGGTAGGTCCTCATGAAAAAGAGCACACTCGCAATGAGAAGACTTTGCGTCTCCCCTTTTCCGAGGTCGAGATTGGCCGTGCCCCAGCCCACGTTCTCCCGGCGGGCGGGATCTTCGTATTCATAAAGCGGGCGGCCATCGAAAAGGTGCAGCCCGTGTGCGTCTTTCACAATATGCGAAGGCACCCAGTCCAGGATGACCCGGATGCCATGCTTATGGCATTGGTCGACAAAATACTTGAAGTCCCCCACGCTGCCGTAGCGGGAGGTGACACTGTAGAACCCGGTGGCCTGATAGCCCCACGAGCCATCGAAAGGATGTTCGATCACCGGCATGAGTTCGACGTGTGTGTAATGGTTCTCAAGCAGGTAGGGGATGAGGTGGTCGACGAGTTCGCTGTAGGTGTTGAAATCGCCGTCGGGTTTTTGCATCCACGTCCCCAGATGCACTTCATAGATGTTCATCGGATGGTCATAGGGCGCCTCGTGCTTCCTTTTCTCCATAAAGGCCTGATCGCTCCATTCATAGACCTCCGTGTCGACGACGATGCTGTTGGTGTCGGGACGAAGCGCGCTGTAAAAAGCGAAAGGGTCGCTTTTGTATAGCTGTTCGCCGGAATGGGTCTCGATCAGGTATTTGTAGGGCTTGTCCTTCAAATTCTCGGGTTTCTCGATGCGCCACACACCGGCGTCATCAATCCGTGCCATCACATCAGCGCCAGGCGTGAACCCGTTGAAACTGCCAAGGAGATGGACCTTCGCGGCGTTCGGCGCATAAAGTGTGAAGCGCGTCGCGACGATCCGTCCGTTTTCCTTCCTGAGATGGGCACCGAAATGTTCATAGGCATCGGTCAGCTCGCCGTTGTGCCAATAGTACATCGTGTCGGGTGCGAATGTCTGCATGAAAAATCCCTCGTCTCCGATAAATTTAAAGCGCCTCTATGAAGCATTGTCGAGCATGGTCTGTGTCAGTGTGACCGTTGTTTTAGATGGGGGTGTGATCGAATGGATTACTTCAGCCGGTCCTTGATGGCTTCGTAGTCGAATCCCTCGCGCATCAGTTTCTGGATCAGTTTGCCTGTGCTTTTGTAGTCGTTCAGATTGTAGTGGTCCTTGAGTGTTTCAATGCGTTTTTCAAGCAACCCTCTCTCATGGTCCGTATCCTTGTGCGCCTCGGTCTTTTTCTTTATGACCGATCGCGCCAGGTCCATGTCGTAGCCGTTCTGAACGGTAAGACGCATGAGTTTCATCGCTTTTTTCTTGATTGGGTCCTTGACATAGCGACCCATCTCCTTGTCGACGAATCTCTCCAGCCGTTCTTTTTCCATCGTTTCGTCCATCCTTGCAAGGGCAGTGTCCACATCACTTGCATGAAACCCCTCTTTCAGGGCTTTCTCCCGGATGGCTCCGGGCCCCTTCAAGGAAAACCCGATCATGTCATCAACAAGGCGTTCAAGCATCAAGTCGTCATTGAGATAGCCGAGAGTTTTCAGTTTCGAAAGCGTAGACTCTACCGCCTCCGAATGCGCAAGCCCCTTGAGTTTGCGTCGCATCGACGCGACGGAATGATCCCTCAAAGCGAGCAGGTCAAGCGCTTTTTGCATGAGCTTTGCGTGAGCGTTTTCTTTTTCAATCTCACGACGCTCATTTTCAGTGAGCGTTTTCTTACGGAAAAGACCGTGGCGCATCAGGACATCCTGATGCACCGTGATCGTGGTCTTCTCACCGTTCTCTTCAAGGACAACCTGGAAGTCTTTCCCCTTGGGTTCGACCTTGTCGATCCTAATCATGATTTGTGAAATAATCCAGTGCCGACTGGTATTGGTGGTCATTGAGCTTATCGGTGCGGTAGTCGAACAGATACTCGGACAAAACCGCGCCCGTGGACTCGTCAATCTCACCGGTCACATCGAGGCCGTGTTCCTGCTGCAAAGCCTCGACGGCGTCCCTTGTCGCCTCATCAAAGTAGCCGTCCTCACGGACATCATAGCCCATGAGGTTCAGAATGCGCTGGGCGTTCTCGTTCTGGTCGGCGACCGTGTCATACACGAGAGGCTCGTCCCCTACGAGGACGTTGTAGCCGGTGAAGTAGGGATTCTGCTCAACCTCGATGGTCGGGGTGACGTGCTCCATGTCACCATCAATCCTGTCCACCCAGTTGCCATTCGGGGTGAGCCAACGGCCCAAGGACAAGTGAAGCTCATCTTGGTTGTGCGGCTCCAGGGAGATCGCCGACTGCATGGTGCCCTTGCCGTAGGTCGGCATGCCGAGGACGTCATAACCGCCCTTTTCCTTCATGCCGGCCGCGAAGACTTCCGAGGCGGAAGCGGAATAGCCGTTGACGATGGTCAGAATGTCGTATGGCTTGGCCTCACTACCCGAGGCCTCATAATCCACCGAGACCCACTCGCCACCTTGCAGCTGTTCGATCGTGAACATAGGCCTGTCGCCTTCGGTGAGGAAAATGTCCAAAAGCTCGTTCACGGTCGTGAGATACCCACCTCCGTTGTTGCGAAGGTCTATGAGCAGGCCGTCGATGCCGCCTTCCTCGTTTTCAAGGGTGGTAAGCGCGTCCTTGAATCTGTTCACCGTTTCACTTCCGAAGGTGTTGATCGAGATATATCCGAGTGTCTCCCCTTCATGGGTGACACGCTCATATTCGATGGTCGGATTCTCAATCTCCTCGCGCACCATCTCAAGGGTGATCGGGTCCTTGACACCCGGTCTGTCGACCGTGATTCTGATGGTGCTGCCTTCTTCACCGCGCACGTTCGCGACGGTTTCGATATAGGATCTGTCACGGTAGTCCTCGCCGTCGATGTGTGTGATCACATCCCCCGGCTGCATGCCTGCCCTGTTGGCGGGGGAGTCCTCCCATACTTTTCGGACGACGACATTGTTGTCGACATTCTCAACGGTCACACCGATGCCGACGAACGACTCTCCAAAACTGTCGTGATACTGTTCATACTCCTCTTGGGAGAAATATTGCGAGAAGGGGTCCTCTAACGATTCGATCATGCCATCGATCGCACCTTGATAGAGCGCCTCCTCGTCAGGTTCGCTATAATGGCTGTTTTGCAGGTGGTCCTTGATGGTCTCGAAAAGCGCCTGATGCTCGGACTTCTCCGAATTGCCACCGTTCAAATCCAATCCCTGTTCGTCACAGGCCGAAAGGGTTCCGATCAGCAACGCCACAAGAGCCAATACATAAAGTGTTTTTTTCATGATCATCAGTCCTCCCATCGTTTGGTGAAATCGCCCTGGATCTCTGTCGCAGGGCTCGCGAAGACGAACGCTTTCGGATCCTCTTTCGCGACAATGTTTTTCAAAGCATAGTATTCGTCTTTCGTGATGACACTCACAAGCATGTGTTTCTTCACTTCGGTGTATCCCCCTTCTATGGGGACCACACTTACTCCGCGCTCGACCGTCTCATAGATGAGTTGTTTGATCTGTTCGGGATGGTCGGTGATGATGTGGACGGCCTTGAGCGTGTTCGACCCGGCGACCATGACGTCGGACACCTTGCCTGCAATCACAGTCGTCAATATCGCGTAAAGCCCGAGCGAGACGCCCGCTTCACTATAGAACACGACGATTCCTGAAAATATGATGAGGCCGTCGACAAGATAGATCGACAGGCTGAGCGGAAGGTCCAAAAGCCGATGTAAAATCTTGATCGGGATGTCCGTTCCGCCGCTCGTCCCGCCGAAGCGGATGACAATGCCGAACCCGAGACCGAGGAAGAATCCGCCGAACGTCACGAAAAGCAAAAAGTCATGCGGCATCTCAAGCGTCGGGGAAAAGGTCTCGAAAAGAAAAAGGATGCCGGGAAACAAAAGGGACCCATAGATGCTGCGGATGAAGGATTTCCTTCCAAGCATGAGCCACCCGAGTCCCAGGAGCAACACGTTCAATACGAAGACGACATAAGAGACCCTGATGTCGAAAAGCTCGCTGAAAAGCACCCCGACACCACTCACTCCGCCGATGACCATCGCCGCAGGCATGATGAAATAGTAAAAGCCCATCACCATGAGCGTGATTCCGGCGGTTATGAAAAAGTAACGCTGGATAAAGGTGAGTTCCTTATTTTCGACCATCGGCACCGCCCTCTTTCGCCTGCTGTTTGAGATAGGCGCGGATAAAAGGCTCTATATCGCCATCCAACACTTTCTGTGCGTTGCCCGACTCTTCATCCGTACGGTGGTCCTTGACCATCGTGTAGGGATGCAGCACATAAGAACGGATTTGCGAACCGAACGCGTTCGACATGTCCTGATTCCTCTCGGAAGCCATGGCTTCCTGCTGTTTTTCAAGTTCCCTCTGATAAAGTTTGCCCTTGAGGATCTTCATGGCCTGTTCGCGATTCTTGATCTGGGACCGTTCGTTTTGGCAGCTCACGACCATCTTGGTCGGAAGATGCGTGATGCGCACGGCGGAATCGGTCGTGTTGACACTTTGTCCCCCCGCGCCGCTTGAGCGGAACGTGTCGATCTTGAGGTCCGCATCCTTGATGTCAATCTCGATGGTGTCGTCGATCTCCGGTACGACATTCACACTGGCGAAACTCGTGTGCCGGCGGCCTGAGGCGTCGAAAGGGGAGATGCGCACGAGACGGTGGACACCGCGCTCCGCTTTGAGAAGACCGAAGGCATTCTCACCCGACACGGTCATTGTCGCGGTCTTGAGTCCGGCTTCGCCTCCCGGTTGGTAGTCATTGGTGTGCACCTTGAACCCTTTGTCTTCGGAGTAGCGCATATACATGCGGTAAAGCATGTCCGCCCAATCGTGGCTTTCCGTCCCTCCTGCGCCGGGATGGATCTCGACAATCGCGTTCATATCGTCATGCTCACCGGAAAGGTAGACTTTTGTCTCGAAGACATCAAACGCCTTCTCAAGCGTTTTGATATCATCCTCGATGGAGGGGGCTTCCTCTCCCATCTCAATGAGTTCAAGGGCGAGGTCGATGTTCTCGAATTTGTCCTCAAGGCTTCTGAAGCCTTGATAGCGGTTCTTCATGCGTTTG
Source organism: uncultured Candidatus Izemoplasmatales bacterium (assembly GCA_964501715.1). GTDB lineage: Bacteria > Bacillota_I > Bacilli_A > Izemoplasmatales > Izemoplasmataceae > M55B118. The sequence goes on along the minus strand of CAZCTR010000011.1, from coordinate 4,223 downwards.
AGTCTGCGGATTGTCTTCTGGGCGTTCTGGTGATCATCCCAGAAAGACGCGTCATAAGTCTCGGCCTCGATCGACTCTATGTCCTTCTTGAGTGCGTCGATATTCAGCATCTCCCTCATCTCTTCGAGTTGGGAGGCGAACTTGTTTCGTTTGGTTTTTATTTCATGCAGTTCCATAGGATTCACCTCTGAGGCTTAACGGCCGTGGCAGTGCTTGTACTTCTTGCCGCTACCGCAAGGGCAGGGGTCGTTGCGCCCGATTTTTTTCTTTCGGATGGGTTTTTTCTTGGTGCTTTCCTCTTTGCCTGAGGAGGTCGATGTCGGTTTGGCCACCTGGACCCTTTGAAGATTGTCCCTGATTCTGGCCCTGAAGAGGTAACGGGTGACATCGCGTTCTATAGACCCGATCATCTCCTCGAACATGTTGAACCCGACCTCCTGGTATTCATGGAGAGGGTTCTGCTGACCGTATGACCTAAGGCCGATGCTTTGCCTGAGTTCGCTCATCTGGTCGATGTGACGGACCCAGTAGGTGTCGACGACTCGCAAGACGACGACCTTCAGGAATTCGTTGAAATTCTTCTCACCGAATTGTTCGCGTTTGCGTTCGAATTCCTCGTCAAGCAACGTGTTGAGTGCTTCCTTTGTCGTCTCCGGGTCTTCGCTCAATTGGGATTTCTCGACAGTGCCGGGATTGAAGAGGCTGCCATCAAGTGCTTCATGGAAGGCGTCGACATCGATTCTCTCCGGCTTCGCCTCATGATCCGTATGCGCCTCGACCAATGTGTCGAGATGGCGTTGGGCGATCGGGAGGACAAGATCCTCGACATTGTCTTTCGTGAGGACATCACGGCGTTGCTGGTAGATTGTCTCACGCTGTTTGCGCAGCACTTCGTCATATTGCAAAATGGTTTTCCTGCGGTCGTAGTTGTTCCCTTCTATCTGGCGCTGTGCGCGCTTGATGAAACGGGAGAAAATCTTATAGTCGACGGGACGCTTATCGTTTTTCCCGCGGCTTTTTTGCAACATTTCAAGCTGCTTTTGGAAACGCTCGCCGCCGAATCTGCGAACGAGGTCGTCCTCACCGGAGAGGAAGAACCTGGAATAGCCGGGATCCCCCTGGCGTCCGCTGCGGCCCCTGAGCTGGTTGTCGATCCTTCTGGCTTCATGGCGTTCCGTCCCGATGACAGCCAGGCCACCGAGTTCCTTCACGCCTTCGCCGAGCTTGATGTCGGTTCCGCGTCCGGCCATGTTTGTCGCGATGGTGACTGCGCCCTTTGTCCCGGCATTCTCGACGATTTCGGCCTCGCGTTCATGCTGTTTCGCGTTCAGCACGTTATGTTTGACGCCCCGCTTCTTGAGCAGGTTGGATAGCCGTTCGCTGCTTTCGATCGCGATTGTCCCCACTAGCTGGGGCTGACCCTTCTCGTTGCGGCTTTCAATCTCATCGGCCAGCGCTTTGAACTTGGCATCCATCGTCGGATATATGACGTCGTTGTCATCGATTCGGATGACCGGCTCGTTGGTCGGTATTTGGATGACGAGCATGTTGTAGATGTTCTTGAATTCCTCTTCTTCCGTCTTGGCCGTACCGGTCATGCCGGCGAGCTTGTCGTACATGCGGAAGAAGTTCTGAAAAGTGATTGTTGCAAGCGTGGAGGTCTCTTTTTTTATAGTGACACCCTCTTTGGCCTCGAGCGCCTGATGCAGACCTTCCGAAAATTGCCTGCCGTGCATGAGGCGTCCGGTGAATTGGTCGACGATGACAACCTGGTCGTCCTGGACGACATAATCCACATCCGGCTCCATCGTGAAGTTCGCCTTGATGGCATTGTTGATATGGTGGACGAGGCTTACGTGATCGAGGTCGTACAGGTTATCCACACCGAAATGACGCTCCGCCTTACGGATACCCGATTCGGAGAGCGTCACGCTCTTGCTTTTGAGGTCGATGTCGTAATCGTCCTCATTCAGGGTGCGGGCGAAAGCCTGCGCCTGAAGGTAGAGGTTCGCGGTCTGTTTCGCACCGCCGCTGATGATGAGCGGCGTACGCGCCTCATCGACCAGGATCGAGTCGACCTCGTCAATGATCGCATAAGAAAGGTTGCGCTGGACCATGTCCTCTTTGTAGATGGCCATGTGGTCCCTCAGATAATCGAAGCCGAGTTCGTTGTTGGTCGAATAGAGAATGTCGCTATTGTAGGCTTCCTTCTTCTCCTCTTTGCTCATGTCACGCATATTGACCGCGACGCTGAGCCCGAGGAATCTGAAGAGGTCACCGATCTCACCTTCCGGTTCACGTTCAGCGAGGTATTCGTTGACGGTGACGATATGGACCCCTCCGCCACTCAAGGCGTTCAGATAGGCCGGCATGACCGCTGTCAGGGTTTTCCCCTCACCGGTCTTCATCTCCGCGATGTTGCCCTCATGGATGACGTCCGCCCCCATGATTTGGACCTTGAACGGGGTCATCCCTGTGACGCGCGTGGAAGCCTCGCGCACGAGCGCAAAGGCTTCCGTCTTCAAATCTTCAAGTGTCTCTCCGTTTTGATAGCGCGCTTTCAATGCTTCTGTTTCTTTTTTGAAATCTTCATCTTCAAATGATTTATATGACTCGTGCAGCGCCATGACTTCCTCGGCGAATTTTCGCAGCGGTTTTTGCTGGCGTCGGCTCGGGTCGAATAAGTTTTTCAACATGTGACTCACCTCAATTTATCATATACATGATACCATAAAGCATACTGTTTAGGAAGACTCGCGGGGCTTTTCAAAAAAAATGCGCTTACGCGCATTTTTAATTGTGCCTACTGTGTTTCTATGACCGCGTAGTCCCCGTCGTTCCTGAGATAGAGGACATGGACGTTCTTCGTGTCACTGTCCTTGAATACATAGAAATCGTGACCGAGCATCTCCATCGCGGTGATGGCTTCATCCGTGTTCATCTCCTCGAGCTCGATATGTTTCTTCCTCACCGGTCTTCCGACAAGTTCGCGTTCGAGCGCTTCGAGATCGATATCTTCATCGAAGAGGTCCGCAACCCCTTCTTTCTTGCGTAGACTGCGGTTGATGCGTGTTTTGTTCTTGCGGATCTGACGTTCCAGTTTATCGATCGCGAGATCGATGGCTGCGTACATGTCTTCCTCACCGACTTCAGCGCGCATGGTGTAATATTTCGTCGGTATCGTCACTTCCACTTTGTGGTGATCCTTATACGTCTTGCACACCACGACAGCATCGAGTTCCTCTTTGAAGTAGCGTTCCAACTTGGACAACTTGTCCTTCGCGTAGTTCTCGATGGCTTCGGTGACTTTGAAGCCGTTCTTTCCACGTACTTCTACGAGCATCAGAATCATCTCCTTATTCGATTGTAACCTTATTATAACATAGTCCCCCGCCGTCTATTCCAATGAAACATGTGAAATTTTCACTTCGCCTTCGAACCATGCGACCATGCGCTCCAAACAGTCGAGCACAGGAAAATCGGCATGGTATACGACCACCGGATCCAGAAGGGACGAGGCGTGTGACCAAGCTGATTTGGGCGCATGTTCAAGACTGTCATAAAAGAGTATGTCGACCCCTTTTAAGACAAGTGTCTCAAATATTTTCCCCATGAACACCGGGTGGTCGGGATGATCATGGGTGAAAAGCACGAGCTCTTTTTTGAAAAGGGGCACGCGTTCATAGCGGAGTGGACGGTTCGTGAGGCTTTCACATAGAGGGCACTCTGAGGGAGGTGTGAACAGGTTCTTGAAGGATTGCACAGGCGGAAACGTCTTTCCGCAATGCCTGCATCGTCGCATAATAAAAACCCCTTTCATCCTTATGATAGGGGTGAAGGGGGTGAATTGCTTTTGAACTAGAGGGCGAATATGGCAAGCACGACTGCAAGCGTGAGCAGGAAAAGCCCGACCGTGAGGAAACGTTTCGCCTGTTTCAGGGACTGACGTCTCACATGTTCATGGGCCAACGTGAAAAAAAGAAGGCTCAAAGACAGCAATATGATCGGGACGGCGAGCCTTTCGCCGAATACACCCGTGAGACTCAAGGCTGTCACGGTGAGCACGAGCAACACTGCATAATAGCGAAGATGGTTGAACCGTTGCATGATATCACTCCCGTCTACACACTGATTGTACCATCCGGCCACTGATTTCACAACAAAAGAAAGGCCCTCTCAGGCCTTTCAATATTCTTTCGCCTCAATTTCTCCGTTGAGGTATT
>CAZCTR010000010.1:25495-46416 GCA_964501715.1 uncultured Candidatus Izemoplasmatales bacterium | reverse complement strand
TTGGAATCGTTCTGATCGGGCTTGCTCCGGACTCCGTGTTCGCAAGCCTTTTCGGAATCGACACGTTCGGGGTCAATCCAGCGTCTCTCAGTTCAATAGGCACCTACCTTCTGACACTTCTCGTCGGATTCAGCTTCTATTGGTTGCTTGTCAAACGCGACTACAAAGGTTTCCGGGCGTTCAGAAAGTTCGATTTGGCGTTTCAAAATGCGTACATGATATTTGTTTTCTACATAACAACACTTGCAGTGATTTTTCTTTTCATATGATTTCAGTGACTGCTCTTCAGGATGTCTGATGATAAAAAAAGACCTTTAAAAGGTCTTTTTTAATGGGTTTCGATGGTCATCATGCATCCGAGAAGCTGCGCGTTGTCGCCGAAGTAGAAATCATCGGTTTCGAATGTGCCGAGATAATCCGCACCCAGCATCCGGAAAAGATGGCTTTTCATGGTGAATTCAGGGAGCTTGCCTATGATCTTTTCACCGTCAAAAAGCAATGAGACCTGTACGGGGGCGGCGAAGTGTCCGGAGCCGGTGAAATCCCCACCGGATGATATGAGCGCGAGAATGGCGAGCTCGCCGTTCAAGGTGCTTTTGAGCGAAGTGCTGTCCGTTTGGAATCTGAGAGGGGCAGTGCGCGAAATGTCGGGGATGGCATCGTATGTCCCGCTCGCACAGGCGGTGGCTTCGCAGTTGTGTTTGGAGGCTGTGGCCTTGTCGGCGAACGGCCGCTTCAGGACACCCTTTTCGACAAGGGGGAGCCGGTCGTCTTGAAGTGTCGAACCCTCATGGTCGAAAAAGCTTGTGCCGAGGTATTCCGGATTCCTGTTCACCTCGAGGGTGATTTTTTCGTTGAAGATTTCCTCACCGGTCCGTCCACTTAGAACTGAACTACCGGAATAGAGGTTCTGAGCGGAAAGGCTGCGGCTCAAGAAGTTCGTGAGGTCCGAGGCCTGAAGGAAGAACACTGGTAGGACCCTCTTTTCAGGCAGTGCCACAGGGTTTTGGAATTTCGTGAGCATGTCGCGGTTGAAATCGATGAATTTTTCCAACTCGAAATCGCGTCCCTCGAAAGCGATGAATCCGTTGAAGAGGTCGGCTGAAGATTTCTCCTTGAAAAGCAGACCGATCTCCAAAGCGGCTGACTCTTCGAAAAGGTCGAGGTTATCGGAGTTCCACATCTGTTTGGTCATTTGGCGTTTTGTGATGGATTGGGAAAAGCGGAATGCCGGGAACTCCTCACGGAGGAAGCTGAGGATCGAGTCAGCGGTGCCCATGAGTGCTGTGTCATCCATCGGATGTTTCAAGGGATATTGCCTGTGGTCCGAAGTATCCGCGGACAAGGGGTATGGGTATTTGAGACCGAGAGAGAGGTTCTTCTCGGCGTCACGCGAAAGTGCATTCCAATCCGCCTTGCCAAGGGAGGAGGCCAGGCCGATTTTCTGTTTGTCGAAAAGCCGGAGCGTGTTTTTTTCAATGGTCTTTTTCCTTATGGCGTCAATGGCTGTGTTTTGAACGCGAAGGGTGGTTTCCTGTTCCTTGATATAAAGGTGTTCCTTTTTCATAAGCGCCTCCTATTCTACTTTCAGACTGCTGATCAGGGTATAGGGTCCGCCGAAGCCGACCGGGAGCGGGAACTGCTCCATCTTTCCGCACCCGCCGCCGACAAAGCTCAAAAGGTCGAACTCCTGACTTAAAGCTTCGACTTTCTCAAGTGTCTTGAAGACGCTGCCAGAGATGACGGAGATTTGGACGGGGCTGGTGATTTCACCATTTTCTATCCGGTAGGCACGGGAGGGGGCGATGGTGAATGTGGACATGCCGGAGCCGTGGTTGATGGTGTCTATGAAATAGCCGTTATCGATGCCTGCGATGATGTCATCTAGCGGAGTGTCGCCTTTCTCTATGTAGGTCGTGGTCATCCGGACGATGGGTTCGAAATCAAACGATACGGCTCTGGCGTTTCCGGTCGGACGGTCTTCCAATTCGCTTGCGGTGGCGACGCTGTGGAGTCTTCCGGCAAGCGTACCGTTCTTGATGAGGTAGGTCTTGCGGCTGCGGCTCCCCTCATCGTCATAAGGGGTGAAGCCGTTGCCGTCTATATCCCCCTGGTCGATGATGGAAAGACGCTCGGGACCGATAGGCTTGCCGATCGCCCAGGCTTTTTTCATGGTCTCATCACCGACCATGAAATCGGCTTCGCTCTTATGGCCAAAGCTCTCATGGGTGAATACACCTGCGGCCGCCGGGGAGAGAAGCACGGGGAAATCCCCGCCTTCGACAACTTCACAACGCTTGATGAAATCGATGTTCTTTTCGATTTCGTCCTTTAGGAAGGATTCGACACTGTCAAGGTCCTCGAAACGGATGCCTGCCTTGGAGGCCGAGAAACGGTCCCGGTTGTCCTCAAAGGCCATCTCCATGTCTGTACGGATGCCGCAGAACTGCTTGTCGAAGTGCAAATCAGCGCCTTTTGATGAAAAGAATGTCTTTTTCGTGTTTTTGTCCACATATTTGATTTCATGGTGGACAATGGTGTCGTCGTTGAAAAGGTTGAGCAGACCCTTCAGAAGTTTTCGTTTGTTCTTAGTGTCCACATCACGTAGACTGCATTGTTCGAAGCGGGGCACATCGTCTTTGTTCACTTCGAAGGCTTTCACGACAGGGTGGTCGTGGATGGTCTTTGTGGGTGTGGCCATCTTGGCGAGTTTGTCGATTTCGTTTTGGATTGCGTTTAAGTCGGTGAGTGCGCTATAGTACCAGCGTGAGCCGTCATAGACGCGTATGAACGCCCCTTCGGTGGTGCGGACCTTCTCTTCTTTGAGCTTTGAATCCTTGTAGTGTATGACTGTTTCGAAAACGTCCTCGATTCTGACATCGGCGTAGAGATTTTCGGGAAATCGATACATCCTTTCCCCTCCTTTATCTTTCATATGGATGCTATTTAAAGTTTACCACATTTTACAATTAAGGCAAGCGTCCTTCCAAATAATGGGGTGGTGTATAAAAATAGCACATCCGGAATGGATGTGCTCATGCGGGTGTCGTGGGTTTTACCTGAAACGTTTGGAACGGCGTTCGGTCTGTTTGTATTGGATGCCGAAGCTCTCCAAAAGTTCCTTGAATTCCTGGGCTTTTTCAGTGCTGGTGGCCCAGTCATCGCTTTCGATGTTGGTGCCGATCTCATAAAAGGTCTTGCCCCTGTGGGAGATGCGGTCGAAGAAGACTTCCAAGTCCTTGTAGGGGGCGGTGACACGGCTGACTCTGATCAGGTTCACGTTTTTGACGTTCCCGCCATGAATGGAGGAGAGGTCCTTGATCTCGCCTTCGGGCATGATGTTGTTGTAGACGAGTCTGCGCATCTGCCTTTCACTGAGTTTCTGGCTGTATTCGAGATAGGTTTCAGGTTCATAGGTGGGAATCTTGAGGGTGAAAATATATTTGAAAGCATTGTCTTTTCTGATGGTACGCTGACGCAAGGTGATGTCCTGCTTTGCCAAGGCGCCATCAGAGGTGTCGAAGTAGTAGTTGTAGTGGAAATCCTGAGCATCAGAGAACTGCACCATGAGATAGTCCATCAGTTCGTAACATTGCGCTTTTGATAGCTCATGACGCATTTCCTTGTCGAGTGTCCGGGTATAGTTTGCCATAGGGGATTCCTCCTTCATGTTCATTATACATGATAAACACGGGACATTGAAACATAGATGAAAAAATTTCTGGATTTAGAACCGATGTGTTATACTATGTTTGTAATCAACTGATAAAATCAAGCATTGGGCCCGGGGGCTCGATGTGTTTTCATTTTGAGATTCGGAGGCGATCATTTATGGATGCATGGCGTTATTATTTCAAAGAAGTCAATGTGCTTGACAATGTGGACGAGGCCTTGAATGTGGCGATGAAACGTCCGCTTGAAAACGGCGATGTGCAAAGCCTCTATCTCAAGCATGTGATTGATGAGATCGCGGGTAGCGGGTCCTACATGGCCATCACCAAGGATGTCCTCTTTTTGCATACAAGAGATCATGAAAGCGTGAGAAGACCGTTCATCAGTTACATCCATGTGAAAGAGCCCATGGCTTTCTATGACAAGCGCATCCGCCATGTTTTCGCCTTCGGGTCTTTCGATGACGCGATGCACAGGCGCATGCTTTCGGGGCTTTCACTTTTCATAGGGGACTTAAGAGAGGATGACGCTCTTATGGACGAGGCTTCGATGAAGTCCTGGTTTGATAAGCATATCTGAATATGTCAGGGCGTCCTCGGGACGCTCTTTTTCTTTTACCGTTCTTTATAGGTGTTCATGAGTTCAATATAGTGTTCGGCGTTCTCTTTGGTTTCTTTCAATTCACTCTCATTGAGAGAGCGTACGGCTTTCATGGGGTTGCCCATCACAAGCGTGTGTTTCGGCACCCGTTTTCCCGGAGGGACGGTCGTACCTGCCGCAACGATGGCGCCAGTCTCGACGACGGCTCCGTCTAGAATGGTGCTGTGCATGCCGATGAGGGCGTCGTCTTCGACGGTGCAGGCATGGACGACGGCGCTGTGCCCGATGGTCACGTGTTTTCCGATGATGGTCGGATAGTCTCTTGAGGTGTGAATGACGGTGCCGTCCTGCACGTTTGTACCGTCCCCTATGGTCACTGGTGCGACATCGCCACGTATGACGGTGTTGAACCACACGCTCACGTGTTTGCCGATTGTCACATCTCCGATCACCCGTGCGCCCTCAAAAATGTGGGCGGTTGCGTCGATGGCGGGTGAGGCGTTTTTGTAATCATGTATGCTCATGTCTTATCTCCTTCTTTGATGGTTTTCAGGTGTTCAGGGACCATGGAGAGCGACTGCCAGAGATAGCATGCGGCTGTTGATTCATAAGGATGGAAATAATCCTTGAAATGCTCCATATCCTCATCTGTGGCGTCGTAGAGTCTCTTTAGCGCATTCCTGATGCCCATATCCTTAAGAGATAGGATGTGCGGGTCTTCGAGACAGACGAAGAAGAACATGTCGATCGTCCAATCCCCGATGCCCTTGAAACTCTTGAGGATCCCCCGTATGGTTTTCGGGTCTTTCCCTTTTAAGGTGTTGATGGTCTCCTTGTTGTTAGCAAGGAGGATCATGGTCTCCGCTTTCATCTTCGATACACCGAGACGGTGGATGGTTTTCTTGTCGAGCTGCTTGATGTTCTCGGGTGTCAAATCCCCAACGGAATCCTTTAGCCGCTCCATGAGGATGGCTTTCACGTGTTCGCTGATCTGTTGACCTATGACGGTGTCGATGAGCGCTACAAAGGGGTCGTCTATGGTCGGTTCCTTCGGCACAGGCGAATGTTTGATGAGCCTTCCCATGACAGGGTCGAGTCTTGAGAGATGATGCAAGGCATCATCGGTGATTGTGAAAGGCATGCTTCCACCTCCAGTGTGCTTTATTATAACATAGTCATCTTAGCTTTCATAAATATGAAAAGTCAAGTATTTCGGGTGGGAGGATGACTTGGTGTGTCTTACAATGCAATCACAAACGTGTTATAATAATCCAATAGGTGATAATATGCAAAATTTCAGATATTTTCTTCCCACAGATGTACGCTTCGGTGAAGACATTTTACACGATGAAACACTTTACACCTTGCCTTACAAGCGCGTGCTCATCGTGACGACAAAAAATATTTCATCCGCACGTTATGGTGCGCTTGAAACCCTTCAGTCCAATTTTGAAACTCAAGGGATTGAAACCGTGCTCTATGATAAGGTGACACGGCCACTCACCACCCGCACCATCCTCGATGCCGCCCACGCGGCTAGGGATTACGAGGTTGATGCGATTGTCGCGCATGGTGGCGCGAAAGTCATCGACGCGGCCAAACTGGCTGCGAGAATGGCACATGAACACGACGCTTATCTATCAGGGTGGCTTGAGAGTAAGCACGTCCCGCCTTTCGAGAGCGACGCCTTGAGTGTAATCGCGGTGCCGACCTCGCTCACACTCGTTGCCTCGCTCAATCACAAAGTATATATTTATGACGCCTCTTTGGACCGGTATGAACGTCTGAAACATCCATCGTTCACCCCTTCGGCCGCGTGGATCGATCCGAAAACCCTCTCCACACTTCCTTTTGAGGTGGCGCGCAATGCGGTGAGCGATGTCCTCATCAGGGCGTTTGAACTCATACGTTTAAATGTGAGTCCGTTGCATACGGATGTGTCTTCAGTGGCTTTGAGAAGGCTGTTTTCACATGCGAAAAGTGCTATTATGGAAGGCGATATGGAGGATTGGAGCGCACTTGCATATGCGCATGTACTGGTTGGTTCCTTGTATGTGAAGAAACCGTATTTTCCACTCCATATGATCAACGATACGGTGCAAGGGTTCCATCCTGATTTTCACTATGCCCGTTTCATCTTCTTTGCGGCCCCTGTCTATCTCTCGCATCAGATCGATCAGTTGGATGATGATGCGCAGGCGACTATTCGACAATGTTTCAAGAATGCCGGGCAGAAAGTCGGGACGCTACCGGATGCGTTCGCCATGTTTTTCAGTTCCCTGAACGAAAATGAAGAGCGCATGCAGCTCGATGCACACACCACCAGGTATCCGGAGGATTATCTCGTGCATCTGAAGACGCTTTTTCCTAAATTTTCCGCACTCAAGGATCAGGTGGTTTACAGAATCATAGAAGATACCATGTTAAAGTAGGGGATGTTTATGAGATTTGTACATACAGCGGACCTGCATCTCAATGTGACGCTGTCCCACGCCTCCTTCCGTGATTCCAAGCAGCACGAACGCCGCGTCCAGGAGATCAGGGACGCTTTTTTCCGTTTGTGCGACCACGTCGAGAAGCACGATGTGGACATGCTTTTTATCGCAGGGGACATGTTTGATGATCCGAACATGCGGTTTTTCGAGATGCAGGCGCTTTTCAAGAAACTTGGAGGACTGAAGGCCGAGGTGTTTCTTCTGATCGGGAATCATGACACTTTCCTGCACGAATCCGCCTATCAGAGCCTGATCAAGGAAAACGGCATCCACATGTTTGACGCGGATACACCGAGACACTGTTTCGATGATGTGGATGTCTATGGACTCAACACCCGGGACTTCACAGAAAAGAGACTGAACACGGTGAACGGCATGTTGGACGCCTCGAAAGACAATGTGCTTCTCTTGCACGGGGATGTGTCCAACAAAAAGGACGAGCATCATCTTTGCGATGTCGAGACACTCGCGGACACGTCTTTCGATTATATTGCGATCGGCCATATCCACAAGCACGCCTTTCTGAGACCGCACATCGCGTATTCAGGCAACCTCGAACCCCTTGATTTCTCCGAGACCGCCCCTAGGGGTTTCATCGAGGGCATGCTTGAGGAAGGGCGGTTGAACGCCTCTTTCAAGGCGTTTCAGTCGCGCGCATTCATGGTCGATGAGCTAAAGGTCGATGAAGGGGACACCTCGGATATGATACTCATGAAAGCAAGGCATGCGCTCAAGGGTCCCAAAAAAGAGCGGGCGTTCAACCGGATCATCCTGAAAGGATACCGGCATCTCGAACTCGCGATTGACACCGGATGGCTCAAGCGGGTGTTGGAAGAGGACTGCCACTATGTGGAGATCAAGGATCAGACCGAAATCGCCTTGTCGCTTGAGGATTTGAAAGAGACGCATGAGGACGATGCGATCGGTCAGCTGATCAAGGACTATGAACAGGACACTAAAACCGGCGAAGAGGATCATGAGGCGCTCATGCGTGCCATAAGAGCCCTTCTTGAGACAAGGAGGGCAGGCGCATGAGGTTGCTGAGATTACACATGAAAGGATTTGGCAAGTTCAAGGACAAATCTTTGGACCTGAACAAAGGCATCAATCTTGTCTATGGTCAGAACGAAGCCGGAAAGACGACCATCCATGCCTTCATTGAAGGCATGCTTTACGGATTCACGGATGGCACGAAAAAACGTAAGACCTATACCGATGACCATGAGAAATACCGTCCCCGGGAAGGGGCTTATCAGGGCACGATGGAATTCGAGTTCAAGGGCAAGGCGTATCGCCTTGAGAGAAACTTCGAGAAGAAACAGACCGATGTCAGGCTTTTCGAAAAGGATTCAGGGCGCGACATCACGGCAGACCACCCTGTTCATCCTGTGCGTAAGGAGATTGACCTTGCGCGGTTTTTGGACATGCCCAGAACGCTTTTCAAAAACACCCTGTCCATCTCACAGATGAATGCCGCGACGGATGAAAGCGCAAGACACGAGCTGCTTAGACGCCTTCAGAACATAAGTCAGACCAAAAGTGAGACCCTCTCCATCTCAAGAGCACTTTCGACAATCGAGGAAGAGGAGAAGGCGATCGGTAGCGATCGCGCACCGAAAAGACCGTATCTCAGGACCAAGGAAAAGCTGGGGAACCTCAAAGAGGAGTACGACGCAGCCAAGCATGCCCATCTGGAGACACTTGAGGAAAAGCGTCGTCTCGACGAGATTTCCGAAGAGGATGAGAAACTGAATAAGGAACGCGCACAATATGAGCGCGAACTGAAACAGATCGACAACACGAAACGTCTCAATCGTTACCATGCCATCGAAGAGAAACGGATGGACATCCAGAAGACGCTGGAACACTCCAGCGACACCCCACCCGATGTCACGGTGCGTTTCCTTGACCGCACCTTCAAGGATTATGAGGGGCTTTTCAAACGCCTCGAAGATGCTCGTGAGGAAGTGCTTGACAAAACCTCGAGACTCAACAGTCTCAAAGACCGCCTGCCGGAGAAGGGCTCCTTGCTTGAGAAGACCTCCTTGCAAGAGATAGAAGCGGACCACCGCCGAGTGAAGACCTTCCTGCGCGACCGACAAGAGGCTTTAAAGACACGCAGGACCCTTGAGGAGGAAGCCTCTTCGAATGAAACCATGCTAAAAGACAAAAAGGCCCGCCACGCCTTTTGGAAAAAAGGGTTGATTTTTGGGCTTCCGCTTGTTTGGGCCGCCTCCATCACTGGAGCTATCCTGCCGTTTTTCATGCTGGGTGCTTGGCAATATTTCCTCATCCTGATCATTCCGGTGCTGATCACGTGCGTGAACCTTGTTGCGACCAAACGGAATAAAAAACTGATACTCAGTTTGGAAAAAGCTCTGGATAATTTGAAAATAGAACTCGACAAGGCCGCTAAGACACATGACATGAACGACAAGGAACTGACACGTCTGCTTGAGGCATATGGCGTGGACACGCCTGAGGGCTTCGATAAATTCTATTATGAGGCGAGTTACAAGAAAGACGCCCAGAAGAAAACCTCAGAACTTATGAATGAATTGGAAGACATAAAAAAGACGTTTTCGCCTCTATTATCGCGATTCGCCCTTGATAAGGACACGGACAGGCTCAAGCCCACCTTTGATGCGCTTCGTGCCATCAAGACCTCATACGATGAAATGAAGCGGTTGCTTGAGGGTGAGGCGTTCGAAACGTTCGAGTCATCGATAGATTTCTCTTTGAAAACCGTAGACACCACGCGTGAAGAGACTGTCCGTGAAGCATTCGACTGGGTGGAACGCACTTTGCGTGAGAATGCCCTTGAGCGCTCGAAGAAAGAAGGCAATGTGGCGTCAATGGAAAAGAATCATCGTCCGCTCTCAACCATTGATTACGATATCAAGAAGACTGAAGAGGCCCTGCAGGGTCTTGAGAAGCAGAAGCGGATTCTAGCCAAGGCGTCCAAACGCCTGAAGGATGTGCAAAAGACCATCGAGGACCAATTCGCCCCGATCATGAACGAAAACACAGAAGGTTATCTCAAGACGCTTACCGACGGGGTCTATGACTCGATCAAAATGAAAAAGGACCTCTCTTTCAATGTGCTCTCAAAAGAAACCGGACGCCTTGAACATGCCCGTTTTTTCTCGGCTGGGACGCTCGATCAGATCTATATCGCGATGCGCCTCGGAATCCTGAAGACACTTAAGAAGGGCCACCTTCCCCTGTTCATGGACGACCCTTTCGTCCAGTTCGACAAGGCGCGTCTGAAAGAGGCTTTGAAACTCATCAATGCGGTCGCCAAAGAACGCCAAGTCCTCCTTTTCACATGTCATGAACGCGAAAATTCGACGCTTGACGCCTTGAAGATTCCTTACACGCATCATGCGCTCACGTGAGCAAAAGACTTTACATGGGCCAAAGGAGCATCTAGACTTGAACCGAAAGGAATGATTGCAATGACCGCTGACCTCCATATGCACACGACGGACTCGGATGGACGTGAAGGACCGAGGTCGTTATTCGAGCGTGCCCATGAAAAAGGGCTTGATTATATCGCGATTACCGACCACGATGTGTGCAAGAGCGTCGACGAGCATAGACGCCTCGCCGATATTTATGGTGTGGGCTACATCCCGGGCATCGAGCTTTCGACCCTCTATAAAGACAAGACTGTGCACGTACTCGGCTACTTTACAGATGAGTCGCACGCTTCGGAGTCGATGAAGGCCTATTATGAAAGGATCAAGAACGACCGGGAGACCCGGGCGAAAAAGTTCATCGAGAATCTCAAGCACTATCATGACATCGTCATCAACTACGAGCAGCTCGTGCGCCTATCGGGCGGTGTGATCGCCCGGCCGCACATCGGTCAGGCAATCATAGAGCATTATCCGCAGTACACCCATGATGAGGTCTTCGAACAATTCATCGGAAACCACACCAAAGCGTATGTGCCCTCGAGCGAACTCCCCACAGAAGAAGGGATCAGGTTTTTAAAGAGACACAATGCTGTAGTCGTGCTCGCCCATCCGGTGCTTTTGAAACCCGCCATTCACGACGAGGTGCTCGCCCTAGATTTCGACGGCATCGAAGCCGTCTACAGCCAAAACAGCGAAGCGGACACCGCCAGGTATTTGGCATTCGCCAAACGAAGGGGCATGCTTCATACGGCCGGGAGCGACTTCCACGGCATAGAGAATGATTCCTCACACGGTGAAGTCGGTGAGGTCACCTTGAAAGGCGAGGCGCTTGAGAGATTTTTGAAGGCCCTCGGCATAAACTTATAAAAAAAGGCCCAGGGCCTTTTTTAAATGGAGAGAGAAACAATGGTTGAAATCACGATGACACTGAACGAAGCGGCCAGAAACCGTAGCATCGGCTCATCGAACTGAAGCGTTTTGCCTGTCTGAAGGATTTTCATCCTTCTTGTGAGATAGGATCGTTTGAGCAAGCCAAAAAGCAATAGGAAAAGATACATGAAGACGTTCGCCAGCAAAACGAGCAGCAGGTGGTCATTGCCAGGGACCAAGAAGACGGTGTAGCCTAGGAAAAGCGCGGTGGCACTGACCGCTGCGAGTGCGCCGAACCCCGATAAGGATCCCGGAGTGTCGACGTCGGTCCGCTTGAATCTGAAGAGCTTGTAAGCCTGCATGGACCAAGTCGATGCGGCTATACGCCTCCACATGTCGAGTGCGGCAACGCTGTAGCCGATGACCATGTATAAGAGATACGTGCTTGAAGGCATGAAGAAATAAAGACTCGAGAAATAAAGCGGGATGATGGTGAAGGATATGATTGAGCGGGAGGCCAACAACGGGCCTTCCGTGTTTCTCAATGCGTAGATCACCGAGGGGGGGATGAAAAGAAGTCCGAGCCCGATGAATGCGTACGGCCCCGCGAAACCGAATATCAGGGTTGCGACCGTTATGAGCGTCACGCTTCCCCCGGTCGAGAATACGCGAAAGTGGAACGCATAGAGAACCAACAGGGTGCTGATTAAAAAACCGATCATGAAGGGGATCATCAAAGTGCTCCTTTCAAATAGATGAAAAGAAGGCGCGTTGCGCCTTCAAGCGGTCGGGAGTCCGCGTTTTTTGAGTTCGCCTTTGATCTTCTTCCGCAGCATCCATTTCTTCACTGGACCCAAGGTGTGTTTTTTCGTGATGTTGTTGTAGTCGTTCTTCCTTATCTGCAAAAGAAGACCCTTGTAATATCGCAGGGCAGTATATACGGGGGCGATCGCGTCCTCATCCAAGGTGTCCAAAGCGTCGAAGAAGGTCTCGTATTCCTCGACCGCCTTGTCGATGTATTGTTCGACAAGGCTTCTGTATTCCGGGGTGACGATGCCGGTTCTCAAATGCGGGATTTTGACGTTGGCCTGTTCAATCGCTTTTTCCGGCAGGAAGACGAACCGGTCCTTCAGATCGTCACGCAAGTCTCTCAACACGATGGTGATGGTGAGTGCGTGTGCGAGGGCATCCGACACTTTGCGCAGCGGTTTCGGGGATTCCTTGAAGGTCTTTTGCGCAAGTACGGGAAGCATCATCCTGTTCAAGTTCCCGATTGTCTTAAGGGCATAGGCATTGAAGTCCTCGTCGGTCTCGATGGGTTTTTGGTAATAATCGTCCTTGAGGCCATCAAGCAGTTCCATGAACGGCGAGATGTCGCTCGGAAACCGCATGACGCTTTCATATAAGGCCTCATAAAGAGGGTCATTGGGAACCGCGCCCTCAAAGGTGTCCTTGGTGTTTTTCTTCATGGTCTGAAGCGCTTCAAGGTCCCTTTCCTCGCGAGCCGCCTTCTTCGCGGTCTTGTAGTAGGCGAACAGGGTGAAAATGGCGTCCCGTTTGGCCTCAGGCAAGGCGGATAAGGATTCTTTCAAAGAGGGTTCGCTGTCCATGAGTTGGTTCAGGGTTTCATCAATCGGCATGACGGGCCTCCCTTATTGTGAATTTCGGTTTCATTATACGTCAAATAGGCGCCCTTTTCAATGAAGGTGACTAGAACCGACACATTTTCTTGAATAGAAGAACCATGAAGGCGACGAGTGTGAAACATTCTGCAATGTTTACCCCCAAGGTCTGCTCATATTGCAAGCCTTGGAAATGCACGAAATTCATCCGAAGAAGGTTGTCAAATAAGAGCGAAATAGAAATTGCCGAGAAAGGTGTGAGGGAGGTCAAGCTGTTTGAGATGGTCGATAGGCTTCAAAATAGGGTTTGGGGCACTTCAAGGATGCCGTCGCAATTTGAAAAATTAGGTCTTTGAGGTTGATTCTCCTTATCCTCCAGTGTCGTCTCTTCAAATAGGTCAGCATCATGGCATGGAATCCGGTTTCAAAGAAAAAGGCCACCGAAATCCTCTTCGGTGGCGGGCCTTACCAACGCTCCGGATGCGGGCTATTGGTCTCGTAATCCCAGTAGTAATCCTTAAGGTCACTATGAAGACCACGTTCGTGCTCAATCGCGTCCTCTTCAGCTTTGAACATCCACTCGGTATAATTCAATCCATCATAAGTGGTGACATCCGTACTGCCGGCACCGTAAAGATAAGCTACCTCCCCAAGTCCCTGTCGGACCGTGTTGTAGTTGAGAAGCTCGTAATCGGTTTCCCCCTCAGGGATATACCATATCCAGGCGAGAAGGCGGTCATACGTTCCGGTCAGATTGTCTCCAGGGTCGGTCTGCAGTTTGATCCCTTCGGCGTTTGAGAGCTCATCACAGACATAGACGCTCGCGGTTTTTCCCCATTCTTCTTCTCCGCCTTGATAGGTCTCAGGGGTGTCGATATTCAGAAAACGGGTGCTGTTCGCGTTGCTTTCGATTCTTGAATCTATTTGTGAAGGGTATTCAAAGACCGCTGTATCCCCATCGATACACCGGATGAGCTCGCTTTCAAAGCTGCCGCCTCCACCTGTGGTGTCACCGTCTTCCTCTAAGTAAAGAGACATGGTCTCGAAGTCGCTTTTGAGGTCAGGCCCGTCATAGTCGAGTTCCTCCGGAAAATAATAGCCGGCATTCTCTTCGATTTCTTCCTCAGTGAGCGTCACATCATCCTTGAAGGCGAAGAAGAAGGTGAGGTCTTCGTCGTGTACGCTCAATGATGCCTTCAAATCAATGGTGGACCCTGTTTCAAGCGTATCGAGGTCGATGCGTCGTTCAGCGGCGATGTGTTCGTGCTGGTGCACCGGCATGATTTGACCATCGCTATCTTCTACTGTGAAAAGGTCATTGGCTTTGTCGACATGGACAACTTTCAATCCGGTGTATTCGAATAGACGCCCTGTATGTGAAAGGGTGAGGTCTTCAAACGGAATAGACTGCGGAGTGAAGCTGCCTTCGAAATCGTCAGGGTTCGAGATGTCCGAATCCAAGAAGTCGGTAATGTGTATGGCTTCGAAATCCTTGGTGTCCCGGGCGAACCGTGCGTTTTCGATGATTACATTGTAGCCGACATTCAGCTTTGCGGAATACCGGTAGCCAAGATTGAAATAGATGCCATAGTCGCTGTCATGCGATTCGATGAAGACGCCGTTACCGTCATTCGTGTTCCCGATGCGGTTGGTCACAACGCCTTCGATGTTCACTTTTCTGTACATGTATTCCTCGGGGTTCTCCACAAGGGTCTCGATGGAGACATCGACAGCATCATCTTTTGGAAACGAGGGGTCTTCCTCTCCAAACAGGCGCAGACCGAGTTCCTGCGCGTTCTCCTCCGCTTCATAGAAAGCGTCAGCGTACTTGTAGCTAGCCACTCCGCTTATGCCGGAGAAGCCCTGTTCGACCATTTCCAGGTTCAAGAGGCGTCCGTCCACCCAGACATAGCTGAGGAAGCGTCCGTAGTTGCCCTTTGCACTTTCTGCGGGTTCCCTTTCAAGCACGATGGTGTCCGCGTTTTTCATGATCTCACAGGCATACTCGCCGGCGGCGATGCCCCAAGGTTCAATGAGATGACCGCTTTCAGGCGTGTCTATGGCAAGAAAGCGGGAGGTGATTTCGATGCCGTCTTCCAGGAAATGGGCTGTATCGCCATCATTGCATTTGTCCAGCTCGACTTCGCCGATGCCATCGGCGATGACTGGTCCGAACTCTCCCATTTTTGCGTAGGATTTACCTTCATAGTCGCTTTCGAGTGCAAGGCGGTCCGTGACGGGGGTCTCGCCGCGGACGAGTTCATAGTCCCGCCCGTTATCCCCGGGGGCTTCTCCCCCGCATGCAAACAGGGAAAAGGCAAGCATCAGTGTGAATAATAGAGATATGAGTTTTTTCATAGTAAATCGCTCCTAATTTAGATATCTTATCATTATAACATGATTGCCATGATGTGAAAGGGATTTCAGCAAATTTCACGCGCATCATTGAAAAATCGTGTATAATGTGTATAGTGGTAAGGAAAGAGGAGGATGTTATGACCGTAAAACGTGTACTCACGCTTGCGATACTGCTACTTGCCGTGTTCACCTTGTCAGGCTGCGCCCTGATTGATGATATCAGCACATATAACGATTCGGACACCCCCACGCTCGAAGACAAGATGATGGATACGCGCACCCTTATGAGAAGGGCCAATGTCGGAGTCAATGTGGAGTACAGGAGTGGTGGCTCCTGGATTCCCGGAACCGGCTCGAGGGGTGAATCGCAAGGCAGTGGTGTGGTGTTCGCCAAAACCGACAGCCATTACTACGCCCTCACCAACTTTCACGTGATCGACCCGAGGGATTTCGACGAGGTCAATGTCACCATCGTGCCATCGATGGAAGAAGTGGAGATCGATGCGGCCGTGATCGCGAGCGATTCTGAAAGGGACCTCGCGCTTCTGCGTTTTGCGCTCGGAGACCTCGACCTCGGCGTGCTTGATATCAACATGGACCGTTACGAGTCGCTTGAACGCAAGGACATGCTGTTGGCCGTTGGAAATCCGAGCGCGGTGAATTCGATTGTCACGTTCGGTCAGTACCACGGCATGGTCAACACTGATGATGTCGATTTCGAGGTGATCTATCACAGCGCGCTCATTTATCCGGGAAACAGTGGAGGAGCGCTTGTGGATCTCGATGGCTATCTCATGGGCATCAATACATGGGGTGTATCCGGTGAACCGGAGAGAAACCTCGCCGTGCCACTTCCTGAAATTATCGCGTTCCTTGAAGAGGAAGGTGTGGAAACAGACCCCGGAGAGCCTGATGGGGAAACAGGCGAGACCATGCGGCATTCCCATTACATTCATTTCTCTTTCTCAGCCGCCTCAAATTGGTATTTAAAAGGGTGATTTCATGCGCGTGATACTGATCACAGCCTTCGAACCCTTCGGCATGGATTCGATGAACCCCACCGAAACAGTCCTGGCCGATTTACCCGAAACCCTGAATGACATGAAGGTGCTGACCGTCACGCTTCCGGTCGCATACGACCATTGTTTCGAGGCACTGCTTCCCTTGATTGAGAAACACGACCCTGAGATCATCTTGCATCTGGGGTATGCGAAGGGGCGGAATCGCGTTTCACTTGAACGTGTGGCGATCAATTGCAATGAATCAAAGATGCCCGACAATCTTGGTCATGTGCTCGATGGGACACCGATTGTGAAAGGTGGTCCTGACGGTCTTTTCACGTCGCTTCCGATCAAGGCGCTCAAAGAACGCTACAGAAAGAAATCCCTGCCAGCCGAGATCTCCAATTCGGCTGGTACCTATGTCTGCAACAACCTCTTCTTTAGAACCATGCATCACGTGATGACTTTCAACAAGAACACAAAGGTGGGATTCATTCACATCCCTGCCTTGCCAGAAATGACCAGCAATGAAAACATCCCCAGCATGTCGAAATCCATGATCACCGATATCATCGTGCAGACACTCGATACGGTGCTGGACTCTTTTGACATCCGGGAATCCGTCCAAGAAGACGAATAAACCATAAAATTGGAGTGTTTTGCACATGAAAAAAATTCTTTCCCTGTTCACTTTAATCGCCGCAGCCCTTACTTTGATTGGCTGTGAGACAGTGGTCGATTTACCCGATCCTGATACCTACGCATTGACGCTCACCTCGGATTATGAGGAGGCGTCCCTGACACAAGACCCTGAAGGGCCTCATGAAACTGGGGACGAAGTTACCATCACCGCTTCCTGGGACGACGAAGAAGTGACGTTCGTCCATTGGGAAGAAAGTGGTGACGTGTTGAGCGAAGAGCCGTCTTTCACCTATACGGTCGAAAACGATGCGACACTTGAAGCGGTATTCGAAGACGCACCATCAGACACGTTCACCCTCACAGTGGATGCGAACGTGCAGGGCCCGACTTTCAGTATGGACCCGGAAGGACCTTACGAATCAGGCGATGTGGTGACCCTCACACCGGATTATGATGAGGACGACCATGTTTTTCTAAAATGGCGCGAGAACGGCCAGTTTCTGAGTGAAGAGGAAGTACTGGAATATACCGTCACAGACGACGCGACACTTGAAGCGGTGTTCGACAGTGCAGGCATCGAACCGGCCATGTACACAGAGACTTTTGAGGATTTCTATTCCACAGGAAGCCAGTATAGGGACTTCACCCAGATCGGTGTGAACGGTATTGAATGGCACTTCACCGACACCCGTACGGACCAGCGTTTCGACAGTGTCTCCGATGCGGTCACGCTCGGGGACACCCCTTCACGCGACGCCTCCATGACAGCCATCATTCCAGAAGGCATCAGTTATTTCAACGTCTATTACGAGAATGCCTTCCAAACCCCTGCCGGCTTTGAGCTTTATATCAATGGCGAGCTTGTGGGCACTGCGCCGGAAGTCGAGAATACCATCGGGTTCTTTGAACTCGATGACCTCGATGTGAGAGGCGAGTTTGAACTGAAAATCCTTCCGACCAACGGACAGCTGACACTCGATGACCTCACCTGGGAAAATAACGTCCCCGGAAGCGATTATCCCGTGGTTTCTTTTGACAGCCCCTACTGGGACGCTGAGTTCGAGGCCGACCCTGACACCCGTCTTGCGCCCGGCAGTGATGTTACCGTAACCGCAAGCGACCCCGAAGGCCTCTACAGCTTCTTGAGATGGGAAGATGGCGAGGGACAGACCTTGAGCGAGGAGAACCCCTACACCTTCACGCTTGAGGAGGACACATTTCTCTACGCGGTCTTTGACAACCCGCCCGCCTACACTTTGCGCCTTGAATCGAACTATTATCTCGCCGAGCTCGAAACGGACATCGACCGCCCCGTCGTCGAGGGGACTGAAGTGCTTGTGAGCGCGAACGACCCCGAGAATCAATACGGGTTCATCGGCTGGGAGGATGAGGACGGCACGCTTGTAAGTGAGGACGAAACCTTCTCCTACACCACGACCGATACGGACATGACGCTCACCGCCGTCTATGATGTGCCTGAGCCGATCGATTTCATGGACATGACGCTTACGGAGCTCACCAGCCTCGACCTTGACAGGTACGACGGATACTACGCCGACCTCGAGGGGCTTCACGGGGAGGCGTTGCGCGATGAGATCCAGTCCCTCATGCAGAGTCAGGTGAGCTACCGTTCTTACGATGAGGCCCGGCAGATTCTGCAAGAAAGCGACCGCGACCCCGACAACCACGACCATGTCATCCAGCTCTACACGCGCCAAAGTGTGCCGGGCGAATGGGACGGGGGCTCGACATGGAACCGCGAGCACGTATGGCCGAGCCGGCGTTTCCCCGGTGAGCGCACAAGCGACATTGGAAGCGACCTGCACCACCTAGCGCCTGCGGACCCAGGCGAGAACAGCGCGCGGGGCTACAAGTTCTTCGACTGGGACACCACGTCTACAGCCTATGAGCCCCATGATGATGTCAAGGGCGATGTTTCAAGGATGATGTTCTACATGGATGTCCTCTATGATGAGTTGACCCTGGTCGATGAGAACCCGGATGCGGACAATCATGAGATGGGAAGCCTTGAGGTCATGCTTGAATGGCATGTGTTTGACGAGGTGAGCCATTTCGAGATGTACCGCAACGATGTCATCGAGGATTATCAGTACAACCGTAATCCGTTCATCGATTACCCGCACCTTGCGTATCTGGTCTATTATGACCATCCCGAAGTGGGACTTGACTGATTTAGCGTCTTTGAGGCATTGCCTCAAAGACGTTTTTTCTTTACTTTGAAGGGTATAATTGATAAAGTTATATGGTTATGAAGAAATAAAGTGGTTATTTGATTCGAAAGATTATGCTGGGTGTGTTCTTTCTTTTGGTGACAGGAGTTGTTGCAGGTTGTGAGGAAAGGGACGCACTTTCAGGAGATAAAGAACCTTCCGGGGTTGAAATCAACGTATCAATCAAGGGAGCGCATAATGTCGAGCATTCGGTCGAGCTCGAAGGGTTAAGGGCGGTTTTGACACTTGATGATTATCCGGACACTATGTTCACTTTCCGGCATTGGATGGATGTGAATGCTAAAAACATTGTCAGTGAAGATATGCAATATCAGTTTGCGGTTGAAGAAGATGAAAGCTACGCTTTTGAAGCAGTATTCAAACGTAACGAGGATATCAGCATGAGTGGTTATTTGTCCGGCGGGTTTGAAATGTTCCTGGCTATGCCTCTTGATAGGTATTATCAAGAAGCGGAAGGACTTTATGGCGATGACCTCCAATCGGCGCTTGAATCCATTTTGAACGAAGAAGTGACACGGCTCAGCTATGATGATCTGAAACATGTGTTAGAGGAAAGCGATGAGGATCCTGAAAATCCTGGCCATGTCATTCTGATCTACACCAGGGATTCGGTGAAGGGAGAATGGGACTATCCAAACTGGAACCGTGAGCATGTCTGGCCACAATCCAAGTTCGGAAGCGCGGATGCCAGAACGGATGCGCACCACATTGCACCGGCCGATGTGGCGGAGAACAGTTACCGTGGCAACAAGCCGTTCTCGAGTGTCGAGAGCGGTTCATATGAACCGCATGATGACATCAAGGGTGATGTGGCACGCATGCTTTTTTATATGGATGCCCGTTATGACGACCTGAACTTGAGTGATGACCCGGAAGGGAACGAGATGGGCTATCACGCCGAGCTGCTTCAATGGCATTTCGATGATCCGGTGGACGATTTTGAAAAACGAAGGAACGAGGTCATTTATGAACATCAGGGGAACCGCAACCCTTTCATCGACCATCCCCAATTGGCCTGGCTCATCTATCATGACCATCCGGTTGTAGGGTATGACTGATGTTATGAGGGAATGCCAGGTGACATTCATTATTTCGTTCAAATGAGCGGGTGTTCAATGGACGCTTCTGGGGATGACCTTTTCTTCCATGCGTGCTATAATGGGTGCACCGAGCCGTGCATGATAACTGTATGCCAGCAATGATTTCAAGGGAGGGGAACACATGATTGACACGCACACGCATTTGCTTCCGGGTGTGGACGACGGGGTTCAAAACGTCGAGGAAGCGTTAAAAATCTTGAAAACCCTTAGCGAAGAAGGGGTGAAAGGCGTCTGTCTTACCCCGCATTATGCGGTGATGAGAGGCTTTTTCGAAGGGAAGGCGTTTTATCGGGAACGCTTTGATGCATTCAAGAGTGAAGCGGAAAAAGCGGGCATCGAGATGCAACTTTATCTTGGAAGCGAAATCGATGAATATGACGAGATGGAAACGCTGGTCGGGAAGGCTCATACGTTGAATGGAAGCGCATATGCGCTGATTGATTTCGGTATGCGCAAAGCGGATATTGCCGAGATCGCCTACACCCTTTCCATAAAGGGGTATCGCACAGTCGTCGCCCATCCTGAACGCTACCGATATATGAAGCTTTCCGATTGGAAGCGGGTGCGCAAGGATGGTGGGTTGCTGCAGTTGTCCGCTGCTCATCTTATCAAGAAGGGATCGAAACGCTCCCAGAAAATGGCTTGTGACCTTCTGAAAGAAGATATGGTCGACTTGGTCGCAAGCGACATCCATGACGAGAGGGGTGTTCACGACATGAAGAAGGCTTTTAAAGTTGTGCAGAAGAAAATGGGGAGGGACACCGCTATTCGTCTTTTTGATAATGTTCCTAGGAAAGTACTCGGTATCGAATGATTCTCATCTTTCTAAGAGGCGCACTTGCGGCCATGTGGATGTTGATCATTTTCACATTGGGCACACAGGCCGG
>CAZCTR010000010.1:2497-25395 GCA_964501715.1 uncultured Candidatus Izemoplasmatales bacterium | reverse complement strand
GCGCACTTGCGGCCATGTGGATGTTGATCATTTTCACATTGGGCACACAGGCCGGGAGCGAGTCCGCAGAATTGAGCGGAAGTGTCACCGATACTGTGCTCAGCGTACTGGAGGTCATGGAGCCGGATATAAGACGCATCATCGACACGGGTGCGCTGGAAAGCGCGCTTCGCACCACAGCGCATTTCACCTTGTATTTCTTTCTCGCGGTATGGGTCTACGATTTCCTTTGGAGTTTCTTCAAGGATTGGTTCCGCCTCATCACAGAGACGGCGATGATCAGCCTCATTGTGGCGATACTCGACGAGACGCTTCAGTCGAGGATTCCTGGGCGCGCGATGCAGCTTACCGACATATATGTCGATTTCCTGGGGGCGCTTTGTGGAGCGATGGTGTTGACGCTCATTTTTTATAAGATGAAACGGGTCACCTGATGGCTTCGACTGTAGCATCAAATCCCCATGCTTGCACACTTGTAGGATTTGACACATGAGGCTCATTTAAAAGCTCCATCGCTATTGTTCGAGCGATGGAGCTTTTTCAAGGTTTGTGTTGAGCGAACTTTGATTCCTCGAAGGAATGATAACTGCTTCCTTTTTTTTGCTTGGCTTGATACATCGCGAAGTCCGCATAATCGATCAGGGCGTGGATGTTGTCGGTATCCTCATTGTAAACGGCCATGCCGAGTGATAGGGACACGGGATGTTCGCGGTCCTTGATGGGGATGGGTTTGATCACGGTTCTTTTGATTTCCGCCCACACTTCTTTCTTGAAGGACTCATCGACAGAGTCGAGTCTTCCAATGAAGACTCCGAATTCATCGCCGGCGATGCGCATGGTGATGGAGTGATCGAAAGGGAGGGCTTTTAGTCTTTCTGCGAACGTTTTCAGATAGACGTCCCCGGTCGCGTGGCCGTAGGTGTCATTGACTTTTTTGAAGTCATCGATGTCTATGAAACAGAAAAGCCCTTTTTGACCCGGAGAGGTTTTGGTCAGTTGATTCATCTCGTCTGTGTATTGATAGCGCGAGGTAAGGCCTGTCAAGGGGTCCTTGATGAGCCTGTTGTTGAGTATGGTGTTCGCATGGTTGAGTTTCCGGTTCAAGCGTTCGACTTCCCGGGATTTGTTGATGAGGTCGTTGTTCAGTTTCTGGATGCTTTCAAAATAGAATCTGGATTCGTTGTTCTTATGGCCACTTGGTTCGACGTAATGGTCTGCGAGGCTTTTAAGGATGTTTTTGAATAGCATGATGATTTCCTGGTGAGGTGTCATGTCGGTGGCGAAGAAAAGGTATTGGTTACCGATGGGGAGGATGATCGCGAAGAAGAGGGTGTCATTCATTTTGAGGTCATAAAGGACGGTTTCCTCTCTTTTGGATAGTGCGTTCTGTAAGGCATCGCTTGAGGAATGGTCCAGTATGGAATAGATGGAGTGCGGTGTTGAGAGGTCTTCCTCGTGACAGTTCAAGAAATAGACGTGTTCAATGAGGCCTTGTTCATCGATTCTGAACAGGAGATTAGCGGTCATGGGTGTCACGCTCCAAAATGTCGATCAATTGTTTGGCGGAATCGGCGTAATAGTCGATGGGCCATTGGCTGTAGAGCTTGTCTGTCATCGTGAAAGCACGTCCGCCCACTGCGATTTTGATTTTTGGATAAGCATTTTTGACACTTTCCACGATGTCCTTGCATTCAAGAAGATGGTGAGGCATGGTCACCGATAGAAGCAGATAGTCAGGGGCCTCTTTTTCAATCCGGCGAAGGATGGTCTCCTTTGGGACGGCGGCGCCAAGATAGGTTGAATCGAATCCTTGAAGTGCAAGCAGGTCGCTCACCATCCTTCCGCCCATTTCGTGCAGCTCGCTTCCGATGCTGCAGGTGAGGGTGGTGAAGCCGTTCGGCTCGGCGCTGAAGATCTGGTCATAGAATTGAGACAGGACCATCTGTGTGATCGCGGTCATGTAATGTTCCTCATCCACTTCGATCTCGCGTTTTTGCCAAAGTTCCCCCACTTCAATCATCACTTGCTGCAGGATGTCGACATAGATGTCCTCCAGGGGAAGGCCCTGTTCATGAAGGCTTTTGATGTATTGGATGGCCTTTTGTGCGTCACGGTCCTTCAGGAAACGGAAATAGGTGTTTTTCATGTGGGCGTATTTGCCCTCCAGATAGGAGGGTTCTTCTTGCGGTTCATAGTTTTCACTCAGGGTAATGGCTTTGTTCAAAAGGCGCAGCATGTGGGTGCGCTTCTCTTCAGGCATGGATTCTTCAATGCTTTCCTTGAGCAGTGTGTAGTGATGAATCATCTGCTCTTTGACCCTTTCAACAGTGAGGTCGGGCATGAGGTGGATCATCAGCTTGAGAAGCCACTTGGCGTAATCGGTGAAAATCCTGTCGTCGTTCAGCCTATGGCTGACTTCAAGAAAGCTCAGGTTATGTAGAATATCTTCATACATGCGGCTTTTCCGTCTGGCATCATATTCTTTTTCGAGTCGGGGATCCTGATCGAACTGTTTTTTATACACTTTGTCGGCAATCTTTGAGAATGAGGCAGAAAGGTTATGGAAAAGCAGGCCCATGGGTCCACCTCCTTGTTTTATATATTTTAATTTTATCATAACAAAGCCATTCAAACTAATTATTCGGCAAGATTTGAAAACCGTCAGGGTTATTGTTATGATTAGGATGAGGGAAAAAGGAAAGAGGGATAGGATGAAAAAGGAAGCACTCGTACTCATGGGTGGCGCTTTGTTGATTTTGACTGCCATAATCCTTATGCTTGTGAGTGTGATTTTCAACTCGGAGATTCCTCCGCTGTTCGTGAGTCTCACAATGATCGGTGGCATCGCGTTGATCATCATCCATCACACCATTGCCATCGATGAGAATTAAGGCTAGCGAAAGCTAGTCTTTTTGTATGTGAGTGAAAGATTTTCGAATCAAGAAAAGTGGGCTTATCATTCAAACCAATTGACACGGATCAACTCCATGAATCATCATTGTTTTAAGGATGATTGCTGCAATGATGCACGCATATGATAGAATGACGGAAGTCATTCACAATGAGGCGTTGATCGATTTGGAGGGCGGTTTATGGAAGTTCCTTGTTATGGATCACGGTCATGAATAGGTGAGTAGGTTCTGAAAAAGATTTTGCGCAGTCTGTTAAAGAGTCCCTTCAATGCCTTGGAGAATCGTGACTGACCCAGGGCGCTGAAGCACTTGTAGAAAGAGGTGTATGAAGATGGTCATCAGTTTTATCATGGGTGTGACTTTCACGATATTGAGTGTTCTGTGGTTGAGGATTTTTGTCGGTGGGATGATTGATGGGCACCTTTTCGTGAGGGGTCAAGCATGATTGTATCGGTCTCGAGACGCACCGACATCCCGGCCCTTTATGGAAAGTGGTTCATCGAGCGCCTCAAGGCGGGAGAGGTCTATCAGCGGAATCCCTTCAATCCCGGGCAAGTGCACAGGATCCCGCTTTCCAAGGACGAAGTGGACGCATTCGTCTTCTGGACGAAGAACCCTGCGCCCTTCATGCCGTATTTGTCCTATATAAAGGGTTACACCTATTATTTCCATGTCACGCTCACACCGTATCATGAGGATGTCGAACCGGCTTTCAAGGATAAGGGACACCTGCTAGATGCATTCAAGGTCCTTTCGGGTTCAATCGGCGCCAAGCGTGTCATATGGCGCTATGACCCTGTGATCATCACCGACCGTTATACCGCCTCCTGGCACAAGGCCCAATTCGAACGTTTTGCCAAGGCCTTGAAAGGTCACAGTGACCGTGTGGTTGTAAGTTTTGTGGATTTTTACAAAAAAGCGGAAGCTGTGCTCAAGGCGCTCGGGGCTTATGACCCTCCTATGGAGACCAAGAAGTCTTTGATAAGGTCATTCGATGCAATCGCGCGGGCAAACGGCATGACACTCGAGCTTTGCAGCGAGGCCATCGACATGAGAGAAGAAGGGGTTCAGCCTTCCAAATGCGTGGATTTGGAACGCATCGAGAAGCTTGGAGGGCCAATCCTGAATCTACCGAAGGACCCGAATCAGAGAAAGGCCTGCGGATGCGTGATCAGCAAGGACATCGGCATGTACGATACGTGCACACTCGGCTGTCGGTACTGTTACGCAGTCAGAAGTCTGGACAAGGCCCGCAAGGCTTATAAAGACTACGATTCAGCCCTCCCATTTCTTTGCGGTGATTTCCGCGACGGGGACAAGGTCCATGAAGTCAAAGACCGAAAAAGGTGACGATGTGTGCTGAAGGAAGTGTCCATAGATAAGTGTGAAAACGTTTAGTTGCAGGAAACCTTGCGGTGTCATTGACACTTGGTGCATCCTGTGCTAAACTCTGACAAAAGTGAATGAACAGCTTTATGAAAGAGGCGCGTCAACCAAGAGTACCCATAAGGGGAAAGGGGGAGACGCCGAAGCGCATGCTGGGGTCGGGATGAATAATCCCCTCACTGTTCCACCGCCACCCAGGCGGCATGGAATGTGCTTTTGTAAAGTGGGACATGCTGTTTTAAACGTGTGCCCATGAGCCTCTGCTCATGGGCATTTTCTAAGCAAGGTGATATCATGCAAGAAACTACAAACAAAACCATACTAACCGCTGAAACCTACAAGGGGTTTGAAGCGTACGCGGCTTATTTGAAAGAGACAAGGCGTGCATTGCATAAGATTCCGGAGATCGGGTTCGACCTTCCGAGAACCTCCGCATATGTCAAGGCACAACTTGAAGTGATGGGGTATGCCGTCGAATACACCGCAGGATACGGCCTCGTTGCGAGAAAAGAGGGGAAAAGTGAACGTGCAGTCGCTTTCAGGAGTGACATGGACGCCCTGCCGATCCGCGAGGCTAGCGGGACGGACTATGAGTCCACCATCAAAGGTCAGATGCATGCGTGCGGTCATGATGGCCACATGGCCATCCTTCTGGGTTTCGCCTCCTATATCGCTGAACAACCTTCCCTCAATAGAAGTGTTGTCTTCATATTCCAACCAGCCGAAGAGACAGGCGGTGGCGCGAAGGAGGTCATCAATGACGGTGTGTTCACGCGTCATCACGTCGATGCGGTCTTCGGACTCCATCTTTATCCCGAGCTTGAAGAGGGCGTGATCGGTGTGAGGGATGGAGTCATGATGGCGCAGGACGGTGAATTGGATGTGACCGTCCATGGACGGGGCACCCACGGTGCCCAGCCGCATCTCGGAACTGATTCTGTGCTTGCGGTGTCGCATCTCATCACCCAGTATCACACGGTGCTCGGCCGCTCGATCGACCCGCGCTCATCCGGCATTCTCAACATCGGCTCGGTCCATAGTGGGCACGGGCGGAACGTCGTATCGGACGAAGCGTCCATCGAAGGGACATTGAGAGCACTTGATGAAAAGACCTACACGCATTTGAAAGATGCCATCCGCCGTATCAACAGCGGCATCGAGGCATCGTTCAACGTCCGCATTGACACGGTGTTCAACGACATGTATCCACGGCTTGTGAATGATTCCGACCTTCACAGCCTCGTGACTGCTCAACTTCAGGACGGTGAATTCCAAGAGATTGAACCGTTGCTCCTCGCTGAGGATTTCTCTTACTACCAAAAAGAACTGCCCGGGTATTTCTTCATGCTGGGTTGCAGAAATGAAGAACTCGGTCACACGGAGCCCCTCCACAGTCAGCGTTTCGATTTTGATGAATCGGTCCTGGTGAAAGGTCTTGAGATGTATGTACGCATCGCACAAGGGTTGGATCTGATTTGATTCCAGTGCACGACCCTCCCTGGTGTTATGTCTCCCCTAAAGCAGACCCTGCAAACATACTAGATTGCACAATACTGCTTTAGGGGGTTTTTATAGGAACCCATGTGACATTCAAAAAGTTAGAGTGTTAACCGATTGTGCCGGTGCTAGGTTCTTGTTATGATGAAGATAGTATTGATGTCTGTGGAGGGTTTTCATGAAACGACACTTCTTTGGGTCCCCGTTGAGCATTTTCACAGTGGGGTCATTCCTTGTCATTTACGGGATTCTGATCATGGCTCTTGAACTCAGTGGATGGTTTTTGTATCTGTTTGTCGCCTTGGGTGGAATCTATCTGGTCTGGGTCGGAATGAGTGTGCGGATACTCCGGAAGAAAGGGCTCCAATCCATCATAGAAGTGGCCTCTATCAGTCGTAGTGGTATTTTTATCACGGATAAGAAGGCACGCATCCTTTATGCGAACGCTTCTTTTTTGAACCTTACAGGCTACACTGAAGAAGAAGTGATCGGGGAGAATCCACGGATCCTTAAAAGCGGAAAACAGAATGAAGCCTTTTACGAGACCTTGTGGGAAGGGTTGATCGAAGACGGCTCCTTTGACGCTGAAGTGTGGGACAAGAAGAAAAGTGGAGCGATCTATCCCAAGCACATGCGGATAAGAAGGGTGGATGACCCTTATTTCAACACCTATTATTATGTCGCTGTGCAAGAAGACCTCACCGGAGGCGGGGAGCAGTCCCACATTGAGTATCATGCCCGTTCCCTTCTTCCCAACCAACACGCTCTCAAACAGTTGATTGAGAAGGAATATACGCCATCAAGGACACCTTTTGTCCTTTATTACGTCCGCATTCAGAACCGCTCCCCTTTGGAGGCCGTGTTCGGCTTTGACAAATACACCAGGCTCCTTCAAACCTATGCGAAGCGCATCCATGATTATTTGGGGGACGATGGTTTTGTGGCGGAGATGACCCATTACACTTTGGTCGTGATATCGCCTGATGGTGAACACACCATCGACAAAGATGCCACAGAGATGGTCAAGATGGGGCGCATGCTGGAAGCCGATGATATTGAAGCGTTTTTCAATGTGAACATCGGCGTAAGCTTCTATCCAGGGGATGCTGAGAATACGGACGACCTCTTGAGGAACGCAAGATTGGCCCTTGATCATGTTCAACATAACCCTGGAAAATCTTTCGCCCTTCATGAGGAAACTCTCGAGAAAGTGATGGAAAGAGAACTCATTGTGGGGTCGTATCTTCCAAAAGCGCTTAAAAAAGATGAATTTCACATGGTGTATCAGCCCCAATATCGAAATGATGAGTTGGTCGGTGTTGAAGCGCTTATGCGTTGGGAGAGTCCTGCGCTGGGTTCTGTCGGTCCGGATGTCTTCATCAAGGTTGCAGAGGAGGGCGGATGGATCGGTGACCTCACAGCCCTTGTCTTCAAGTTGCTGAAAAAGGATTTGAAGAAAATTCACGACAAAGCGCCTCATCTGCGTGTAGCCATCAACCTATCCTCCAGCCAGCTCTCGGACGAGCAATGCCTTCAAGGGTTTGCGGAGCTTCATACCTTGACGGGTCTTCCTGCCGAAAAGCTTGAGATCGAGGTGACGGAAGGCGTGTTGATCACGGACCTCGATTATATCTCTAAAAGACTCCAGGAATTCAAAGACAATCACATGCGCATCGCGATCGACGATTTTGGAACCGGGTTTTCCACCATGACCCATCTTGAATCCATTCCAGCCGACATGCTCAAGATCGACAAGTCCTTCGTGATGGGGTATCCTTACGGGACCGATGGAAACATCGCCGCACTGATCATCAATACGGCTGAGAAACTCGGACTTGATGTGATCGCCGAAGGTGTCGAGACCAAGGCGCAGAAGACATTCCTCGAGGAGCAGGGTTGCACATTCCATCAAGGCTTCTATTACAGCGAACCTCTAGACATTGAATCCTTGCTTGAAAAACTGTGACAAGATTTGAAACCCACTCAGTTCGTTCAATCCACATTTGATGTTCATCAAGTAAGTGACACAGCATGCGAATCGTATGTAAAAAGGGCTTTCCCGCGCGGGAAAGCCCTTTTAGATGGTTAACCATAGAACGTTTCAACGATTCAGAAAGCGAAAATTGTCCACTTCAGCCCTGATAATGTTTCAAGGCCGATTGAACGGCTTTTCCGGCTTCGATCTCTGCGCCGTGAGACAAAAGCACCGCCTCCAATGCTCCGAGGAAAATCAGGATGTTTTGTTTTCGGCTGCTGTAGCCTATGGCGCCTATGCGCCATACCGTCTCTTTCAATGGGCCGAATCCAGGGGCCATTTCGATGTTGTAATGCTCGACCAAATCCCTTCGCACTTTTTCATTGCCTATACTTTTGGGCACCTTGACACAGGTGATGGTCGGGGTTTGTCGGTCGGGGTCGCCGAACAAGGAGAGACCCATGGCCCTTAGCCCCTTCATCAGGGCTTGTTTATTGGTTCTGTGACGCTCTATGCGGTTAGCCAATCCCTCTTCCAAGGTCAGCCTCAAGGCTTCATGGATCGCATAGAGCATGTTCGTGGCTTCGGTGTGATGATTGAGCCTCTCTCTAGACCAATAAGCTTGAAGCTGGCTCAAATCGAGATAGTTGGACGGGATATAATGTTCGTTGACATGGTGGTTGTCCAGGCCCTGTTCTATCTGTTTGCGGCTTTGAATGATCGCTTCGATTTTCTCGTTGTAAGCGACAAGGGCCATGCCCGACGGAGCGGCGAGCGCCTTTTGCGAACCTGTGACAGCGCCGTCGATATGCCAGGCGTCCATTTCAAACGGGGCGCCTCCGAGTGTCGCAACAGCGTCGACAATGAGCAGGATGCCTTTCTCATGACAATAGGTGCCCAACTTCTCAAGCGGCTGCATCATGCCTGTGGAGGATTCGCCGTGGACGACGGACACCACCTTCGGTTCGAAACGGTCTATTTCCTTCTTGAGCTCATCAAAATCATACACCTCTCCCAAGTCCTTCTCTGTCGTATGGACGGTTGCCTTGGAGCGTTTGGCGATTTCCGCCATCAGATGACCGAAACGGCCGAATATCGGCACATAGACCCGGTCGCCCTCCTTTATGACAGACCCCATGAGTGCCTCTATTCCGGCTCTTGCCGTGCCATTTATGGCGTAGGCCCAGCGACTCTTCGTTTTGAAGACGGTACGGGTCATGTCCATGGTCTCGTCCATGAGTTTCAAAAACGCAGGGTCGAATTGACCGATGACGGGATTGTGCATGGCCTTGAGGACTCTCGGGTCCGCTTCGACCGGTCCGGGAGTCATGATGATCCGGTTCTCGATGAAAGGTGGTTGAATGGTTTCTGTATTTTTGTCCAAGTGTATCCCTGCTTTCATACAGTCTGACCTCATTTTACCATGAACATGCGATTGAACAAAGGTTTTAGGACAGTGTTGGCGGTGGGACTGAGAATGCTAGGTCCCCTTTAAAATTGATGGGTTTTTGTATATAATGTAAGGAGTATACAAACAATTGACCATACTCAGAAAGGGGATTACCATGAAAGTAAGAAAAGCCATCATTCCCGCCGCGGGACTCGGGACGCGCTTCATTCCCGCGACGAAAGCCCAACCGAAAGAGATGCTGCCGATTGTCGACAAGCCGACCTTGCAATACATCATCGAAGAGGCGGTCGAGTCAGGAATTGAAGAGATACTCATCATCACCGGCAGAAATAAGACCTCGATTGAGGACCACTTCGACCATTCGGTCGAACTTGAGAAGGTCCTTGAAGAGAAGGGCAAGCATGAACTTTTGGCAGAAGTGAAAAGGATCAGTGAAATGGTCGACATCCACTACATCCGCCAAAAAGAGCCGCTTGGTCTCGGCCATGCGATCGGACGCGCGAAAAGCTTTATCGGAAACGAACCTTTCGCGGTCATGCTCGGAGACGACATTGTCTATAATGGCAAAAACCCTTGCCTCAAACAGATGATAGATGTCTATGAGCAAGAAGAGGCGTCTGTCCTCGGTGTACAGACCGTCGAATGGAAGGATGTCTCCAAGTACGGCATCGTCGACGGTGTGAAGCTCAAGGACAAACTCTACAGCGTCGAGGGCCTTGTGGAAAAGCCCAACCGTGAAGACGCACCGAGCAACGTCGCCGTCCTGGGCCGCTACGTCATCAATCCTGCGATTTTCCCGATTCTTGATCATACCAAGCCCGGAAAGGGTGGGGAGATCCAGCTGACGGACGCCCTCAAGGAACTCGCATCCAAAGAGAAGATGGTCGCATATGATTTCGACGGCATCCGTTATGACGTCGGCAACAAGCTCGGATACCTAAAGGCCACGGTGGAATTCGCGCTCAGACGCGATGACTTGAAAGAGGATTTCAAAACGTATCTTGAAGACATCATCAAATAAAGAAGCGCCTTACGCGGCAGTCTGCGTAAGGCGCTTTCACATTTCTCAAGTCAGAGGTACGAAACGGCACAGCCCTAGCGGAATCTTCTTGATGCTTCCATCGTGTTTTCTCACAAGTGTAAGCTCCTGGGTGAAGCTGCCGCCGACCGGCATGATCAGTCTTCCCCCGTGGTCGCTAAGCTGTTCCATGAGTGCATTCGGAATCTCCTTGGCCGCGGCGGTGACCATGATCACATCGAAAGGGTCCTCTTCGACCCACCCCGCTTTACCGTCACCATACTTGAACCGGATGTTGTCATAGCCCAGACCATCCAGGGTTCGTTGGGCCTTGTGAAAAAGCGGTTCATTCGATTCGATGGTATGGACTGTGTCTGTGATTTCAGCGAGTATGGCGGTCTGATAGCCGGACCCCGTGCCGATCTCGAGCACTTTGTCGTCCGGTTTCAGTTCAAGCGCTTCAGTCATTTGTGCGACGATATAAGGTTGTGATATGGTTTGTCCGTTCCCGATTGAGAGCGGATGGTCCTCATAGGCGACTGATTTGAAAAAAGTGTCCACGAATTTGTGTCGTGGAACATTCATGAATGCGCTCAAGACGTTCTCATCCCTGATTCCCCTGTGTCTGAGCTGGTATTCCACCATGTGATTCCTCAGAAGACTGTAATTGTTTTCTTCCATGATCAACCCTTCCCCTTGGGTGCTTATCATACATAGTATAGCACAAATGTGTTTTCATTAAAGATTAATTTGTAAGTATCCCCTCAGGAGGTACGGACCCTTTAATGAAATGATCGAAAAAAGCCGAACCGTGAAAGACGGTTCGGCTTTATTAAGATTTGGATGGTTGAGTTTCAATCCTTGACGACCTTGGTACCTGAGGTGCCTTTCAAAGCCTCTTTGGCCTTTTCCAACGATGCGATGATGCTAGTGTGGTTGCTGTTTTCCACGAATTTGATGGCGGCTTCGATCTTGGGAAGCATGCTTCCCGGAGCGAAGTGGCCTTCCTGGATGTATTGACGTGCTTCTTTTAAGGTCATGGATTCGAGTGCTTTTTGCTCTGGGGTGTTGAAGTTGATCATGACCCGGTCGACAGCGGTCAGGATGAAGAAGAAGTCCGCTTCAACGAGTTCGGCGATCTTCGCGGAGGCGAAATCCTTGTCGATGACCGCATCGACACCGGTATGATATCCGTCCTTCTCGATGACGGGGATGCCGCCACCACCGACGGTGATCACGATGGCACCTTTGTCGACAAGGCCGTTGACGACGTCCTTTTCGACCACGTCTATGGGTTTGGGACTCGCGATGACACGGCGGTAACCCCGACCTGAGTCCTCAACCATGGTGTAGCCCTTGTCTTCTTTCAAGGCCTTGGCTTCGTCTTCACTATAGAATGCTCCGATAGGCTTGGTGGGATTGCTGAAGGCTTCGTCGCCTTCATTGACGACGACCTGCGTGACGAGGGTGACGACGTCTTTTCGGATGGAGCGGTGCGCGAGTTCGTCACGGATGGCGTTTTGAAGGTGATAACCGATGTACCCTTGTGACATGGCTCCGCATTCGGCGAAGGGCATCAAAGGTGTCTTGATGGCGTGATGGGCTGCGTCGAATGCGCTTTGGATCATGCCTACTTGCGGGCCGTTACCATGGGCGATGACGAGCTGGTGGCCCTCTTCGACCATGTCAGCCAATGATTTGGCGGTCTCTTTGACTAGGGAGCGCTGTTCTTCGGGGGTGTCGCCCAGGGCGTTTCCTCCGAGTGCGATGACTATTTTCATGTTTGACAGTCCTTTCTTATTAAATGATGGTGACAATGAACAGGATGAGCCCGATGATGATGGCGGTGATGATGGAAACAGGGAAGACTTTCTTGAGGACGATGCCCTCCTTGCCTATGATTCCGGCGGTTGTTGTGCCAAGAATCACATTGCCGGGCGACAAGGTGTTCCCCATGGTGCCACCGGCGGTCTGCGAACCGAGGATGGCGGCGGTGTCAAGGTTCAAGATGTTGGCGGTATTGAGCTGGAATTCACCGAACAGGATGTTAGAGGCCATGTTGGAACTTGTCATGAATGAACCAAGCATGCCGACGATGGGGGCCAACATGGAATAATAGATGCCGAATGTGTTGGCGATGCCTTCGGCGAGAATGACGGTCTGACCCGTACCGCTCATGATGCGGGACATCATGATGAAACCGATGACCGCGATGGCGGACGGTGCGGTCTTTTTGAACGAACGCGAAAGGATGATCTTGGCATCGTTTCGTTTGACCCAACCATTCTTGAGGTAGAAGACAAACCCGATCACCGAGGACACGATCAGAAAGATGCCGGCGTGGGTGAACGGACTCAGTGAAGAGAATTTCTCGACTGCCGGATTGGTGAAACCATGTCCGGTGGACGTCTCAGGGAAACTGAAACCAAGTTCGACCTGACCGAGGAAGTTGGTGATAGGTGGAATCAGAAGGATGAAAAGGGTGATGGCTGTGAGTGCATAATAGGGGAAGAAGGATTGGTGGATGTTCATGTCCTCGGGCACCTCTTCCTCATCGGTCGGATCGACGGGGCTGCGGTCCATGATCTTGGAATCCTCGAGTTGCCATTTTTCACCGTATTTCTTGGTGCGGCTGAGTGCGAAAATGACCACGAGTGCGACTGAAGCCGGGACGAAGGCTGCGAGTGTGGTGTTGATCTGCGTCAAGAAAAGCTGCCCGCCCCCATGGATGAACGAGATGAGAAGAATGGCGGGAAGGCCCTTCTTGACCGCCTCCATCTTTCCGTAGATATAGGCAATGGACATGCCTGAGATCAAGTTCCAAATCCAAATGAACAAAGCGGCCCAGAAAGCGGTCTGAAGATAGAGTTCGGGATTGCCTTGAAGACCTGTCTGGATCGCGAGGGCGTCCCACGCGACGGCTAGGGTTCCGAACGTGTTCGCCCACGCATGGCCGATCAAGGCGATGACGACGGCCCATACGGGCTTGACGCGTATGCCCACGAGCAAGGCTGCGCCGACGGCGACAGGAACACCAAAACCGGTGATGCCTTGTAAGAACGAGATGAACACCCATCCCAAAGCGATCACTTGTATAAGTTCGTTCGGGGTGACTTTCTGAAGGCCCCGCCTAAAGACAATGAAAGCCTTGGCATGTGTGACCACTTCATATAGAAGGATGGCGGGCCATACCACGATCAGGACAATGAAGGCGCTCCATAGTCCCTTGAGCGCTTCGAAGCCGATCAGATTTAGATTGGCCCGGTAGAAGACCAGGCCGACGATGATGGCGATTGCGAGCCCTGTGGGGGCAGCTTTGGTCGCTCCCCATTGGAAACCGACCATGAGTACGAGCAGCACGACGATCGGCAAGGCGGCCATGATCCACATCAATGCATTTATTGGCATGTTATCTTTCTCCTTGTGTCAATTGAGTATGAGTGAATGATACCACGGTTGACAACATAAGTGTGCGGAGAGTTCTCCGCACACTTGGTTGTCAGGGTGCTATTTGACATATTCCTTGTGGAAAGCCTTGAGAGCCTTGACGAAGGCTTCATAAGGCGGGGTGACGATGCCTGCGCCGACTTGGCCGATGCCGGGTTTCTTGTGGGCCATGCCGGTGTTGACGACAGGCAGGATGTTGGTCTCGACCACTTTGCGCACATCGATGCCTGTGGCCGTGCCGACGAAATTCAAAGGGGGCAGGATGTAGTTGTTGCTGAGTCCGACGGTGATCTCCTGCATGCTCTTGCTGTATTCTACGGCCTCATCGACACTGCTTGCGCCGACGAACCGGACCACTGCCGGTGCGGAGCCCATGGCGAAACCGCCGAGTCCGATGGTTTCCAAAATGGTGCTGTCGCCGATATCGGGGTTGGCGTCGTCTTCTTTGAATCCTGGGAAGAAGAGGCCTTTTGGATCGTTGACCGGGGCTTCAAACCATTGTTCGCCAAGTGCGCTGATCTTGATGCCGAAGTTTGTGCCGTTGCGGCTGAGCGTGGTGACGACGGTGCTGTATGGAATGTTCTTCGCTGGGTCCATGGTGGCTTTCCCCGCGACCATGCCGAGATTGAGGAAGAACTGGTCGTTGCCGGTCATGAACTCGGTGATCTTGGTGAGTTCGTCTTTGTCATCGACCACTTGTGTGATGTATTTCATGATCTCCCGGATGAAGGTGGAGGTCGCACCGTTGTTCCTTTGATGCATCTCATCACCCATGGCGAGTGCTTTGGCCATGATGACCTTGAGGGAGATGGGACCGCTCAATTCGAGCGCTTTTTTCATTGATGGGGCGAGAGAATGCTCGATCCATTTGAGTTTTTCGATGACTTCGGGACCGTTCGCACCGAAGCGCATGACTTTACCGAGACCCTCATTGAAGGTGCAATAGGCGTAATTTCCATGGGTTTTGTTCTCGACTTCCCAAAGTGGCATGGAGTAGGTGATCATGCCGGTCATGGGGCCGACGGCTTTCAAAGAGTGGTTGGGTTTGAATTTGATCTTACCGTCCAACACGAGCTTTTCGGCCTCTTCAAGCGTGTCTGCGAGGCCTTCGTAGACAACCGCACCAAGGACGGCGCCTTGGAGTGGTCCGGTCATATCCTCCCAAGCGAGAGGAGGTCCGGCGTGGCCGATGGTGTATTTGTCCATGCCTTCGAGGACGTCCTTGGCGATTTTCACATCGACAAGGTTCGGTTCCGCGTTGTTGATGATCTCTAAGGTCTTCTTGTTCGCTTCCTCGATTTTTTCGAAGTCAAGGTCATCAAGCATTCTTGCCAGTTCCTCGTTGCCGTTTGCGGGTGGTGTCCACTGCATGTGCAATGTGTCCACCCCTTGTTTTTCCAAGGTGTGTTTGAATGTTTCGAGTCCGATATTTAAAACTGACAGGGATTGGTTGAACAGTTCATTGGTTTTGCCCATTATTGTTGCCCTCCTTTAGATTGCAAGAGAAGTGCGGCGTATTGTGCGGCCTGGGCGTTGCTTGGAAGCACGATGACACCGGCGTTTTCGAGCTTCTCGATTTGTTCGGAGCGTTTCTGCTCATCCTTCTCGGTGCCCGTGACGGATGCGACCAAAGCCACATCGCGGCCGTTTTGTTTCTTCTTGCCTTCTTCAATGGCCTTTGCGATCTCTCCTGCGGGATCTTCATGCGATCCGTAGCCGAGGACGCAGTCCAGAAGAAGCACTGCGGTATTTGTGTCATTCAGCTCCTGTTTGATGCGTTCGTTGCGTAGACGGGGATCGATCATGGGGTGTGCCATGCCATCAGTGAAATAGTCCTCACCCATATCCACGACCGTGTTCATGTTGCTTTTCTCAGGGTCCGTGAGCAAGAGCTTGTCTTCGATGGCGATATTGGAATACACGTCGCCGATGGATTGTTTGAGTAGAAGCATCGCTTCATAGGCCAGTGTTCCACCGGTATAAAGTGCGCGAACGTATTGACCGGTATTCTTCTTGGAGAGCGGTTTGACAAGGTTGTCCTTCGTGAGGGGCTTGATGGTTTTCAAGTCCTCATCGTTCGACAGGTTCACAAGGTACTGAGCCGCTTTTTCCATGGTGTCTGTCGCAATGATCTCCGTGTTTTCGAATGCCGACGGGTCGCTTCCTAGGAAGCAGGCGACAACCGGCTTTTCGTACGTCTTTGCGCG
Organism: uncultured Candidatus Izemoplasmatales bacterium; assembly: GCA_964501715.1. Lineage (GTDB taxonomy): Bacteria > Bacillota_I > Bacilli_A > Izemoplasmatales > Izemoplasmataceae > M55B118. Next base: position 9,542 of record CAZCTR010000010.1, on the reverse strand, counting down.
CTCAAGGATTTTCTCGAGAACACTCGGTGAGGGCGGTTTGGATATGATTCCGATCACTTTTGTGTTCGGATCCTCGTTCAACGCGTCGAGTGATTTGAGCATCATCTTACCACCGACGCTGTCCTTGACGTCACGGCCTCCGGTTCCGAGGGCTTGTGATACGCCTCCACCGAAAGTGTCGATGAGTATGGGGATTTCCTGCAGGCCGGTGCCCGAAGCACCGACAAGACCGATGTTGCCTTGTTTGACGACATTGGCGAAAGCCAGTGCGATGCCGTTGACGATTGCGGTGCCGGCGTCAGGCCCCATCATGAGAAGGTCCTTCTCAAGTGCGAGGTTTTTGAGTTCGATCTCGTCCTCTAGGTCTACGTTGTCACTGAAAAGAAGAACGTTCAGGTTGTTGTTGAGGCATTTCCTGACTTCTTTCTTCGCGAAGCGTCCGGGGGTGGAGACCACGGCGAAATTGAGTTCCGGTTTCTCCTTGATTGCGCTTTCGACGGATTTGACAGTCACTTCGTGCTTGTCGGCATCCTTGTTCTTGTTCTCGAACTGCTTCTCAAGCACTTTGAGCGCTTCGTCCACTGCGTCTTGTGATTTTGCGCGGATTCCGACGATCATGTCGTTGCTGGTCGCATCACCGATGTTCTCTTTTTCGAGGACATTCGAGCTGAGCATCAGTTCTATGTTGTGATCCGTGCCCATCATGACGGCGGCCTCTTCGACCCCTTCGACATCGTTGAGCTTGCTTGAGAAAAGCATCAACGTGACGGAATCGAAGTATGAGTTCTTCTTGATGACATTATGAATCATGGTTGTTCCCTCCTATTTTCATTCCTGTATAGAGTCCTACAATGAAATCAGTGCCGGAAGAGTGTCCGAGCTTGCTGATCTCTTGTATGTGTTTGTCGTGGTGTGCTGGGTGCTCGGTGGTCAAAAGGTCTTTTACGTGAATGTTGAACATGCCTTGTTGTGCGTAGGTCAAATATGCTTGGCTTATGTCTGTGGTCCTAGTGAATGCATCGGGCAGGTATTCATTCATGGTGTTGAGGCGATTTTGGATGAATGGGGTTCGCCGCATCGCATGGAAGGCGGCAAATAGACCGGTGATGAAATCATCCCCGGAAGGGGTGAGGCCCTCCCCGAGTCCAATGAGTGGTTTCAAGGCATTTGCGAAATCGGTGTGCGACAAGGGGTTTTCAAGTGTTGAAAGATGGGGGGAATAGGGGTTGTCTCCAGACTTGTCTTGGTGTCGGGGTTTATCGTTGAGGATCTGCCATGCGCTTGCCAAGTCCCCTTTGGCCTCGCTTGATTGAAGCCAAGTGTGAAGGCTGGATTTCAACGCGGTGATCTTTGGAGCGTGTGCGCCTTGCGCAAACGGTTGGATTGTGAGGTCCACAAGGCGGATGTGATCGAGTGTAAGGAGCGTGTCACGGACCTTGATCCCTTGTGGGGATAGGGTGACTTGGTCTCCGACCCTGAAGCCTATTGCTTGGAGCGTCTCCTTAGTAAGGTTGAGGGCGATTCCCATCGGGGAAAGGGGAGAGAAGCGGTGAGTCAAGGCGACGAGATCGCCCCCGCGTTCCAGGTTCACCGTGTTTTCGAACACGGAATGGACTGTGTGGGTTGTGGATGATTCGAAGAGGGCTCTCAACGGGGAGGCCATGGCATGGATTCTGAAGGTTAACACCACCTTTCAAGGAAGAGACTGTTGGTATTGATTGGTGTATTTATCTCATATCTGGTACAATAACAATGAATTGTCATGTTTTTTTAGACTTTTACGATAAAGTTGAGGCTAAGGTGGTCATATGGAACTCTCTTTGATTTTAAAGGATGATTGTTTCAAGGATGCGAGCATCATCTCGAATCATGAAACGTTGGATCAGGAAGTGACGTCGGTCATGATTCTGGAAGCGACCGATATCGAGAATTGGGGAAGGGAAGGGCAGTTGATCCTGACGAGTTATTATGCCTTGATCGACTTTTCAGATGCGGCGATGAAGGCATTCTTCGACAAGCTCAAGGTGATTGGAATCAAAGGCCTCGTCCTCAAGGTCGACAGGCTTCTGAGTGAAGCCCCTAAACGTCTGGTCGACTATTGCAACGAATATGACATCCCGCTCATTGAAATCCCGAAGGATGTCAAGTATGAAAGAATCGTCATGGCGGTGTTGCAGCCGATCATCAATGAGAACAGCAAGATACTGAATGCGTATTATGACACCCGCAAGATCATCAACAGACTCTCTTTGCGCGAGCTTTCGCTGAGTCAACTGATTCACGCATTGAAGCCCCTTTTAGGTGCGGATGTGCAGTTTGAGGACGACAGGGGCAAGACGTTCTATTCGACTTTGAAGCGGGGACGGGATTATCGGGTCCTTACTAGCGAACGGTTGGAATTGAGTGAGTTTGTGGACAACCCCTATTATGAGGTGAGGCTCAAGTATCCGGACGGTTTTGAGACGTCTGCGATCCGTGTTGAAGTGCCCGATGTCCTCGATCAAAAGTACAGTTTCTTCGTCTTCAAAGAGGCTGAAAGACTCAATGACCGCGACTACATGTTCATAGAGAACGCGACGGATTTGCTTCTTACGGAACTACTCAAGGTGTATGCGATCAAGAAAAGCCGTTCGATGCGGAAAAACGATCTGATCAATGACCTGCTTCTCGGACGTTATCAGTCCGATGAGGAAATGCAGTCAATCCTGAGCCTCCTCGACATCGACCATCATGATTATTATCAAGGCGTCATTGTCTCGGTTTACGGGGAAGGGTTGGATGATGATAACCCGATCCGGACCCCGGTGGACCCAGCGATTGATTTCATCCAGTCGCGGTACAAGAATGTAGCGTTCTTACAGAAGAACTACGATGTCATCTTCCTGTTCAATCTGAAGGATCCGCCGAGGAGACTCACGGATGAGCTGCTGCAGGGTATGTTGAGGCGTTACAACGCGAAAGATTATAGCCATTTGACTTGTCACGTGGGCATCTCTTCTGTGTATGAGAAGCAAGTCGAAGGCATCAACAACACGCTATTGAGCATGAAACAGTTCATGCGTGCAGTGCATGAGCGTTCGCACGTGCTCGAGTACGACAGACTTGGCTTTTTCAAGATGTTCAGCCATGTCAGGAATTATGAGGACCTCTATGCGTATGTGCCTAAGAATGTGATGAGCCTGGCCAAGGATCGGCCGGAATACGCGCTCACATTTCTCAAGTTTCTCAACAACAACCAGCATTTCGTGAAGACTGCGGAAGCGATGTTCATCCATCCGAAGACGGTGCGCTACCGGATCGAGAAGATGGCTGAGCGTCTTGGTGTAAGGCTTGAGGATACAGACACGATGCTTTCGATCCAGGTCGGTCTCAAGATCTGTGAGTATACGGGTCTTTTGAAGTTCTGATTTAATTTCCGAAGGAGTCAAGCAGGTCGGCCGCAAGATTGGCGAGCTGCATGTCGGTCCCTTCGTTCGCGATCAGGGTGAGCCCGAGCGGGACCCCGTGCTGTTTGACGAGAGGGATGGTGACTTGGGGTGTCTTGGTGAGCGGTGAGATGCATAGAAGCTTGCTCGATTGCGAGCGATGTCTGTTGATGGTGTCCAGGGATTCCGTTCTAAGGGGTGCGACCGATGAGGCTGTTGGCAATGCGAGAACAGCGTCTTTCGGCAAGGATTCGCGAAGGGATCGGATGTATTCCTCGCGTTTCTTCTGGGCTTTTTCATAGGCGTAGCGGTCGATGGTCTTGGCTTTTTCCAGACGTTCTTTCGGTCCTGGTGAGAGTTGGGGCCTATGTTTCCTGACCCATCCGCCGTAACTGTCCCAGACTTCGAATCCCTGAATGGTCCGGAAGGTTTCGACCCATGCATCGAGGCCCTCTTTGGCGACGATGGTCTCATCAGAGTCGCCGAGGGTCTTTTTGACGTGATCAAGTGCGGGTTTTAAAGTTTCGTTCACGTCCTCATCCATGGCTTCGAAACAGTCTTTTGCGATGTAGACGCGCTTGAAAGGGGTTTGCTCGGTGTCCCTACCGAGCAATACGCCGGACACCCTTTTGAAGACATCAGGGTCGCTCGCGACGTAGCCGAGGACATCCATGGATTCTGAATAAGGGGCCTCGCCATCGTTTTTCACCCTTTTCAAGGTGGGGCGCATGCCGAGAAGGCCGTTGTAGGCTGCCGGTACACGGACGGAACCGAGGCAGTCACTTCCGGTTGCGAAATCGACAAGTCCACCGGCGGTCGCGGCGCAACTTCCGCTTGACGATCCGCCTGTGAGGCGTCTCAGGTCGTGTGGGTTGAGGGGAGCGCCATAATGCCAGTTCTCGCCGCTTATGCTGTAGCAGAGTTCATCGCACACGGTCTTTCCGACCATGTCTGCGCCGTGGTCGAGCAACTTTATGACGCTGCTGGCCGTATAAGCATCCGGGGCGTTTGTCTCGAGCCATTTGGGATGGCCGTTGCCGTAGGTGCTTCCGCGGACCATGAACACGTCCTTGATGGCAAACACGAGACCCTTGAGGGGTCCTTTTTTTGATCCGTTCAAGGCGATATGGTTGTCCCTGACGAAGGCGTGCAGAGGGTCGTATGGTGGTTGGTCCTTGACGCTCAAGCGCTTATTTTTGAGCAATTGATTGTTTTGCATGTGGCCTCCTTTGACTCCTAAAAGAAAAGCGAAGTGAATTTAGTATTAGCTAAATGTCGCAACGCCTTTCTTTTTCCAAGGAGTGATGGATGGTCTAGAAGAGTGAAGTAAGGACGTTCCAGATGGTTCTGAATCCGAGGGTGAACATGACGATGACCATGATTCCACCCAGGATGTTCTGTCTGAGGGTGTTTCTGTGTTCGCCGAGGATCTTGCTGTTGGTGGCCATTACGAAGAGTACGGCTACGAAGGGAAGGAATACGCCGCTGGTTGCTTGTGCGAAGAGGATGATCGGTACAGGCTGTGTGCCGAACATGGCGAGTACGGTGCCGAATACGACGATGACGCTGGCGACGATTTTAGGTCGCTTGTCCTTTACGAGGTCCCATTTGAAGAGCTTGCCCCAGATGAATCCAACCATGAAAGGGGTCGCGATCGAGGATGAGATACCTGCGAGGACGAGACCGATGGCTGCGAACATGCGTGCGCCTACGCCAAGTGTTGGTTCAAGCGCGGCCGCGAACACGATTGGGCTGTCGACTTCTGTGCCGGTGCCGAAAAGTACGGCGGAAGTTGTGATGATGATACCGAGGGTCATGATGACACCGAGTCCGACGTTCATCTTGGTGTCGAAGTAGGAATCGACCAGGTCTTCTTCATCGGTCCACTTGTCGGCACTGGCCATTGAGTGGTAGATGAGGTTGATCGCGATGATGGTCGTACCGATCAGGGCGATGGTTGTGACGATGCCTTCCTCGGGAACACTTGGCACGAGACCGAGGAGGATTTCGCCGATATTGGGTTGAACAATGATTGCCGTGACGACGAAGATGATTCCCATCGCAGCTACGAAGCCTTTCATGAGAAGCTCGATGACTTTAGGAGTGGAGAACAATATTGCTGCTAGGACAACCAGTCCCATCAACAATGCGGAGAACCACTGGCTTAAGCCGAAGATGTCCTCGAAACCAGTCGTGGCCCCGATCAGGTTTCCGGCCTCGAAGCCGAATCCTGTGAGAAGCGAGACCAGTCCGATGAGGACGATGACAGTGTATTTCCAAGCATTGGAGTGTGGAAGGAGCGCTGTGGACGCGTCGAGGATGTTCTTGTCTCCGATGATTGAAAGACGCGAAGCCATGTTCATGATGATGACAGATGCGATTCCGGAGAACACGACCGCCCATAGCAAGGCGTATCCGAAGTTCACTCCTGCGTTCGTCGCTGTGGTGATGGTACCCGGACCGATGAACGCACTGGTGATGACAGCCGCGGGTCCTGCGGCTTTGACCTTTTGAATAAAGGTCTTTTTGGGTCTTGTTCCTTGATTTTCCATTTTTCCATTTCCTCCTTTTTATTTTTGAGCGCAGAACGCTCAATGAAAACTTCCAAGCATTTTGGAAGCGTTTTACACTGATTTCAAGTAGAAAAAAATGAAACCCTCTACATTCATAACTTTATCACGTAAAAGGCTTTCATTCATTAGCGCTTTCTACTAATATTTAAAAGGATTATTATCCTTGTGAGATAAAAAGAAAATGAGTCTAAATTTCCAATTGTTGAGAAAATGGTGTATCCTTGAGAATAAGAAGGCATACCCGTATTGATTTGATATGTGGGTTATGACCAAAAAGAGAAGAGGGAATGGCATGTTTGAACGAGACAATCACCACGAATACCCTTATGCATCCAGAAGGAATGTTGTCCACGCCAAACACGGTATGGTCGCGACCGGTCAACCTCTGGCGGCACAGGTCGGTAGGGACATTCTGGCGTCCGGAGGCAATGCGGTGGACGCCGCGATTGCCACCGCTGCGGCGCTTACTGTGGTCGAACCCAATGTGAACGGCATCGGCGGTGATGCCTATGCGATTGTCTGGATCAATGAGCGGTTGCACGGGCTTGATGGCAGCGGAAGTGCACCGGCAGGGGCAAGTGTAGAAGCCATGAGGGAAAGGGGCTTTGAGTCCATGCCGAAATATGGTATGGAACCCGTCACTGTACCTGGTGTTCCGTCCGCTTGGGCCGATCTGTCTAAACGGTTCGGGCGTCTTCCGTTTGAGGCATTGCTCGAACCCGCCATCCGCTTGGCCGAGGAGGGATTCCCCGTCACTCCGACAGTCGCCGAAGGATGGCAGAGAGCCATCGAGCGTTTCAAGGACACACTCGACCATCCGATGCATGATGCATTTTTCAAAACCTTCGCCCGGGAGGGCAAAGGCCCTTCTTCAGGGGACATCTGGACACTGAAGGACCATGTGAGAACACTCAGGGAGCTGGCCCGTACCAAATCGGAGTCTTTCTATAAAGGATCAATCGCAGAGAGAATCGATGATTTTTCCAAGGAAAACGATGGCTTTTTGCGCAAGGAGGACCTGATGCGGCACGCCTCAAAGTGGGTTGA
>CAZCTR010000010.1:0-2397 GCA_964501715.1 uncultured Candidatus Izemoplasmatales bacterium | reverse complement strand
CATGTGGATGATGTTGAGACGCTTCATCGTAAGATCGAGTCCGTCAAACTCGCCTTTGAGGACGGACTGCGTCACATCACAGACCGTGATGCGATGCATGTCCATGAAACACATTTTCTAAAGTCCGGTTATCTCAAAAAAAGAAGTGCGCTGATCGGCCATGACGCGAAGCATCATGAACCTGGTGATTTCAAGGATCACGGGACAGTGTATCTCGCCACCGCCGACAAGGACGGCAACATGGTCTCCTACATCCAGAGCAACTACATGGGATTCGGTAGCGGTCTGGTGGTGCCGGGAACCGGCATCGCGCTTCAGAACCGCGGGCATAACTTCTCCTTGGATGAACAGCACCCCAACTGCTTGAAACCCGGCAAGAAACCCTTTCACACCATCATCCCGGGATTTCTCATGAAAGACGGGGAAGCCCTCGGTCCTTTCGGTGTCATGGGCGGTTTCATGCAGCCTCAGGCGCACCTTCAGGTCGTCTCAAGCCTTGTCGATCATGGGCTCAATCCCCAGGCGGCGCTTGACAGGCCGCGTTGGCAGTGGGACCATGGCAAGGTCTTGATGTTGGAACAGGGATTCCCTTCCCATCTTGCGAAAGCGCTCAAAAAAAGAGGACACCAAGTGAGGTTCGAAGCCCAGGAAGCCCTCTTCGGTCGCGGTCAGATCATACTTCGTAATCCGAAGAGCGGTGTCTATACGGGCGGGACCGAGTGGCGGAGTGATGGCTATATCGCCATTCTTTGATAGAATGTCTGATACTTTGTGTGCAATTCAATGAAAATTGTGTATAATGGAAAATGTATGGTTTTAGTCGACAATAATTGTCAGATTTATGATAAAATCAAAAGTGTATGATTTAGTGAAGGGAGTCCATGTTATGGAACAACACGAAGAAACGTACGAAAACGAAATTGATTTGATGGAACTGATCAGCCTTTTCCTAAGGAAATGGTATGTCATCGCAATCAGTGTCATCGCAATCATGGCTTTGGTGGGCATTTACACTTACGGTGTCATGGAAGATGTTTACACCGCCGAGACCAGGGTGCTCGTCCAGGTACGCGACGATGATACGGGTGAGGGTTTCGATTATCAACTCGGTGAACGACTTGTGAACACCTATACAGAAATCGCCCGCAGCAACAATGTCCTTGATAGGCTTCAAACACGATTGGAAGACGAACTCGGAGTGGAATACTCCAAATCCAGCCTGCGAAACATGATTGACGTTCAAGGTGTGAACCAGACGGTTGTCATCGTCATGAGCGTCGAATCGACTTCAAACACTGAAGCGGCTTTTATGGCCAATGCGCTGGTCGACATCATGCAGGAGACCTCGGCTGAATTTGTCGGGCTCGACAACATAGAGATTCTTGACGAAGCGGACATTCCCGCCAATCCGAGTGGTCCTAACCGCACTTTGTATATGGCGGTCGCGTTCGTGCTAGGAGGCATGGTCGGGGCTTTCACTGTCCTCGGCATGGAATTTCTCAACCGTTCCATCAAGACTGCGAAGGATATGGAACAGAAACTCGGCCTGCGTGTGCTTGGTGAGATACCGGAGTACGACATCGAAGAGGAGGTCGAAGAATAATGTTTCAATCGATGAACATGAATGAAACCAATTTAGGGTACAATGTGATCAGCCTCAAAGAACCCTTGAGCGTGGTGGCAGAACAATACCGGAAACTCCGTACCAACATCGACTACTCCACCTTTGGGAAAAACATGAAAGTCCTTAACCTCACTTCCTCGAACAAGGGAGAAGGGAAGACAGTGACCGTCTTGAACCTCGCGGCCGTGTATGCCCAAAGCGGAAAGCGGACTTTGGTGCTGGATATGGACCTTAGGCGCCCGAAGCTTCACAGGGCTTTCAAGATGGTCAATGAGAACGGGCTCACCGATTTGGTCAGCGAAAACAAAGATGTCCACGAGGGGATACGAAACGCATCAGAGAACCTTGATATCCTCCCGGCCGGAAAGAAGATTCCATTCTCGGCGGAATTCCTCATGAGTGACCAGGTCAAAAAAACCATTGAGTCCCTCAAGAAGGTTTATGACAAGATCATCATCGACTGCCCGCCGATCACGGCAGTGACTGATGCGCATATCATTTCGAACTTCTCGGATGGGACCATGGTCGTGGTCGCGTCCAGGAAGACCAAGGACGATGTGGCCAAGAGCACGGTACGCATTCTCAAGGAGAATGGCGCCAACATCATAGGTGGCATTCTCACACGCGTCAACAAGCAGGACCAGCGTTACGGCGGAAAATATTACTATTACGGTGACGATTGATTTTCAGACCATCCCTTGTGGATGGTCTTTTTTAACTATAAAAAGCACCCTTCACGCAGTGTGAAAGGTGCGGTGCGGCGACCCGTTCGG
>CAZCTR010000009.1:0-53244 GCA_964501715.1 uncultured Candidatus Izemoplasmatales bacterium | reverse complement strand
GTTGCTTCTTTAACTCAAAAGTAATTCTGTTCTATTCAGTTTTCAAAGACCGTAATGCTTTTGTTGCGTTGCTTTTGGCTGTGAATGAAATTCAGAGCCTTAAACAGTATAGTGTGTCTGTTCTCTTTTGTCAATGGTTTTGTGAGTTGTTTTACTTTTTTGAAAGACACATTCTTTTGCGCAACTGTTTAAAAGTATATAAAAAAAGAACGCCTTTGTCAATGAATAGCGCTCTTTTTTTTGTTTTTCTATATAAAGCTTGCGAGCAAGGGTTTCAATTCCTCGATCGGAACGGTTTTTGTCTCTCCCGTCATACGGTTCAGCACTTCCGCTTTTCCCTCTTTCAAGGCTTTTCCGAGAATGACACGTATAGGAATGCCAATGAGGTCGGCATCCTTGAATTTCACGCCGGCCCGCTCTTCTCGGTCATCAAGCAACACCTCGTAGTCACTGCTCAAGGAAGCATAGAGCTCATCAAGCACTTTCTTATCTTCTCCCTTGATGTTGATCGGAATCATGTGAACGGCAAAAGGGGCGATCGATTTCGGCCAGAGAATGCTGTTTTCTGTGCTGTGCTGCTCAACCGCTGCCATGAGGGTCCTGCTTATGCCTATGCCGTAACAGCCCATTTGTACTGGCACACGACTGCCTTCCTTGTTGGTGACATAAGCATTCATGGATTCACTGTATTTCGTGCCCAGTTTGAAGATGTTTCCGACCTCGATGCCTTTTGCCGTCCTGACCTCGCCACCGCAGACAGGACAATCATCCCCGTCGGAAAGGCCGTTGAACTCCTGGTTTCCAGCATAGTCGCATTCCGTACAGTAAGCGATGGTGTCTTCGCCCACTTCGCTCATGACCATGAATTCATGGGCCACCTTCCCACCGATGGCACCGGTGTCAGAGGCGACAATCTTGGTTTCGAGCCCCACCCGGTTGAAAATCGTGGTATACGCTTCGCTTATGGACTGGTACCAGAGATCCAGGTCCGCTTCGTTCTCACTGAAAGTATAAAGGTCCTTCATGACGAATTCACGTCCTCGCATCAAACCGAAACGGGGGCGCAATTCGTCCCTGTATTTGGTCTGAATCTGATAAAGGGCAAGGGGCAGACGTTTATAGGAATCAATGTGGTCGCGGACAATCGATGTGATGACTTCCTCGTGGGTGGGCCCAAGAAGAAAGTCCCGTTCTTTCCTGTCCTTGAGACGCATAAGTTCCGGTCCATACTCACTCCAGCGACCACTCTCCTCCCAAAGGTCGCGCGGTTGAAGCGCCGGCATGAGAAGCTCGCTCGCCCCGCGTTCATCATGTTCCTCACGGACGATCTTTTCAATCTTGCGCATGACGCGCCATCCGAGGGGGAGGTAAGTGTAGATTCCGGATGCGGTCTGCTTGATCAGGCCCGCTCGGGTGAGAAGGCGATGGCTCTTGACTTCAGCGTTCTGGGGAGCTTCTTTAAGCGTGGGAACGAACAGTTTGGTTTGCAACATATCTCTCACCTATCCTATGTTTAAAAGTCTCAGAATATCGTGGTACGTGATGAAAAGGAAAAGCCCCATGAGCAGGATGAACATGGCCGCATGGAGATAATTCTCGACCGTCTTGTTGACTTTCTTGCGGGTGATGCCCTCGTAACCAAGAAAAACAAGCCTGCCTCCGTCCAACGCAGGAATCGGAAGCAAATTCAATATGCCGAGATTCACTGACAAAAGCGCAGTCCAGTTCAGGAATGTGACCAGTCCTTGTTGAAGGGCGCTTGAAGTGATGCTGTAGATACCCACAGGACCGGCAAGGTCACTCACGCCGACCGTGTTGCTGAAAAGCAGTCTCAATGTGTCGAAGATCATGGTGCTGGAAGCCACAATGCCGCTGAAACCGAACGCAAAGCTTTGGAAAAATGCACGCTCATGTTCCGGCGAGACGCCGATGCGCACTTGCACCGCATCGACATTCTGATTATCGAGTATGGCCTGTTCATGAGGCTGGACATGGATGCGTTCCTCTGCGCCATCCCGCAGGACTTTGAAGACCATGCGATCCCCTTCAGTGTTGGCTTCCGCCTTTTCAATCACCGTCTCCCAGCCATCGACGGGCTCGCCGTCAATCTCCAAAATCGCATCGCCGCTCTGAAGACCGGCATTGCGGGCCGGGGTATTGTCGGCCACAGGTGCCAGCACGACATCATCGCCGGCATCCTCGGCACTGCTGATGCCGATGTTCAGGATACTGATCCTGGGTGTGATCGAAACGTGTTCAACGCTCCCGTCCCGCTCAAGGGTCATATCGATGGAACGGTTGAACCGGTTTTCAAACATCGCTTCAGTGAATGCGTCCCAGTTCGCGACCGGTTCCCCCTCCACATGGGTGATGGTGTCACCCGCTTCAATGACCCCGTAGGCAGGATAGCTTTCCTCAACGGAACCGATGACAGTGGTGACATCGCCCTCGGCATCAGTCTTTGGAAACCCGATGATGAAACCGAGCAATACGAACAAGATGAATGCCAGGACGAAATTCATGAAGGGGCCCGCAAAAATCGCCTTGAATCTAGCAAAGACACTCTTTGAATCGAACCTGCGGTTCTCCGGCGCAATCTGTATGCGTTTGTCCTTGAAAACATAATGCGCCCTGGTTTCCACTGGAATGTGGTTGATATGGAGGTCCGCTTCATCCCCGTTCAGCTCGAATGACTCCACGGTGATGCGTTCGGCATCATCGCTCGGGGTCTTCTCGGGATCGATGATGATATCCTCGATCTTTCCGGAACGGTTCTTGCGAATCGCGATGGTCTTATCCACCGAAATCATATCGTCGTTGACTTCCTCACCCGCCATCATGACAAAACCACCGATGGGTATGGCGCGCACGGCATAAAGGGTCTCCCCCTTTTTCTTGCTGTAGAGGATGGGCCCCATGCCTAGAGAGAATTCATGACAAAGAATGCCCGCCTTGCGGGCCATGATGAAATGTCCGAGTTCGTGGATGACTATGACAAGTCCAAGGACGAATAGGAATACGAGTATGTTGATTAATACCATGATGACACCTTCTTTAAGATAGTCTATGTACGAACGCCTTAACGGCGCTTTCATGTTTCAATATGGTTTCAAGCGTCAAATGCTTGTGATTCTCAAAATGGTCAAGTGCTCTCTTGATTAGGTCTTCTATATCATTGAAACCGATCGACCCTTTCAAAAAACGCTCTACCGCAGCCTCATTGGCTGCGTTCATCGTCACGGGATGGATGCCGCCTTGACGGGCGACAGCCATTCCAAGGTCGAAAAGCGAGAAGCGTTCCCTGTCGATGGCTTCGAACTCCAACCTTCCGATTTTCGTCAGATCGAAAAGGGTTCGGTATCTGTGGGTCTTTTTATCTTGCAGGGCCGAAAGGATGGGAATACGCATATCAGCCGGACCGAGATGGGCAAGGACATTGCCGTCCTTGAATTGCACGAGTGCATGGACCTGGCTTTGACGGTGAATGATGGCCTCGATTTTCTCATAGGGCATGTCAAAAAGGTAATGGGCCTCGATCACTTCAAACACCTTGTTCATCATGGTCGCGCTGTCGATGGTGATCTTGGCCCCCATGGCCCAATTCGGGTGATTGAGAGCCTCATCCACCGTGACTTCGTCAAGCGCCTCTTTGGATAAATCCCGAAAACTTCCACCGGATGCCGTGATGACCATGCGTTCAACCTCTTCAGGGCGTCTTTCATGCATGCATTCCTTCAACGCTGAATGCTCGCTGTCGATGGGAATGAGTGAGGAAGACGAATGTTTGAGTGCCTCTTTTATGAGAGGACCGCCCGCCACCAATGATTCCTTGTTGGCGAGGAGGACATCCTTGCCACATTCGATGGCTGCAAGTGTAGGGGGGAGCCCCACGCTTCCCACCAGGGCGTTCAGCACGACAGCATCTTCGTCCTCATTGACAAGACGTGTCAAACCATCATCCTCAAGGGCGAAGAACCCGACATCCGGATTGGCTTTTAAAACCGTGTCCCGATGCCTTTTTGCCATGACGACAGTGGAGACTGTATGCTTTCGCATGATGTCCAGGACCACCTCGATGTTGTCGTGGGCAGTAATGGCCGTAACGGCGAAGGATTGCGGAAATTCTTCAACAATATCAAGTGTCTGCCGGCCGATGCTTCCAGTGGCTCCGAGCAGTTGAATCCTTTTCATGATCAGATTCCCCCATAAATCAAGAACGCCAAAGTGAGTACCAACCCGGCGAACAAAGTGGAATCAAGCCGGTCCAGCACACCACCATGACCCGGAAGAAGTGACGAGAAGTCCTTGATGCCATAATAGCGTTTCATGCTGGATGCGAACAGATCACCGACCTGAGCACTCATAGCGACAAACCAGGCGACCAGGAACGCAAGAAGAATCGGCAAGGGGCCGGCGAATGTGTAAAGTTCCGTCATATGGGCGAACACGCTGGCCGAAATGGCTGCGACAAGGGTGCCGCCCAGGAATCCTTCCACTGTCTTTTTAGGACTTATGAGTGGCGCCAGTTTGGTCTTGCCGAATTTCATCCCCACAAAATAGGCGAAAACGTCTGTGAACATGGACAAAATAAGCAGGAATATCAAAGCGCTCAATCCGATGGTCCTGAGAAAACTGATCGAAAAGAACGTAAGACCGATGTAGAGTATGCTCAAAAAAAGGCGGGTCAGTTGTTCATAGCTGAAGACATTGAAGACCACCAAGGCGACACCGCTCAAAAAAACGCCGACCACAAGGGAGAAGACCCAAAGGGCATCCAGATACCCTAGATAGGCAGCCAAAAACGATGCGTACAAGAGAACGGCCCAGCCTCCGAGATATAAAAAGGCGACCGGTCTGACTTCCTTATCAAGCACACTCACGTTCGTGAGTTCCCGTGCCGAGAGCACAACAAGGACAGCAATGAACGCATGAAAAAACATGGCCGGTACAAAAAGCAGCGGAATCAGCAAAACCGCAAGAATCAAACCGGTTCTCACTCTCTCTTTCATGCCGTCATCCTTTCTTGATTTTGAGACCACCGAATTTCCTGTCTCGTTTTTGAAAATCATCAATCGCTTTGCGAAGTTCTTTCTCGTTGAACGCCGGCCAATGTGTCCTAGTGAAATAGAATTCGGCGTAAGACACTTGCCAAAGCATGTAATTGCTCAATCTTTGAGCACCACTCGTGCGTATGAGCAAATCGACAGGCGGCAATTCGGGATGGTACAAATGCTGTGCAAAGGTCTCTTCATTGATAGATTCGACAGCAAGGGAGTCGTTTTTGACTTTTTCCGCAATGTCGCGGGCGGCGCTGACGATTTCTGTTCTGCCCCCATAATCGAAGCATATATTCACGGTGAGGCCTTTTCTATCCTTTGTTTTCTCTTCGCTTTCTTCCATGAACTTGCGATTCTCTTCACCAATCCTGTCCCTTCTGCCACTGAAGACGACGCGGATGTCGTTCTCCTTGAAATCATCACGATAAGACTCTTCAAAACGTTTCGGCAACTTCATCAGAAAACCGGTCTCATCCTCGGGACGCTTCCAGTTTTCGGTGCTGAAAGCGTAGACGCTGAGCACTTCGATGCCCAGGCGGTTGGCTTCGAGGGCGACCGTCTTGATGTTCAGCGCCCCTTTTTCGTGACCATAGGTTCTCTCTCTGCCCCTTCTTCTGGCCCAACGTCCGTTCCCATCAAGTATGATGGCCACGTGTTTGGGCATGGGACGGTTCATAATCCTCTTTTTCAAAGCCATGTTTACACCTCTCGCTTAAGTCTACGGGCCTTATTATACAATAATCTTTCTGTTTAATCTATCACATGACCTCTGGAATTACAAAAAAGACCCCCGTGACCGGGGGTCTGAATCACACTTCAAGAAGATCCTTTTCCTTGGTGTTGAGTGACTGGTCAACTTTATCGACATAGGAGTCGGTGAGTTTCTGAAGGTCCTCTAGCTGACCTTCCGATTCATCCTCGCTGATGTCTCCATTCTTCTCAAGCTTCTTGATTGCATCCTTGGCTTCACGACGGGCGTTCCTGATTTTGACCTTGGCGTCTTCCGCCATTTTTTTGACTTGCTTGGTCAATTCCTTGCGACGCTCCTCGTTAAGCGCGGGTAATACAATGCGGATCTGTTCCCCTTCGTTACTCGGATTGACCCCGAGGTTCGCAGCGTTGATCGCTTTTTCAATATCTTTGATGGCAGTTTTATCATATGGTTTCACAAGCAGCTGATTCGCTTCGGGGGAAGATACATTTGCAAGTTGGTTCAGGGGTGTCATGGCACCGTAGTAATCCACACGGACGACGTCAAGCATGTTGGGGTTCGCACGTCCTGTGCGGACACGAGCGAATTCGTAATGCAGACTGTCGAGCGCTTGTTCCATGTTCTCTTCTGCTTCCATCATAATCTCATCAATCATAACATTTCCTCCTAATGGATGACTGTTCCAATTTTTTCACCGAGCGCAGCGCGCTTGATGTTACCCTTGATATTCATGTCGAATACAACAATCTCGATATTGTTGTCCTTGCACAATGCCGCGGCTGTGGAATCCATGACTTCGAGGCGTTCCTCGAGCACTTGATGATGCGTAAGGTCCGCGAATCGCTTCGCATCATTATTGGATTTGGGATCCTTGTCGTATACGCCATCTGTGCCGTTCTTGGCCATGAGGATGGTCTTCGCACCCAGTTCGGCCGCGCGCAATGCGCTTGTGGTATCGGTGCTGAAATACGGGTTGCCCGTACCCCCTCCGAAAATGACTATGGTCCCCTTCTCCAGATGATGGAGCGCTTTGCGCCGGATATAGGGCTCCGCGACCTGCGGTATGTTTAGACTAGTCATCGTACGGGTCTCGAGCCCTAGGCCCTCGAGGCCGTTTTGAAGCGCCAACGCGTTCATGATGGTCGCAATCATGCCCATGTAATCGGCACTGCTTCGTTCCATGCCCATCTCGCTTGCCGTCTTGCCTCTCCAGATGTTTCCGCCACCGACAATCACGCCGATCTCGAAAGTGCCCACATCGTGAGCGGCCTTGATCTCTTCGGCAATCGCCTTGACCCTGAGAGGGTCGATGCTCCGGCAATTATCACCGGTGAGTGCTTCTCCGCTCAATTTGATGATCAATCGTTTTTTCTGCTGCATTGATTTCTCCCCTTATCTTACAAAACCAGGACACAGCCGTGTCCTGATCAGTAATCATGATGAATGCTTTATCCCTTCATTTGCGCTTTGACTTCATCCGCAAAGTCGTCGCTGCGTTTCTCGATCCCTTCGCCGACTTCCAAGCGTTCGAATTTCAGGATTTCAGCACCCTTCTCGGAAGCAAAGGCCTTGACCGTCTGGTCAGGATTCTTGACAAAAGGTTGATTGACTAGGCAGATTTCTTTTAGGAATTTGTTCAGGCGGCCTTCCACCATCTTGTCGACAATGTGTTCAGGTTTGCCTTCATTAAGGGCTTCATTTCTAAGAACGGTTCTTTCTTCCTTGATGACTTCCTCACTGATTTCATCCTGGTCCAGATAACGGGGGTTGATGGCCGCGACATGCATCGCGATGTCGCGCGCGGTAGCCTCATCGCCGCCTTCGATGATGGCGAGTGTCGAGATCTTCCCGCCCATGTGCACATACGCTCCGAAATTCTGGGAATCCGTCTTTTCGAAAACAGACAACCGTCTAAGGGTGAGCTTTTCACCGATTTTGGCGCTAGCCTCCTTGATGGCCACGTCCATCGGTTTTCCGTCCATCTCAAGTGCGAAAGCATCGTCAAGATTCTTCGCATCAGAATTGACAACGGTATCGCCGACTCTTTGAAGAAGCGCTTTGAATGTATCATTCTTGGCGACAAAGTCCGTTTCAGCGTTCAATTCATAAATGACCGCGGTATTGTCTTTGGTGACGACGTTGGTCAAGCCTTCCGCAGCGATTCTGGAAGCCTTTTTCTCCGCTTTGGAAATGCCCTTCTCACGCAAGTATTGAGCGGCCTTATCGAGATCTCCCTCGGTTTCCTGAAGAGCTTTCTTACAATCCAGAATGCCTGCGCCTGTCTGTTCGCGCAATGTTTTGACTGCTTTTGCATCTACTGCCATATATGATTCCTCCTAATATTCTATCGATTTAATTTTAACACATACCCGGGGCGTTTAAAATATAAACCCCGTGTTTTTAGAAAAAAGAGAGCTTGAAAAGCTCTCTTTTATTTTCTCAAAGCCTCGATGAGTTCAGCTTTTTTCAGTTTTGAGTACCCAGTCATGCCACGTTCTTTGGCAATCTCTTTGAGCTCTGCGACTGTTTTGCTCTCAAGGTCATCACTTTGAGCTTTTTCTGGAGCCGTTTCGGATTTAGGCGCCGCTTTAGCCTTCTCAGGCTTCGGCGATTCGGTTTTTTCAGCTTTGGGTTTCGAAGTGGTGTCCTTTTGGGTCGCGGATTCCTTTTTCGCTTTTTGCGGGCTGGAATCCATAGCTTTCTTCATTTCTTCGCGGGTCGGGGTTTTGCGCTGTTCTTTTTGTTGCGGCTTCGCTTTTTCTTCAGGTTTGGCGGTTTGTTCAGGTTTGGCTTGCTGTTCTGCCTGTTCTTCTTTGGATACGCCGCCTGCCCCTTCAATCAATGCATCGGCCATTTTGCTGACAATGACGCGGATGGAGCGGATGGCGTCATCGTTCGCGGGGATGATGTAGTCGATCTCGTCCGGGTCGCAATTTGTGTCGACCATGGCGTAGATCGGGATGTTGAGTTTGCGCGCTTCGCGGATGGCGTTGTGTTCCTTGCGTGGGTCGACGATGAACACCGCGTCCGGAAGGGTACGCATATCCTGGATGCCACCGAGGAATTTCTCGAGGCGATCAAGTTCTTTCGTGAGTTCGACGGTTTCTTTTTTGGGAAGACGCTCAAACGTGCCGTCTTTTTGCCAAGCGCGGATGCTGTGCAGACGGCGGATGCTCTTGCGGATGGTCTTGAAGTTGGTGAGAGTCCCACCCAGCCAACGTTCCGACACATAGTAATGTCCTGCGCGTGTAGCTTCTTCCTTAATGGATTCCTTACCTTGTTTCTTGGTTCCGACAAAAAGGACTTTTCCGCCTTCTTTACCGATTTCCAAAAAATTCTTATAGGCTGTCTCGATGAATCCGACCGTTTGTTGCAGGTCGATGATGTGGATGTTGTTGCGGCGGGTGTAGATGTATTTTCCCATCTTCGGGTTCCAGCGTCTTGTCTGGTGTCCGAAATGCACCCCTGATTCCAAAAGTTTCTTCATTGCGATTACTGCCATAAAGCTGTTTCCTCCTAATATTTTTTGATTGGCCTCCACAAACGTCTTCACGCGTCTTCCACCCCGACACGGGGCTCTTCAAAGACACGCTCATCTTGTGTGTGTATTTTACGGCATGTCATAGTCTACCAAAAAAACCTTGAAAGGGCAAGGATAATATGCTCAAATTCAGAGGTTTTTATCTGTGGTGAGACTTTCTCGGCTGAGTATGGGCATTTCACGTTTGAAAACCGCATAGAGCGGCTCATATAGCCAGAGGATGGTGACGAAGTTGCTTCCTGCCATCAGCAGTTCGAAAGGCAGGTCGGCGATCAGGTAAGGTCGGATGTCGAATATGCCCACTTGAATCATGGTGAAGGGGATGAACACCCAGCCGTAAAGAAAACCGAAAAAGAGCCCGAAAAAAGCCAGGGTTCTGACATTTAATGTGCGGTTCAGGACTGTATGCCACAAAACCGGTATGAGTGTCCATGCAATCAGCATGGCCGGGGTGTATATCGGGTTGAATCCCCATATGAAAAGACTGTCAAGCAGCACATAGCCCACAATGATGAGGACGCTCTCCCTGAAAGTGAAGAGGGTCACGAAAAGAAGGATCAACACAGTGGTCAACTGAATGTTGGGCAAGAACATGAGCATTTGTTTTTGAGCAAAAAGAATGGTGATGGACATCGCAATCATGATCATTCTTTTAAGTGGCATGGATATCCTTCCTTTCAATCAGCGCTTTCATGACGGAACACGTATTCACCGCCGTCTTCAAGCGGGATATTGTCAACACCGTATTCGGCTTTCGAACCGTTTATCTCCAAATACAAAAACGTGTTGGACCAGTCCGTCAGGACCTCGTCTATTCCAAGCAGAACGCGTCCATAATCCCCGAAAGTCGCATCACAGCTGGGATCGGGATCATAGGACCTGTCGGCACAGACAGTGTCGTGGTGTCTGTCGATGATCGCAAACAGTGTATCGCCCTCATAAAAACGATAGGTTTCATCGATGATTAGGGTTTCCTCTTCATCATAAAGCATGAAATCCAGTTCTCCCTCTGCATCCGAGAAGGGCGCGGTGATCCATGTGAGGGCAAGGAGAATCAACCCCACCACAACCACAGTATAGACTATCCTATGAGTAAGGCTCATGGTCAATCAACACTGTACGGGTGGGAGAAGGTTCCGCTATTCAGACTGGCCTGATAGGCCGCGAGCGCCAAGAAGGCTTGCGGTGTGGAGAACATCAAATCAGGTTCCTCATCATCCAATGAATGCAGGAAGGCCCCGTCTTCGGTCCGGTAAGCCAGAAGGTGCTCGACCACATTCTCCCCGTCTTTTACGTATGGTTCCTCTGTCACGTCTTCCTCTGCGCCCGTCAAAGCCGTGACGATCGAGGCGAATGTCGCTGGGTTGTCTCCGTATTCGTTATCATAGGCGTGATCTTTCAAGTGATCTACAATATTAGCGGACAAGTCGTCATACTCGGAGTCATCCATAACGGTGAGCGCGAGCAGCACCATGCTGATGGTATCATTATCCGCCTCGGACCATTCAAAGTCATCAAGAAGTGCCTTAAAATCACTCGCGAACCCATCATAGTCGCCGATGTCTCCGGTTTCCAAGGCGAGATACGTCTGTGAAGCTGAGTAGGCATGGCCGGTCGCAGCCTCTTTTGCCAGACGGTCCCTGAGATCAGAAGCGTCCTCACCCATCACCTCCTGGACGAATATCGCTTCAATCAGTGCTCCGACCCCGGCTTCCTCACCCGGATCAGGCATATCAAGAGTTTGCAGCATGTCGTCATATCCAAGGTGGTGAAGTCCCAAGGCCACATGGAAGTTCCCGGCTTCAAGCAGATCATCCGCTTGGTGTTCCATGAACAGCTCTATGCTATGATCCACCGCTTCAAGGGTTTCGTCCCACCACTGAAGTTCGAAATGAAAGTGGTCCCCGCCTTCAAATGAAGCTTCCGCAAGACTGGTTTCGATCATCGAACCGTTTTTAGAGATCGCGATGAAACTCCCTTGTTGGGCTTGCAGGGATTCAATGCCTTCGATAAGGATACCGAAATCCGATTCCTCATACTCGATGTCATAGGCGAGGCCGAGCAATTCGAATGCATCAAGGTCGGCAGTTTCCATATAAGGCACTGTACGAGCCAAGGTGGCTTCCCCCGTATCGACGGTGAAGACCACCCTGTCCTCATTGATGTGATTTTCCATTGTCGCAATCATGGATTCCATGTCTTGCATGTTCTCACGTTGGTCGCTTACAGTGTCCTCAAGTTCATTGATGCGTTGTACAAGTGCGTCATAATCGTATTCCTCGCTATTCGACTCTTCAAAACCGCAACCAAAAAGCATTGTGAAAATGACAACGACAGTTAAAATGGAGAATAGTTTTTTCATCTCTAAAAGCCTCCTAATATAATGTATGCAATAAAAAAACCATCCTCCTGGATGGCTAAACAATCGACTACGGGCCTTTAGATTATCATCGGGATACACTATGATTAAGTAAATGAAAGGCGATAGCGGATTGTTACAACTCATACCCAGGAGTGTAAACAGTGCAGGTCTAGGTAGGTCTACCGGCTTAACATCACCCTACTTTGCACCTTCCCGCTTTCGCAGTGGTTTCATGCATTTCGTCCGTATTACGGTTGCTGGGACAGCTCGGGACTCTCACCCGATTCCCTGTTAGGTTGTCACACCTAAACCTCTACTTTCAGTGTATGATTATGCCTGAGAAATGTCAAGACAAGTCGATAAATATGCTATAATGATGAAGCAAGCCATTATACGAGGAGAGATAACATGCGTGGATTCCAACCCGCTCAAGGCTATAAGAATGTCAACTTGCCACTAAGGAGCACCAAAGGGAGCGCAGGATACGATTTTGAAGTTTGGGAGGACCTGACACTTCCCCCCGGAGAGATCGGGCTCGCAAAAACAGGTGTCAAAGCCTACATGAACCATGACGAAGTCCTTAAGATATATCCCCGAAGCTCTCTTCCGAAGAAGTTTGGACTCACCATCCCGAACAATGTCGGCATCATCGACAGCGACTACTATGGCAACGACAAAAACGATGGGGCGATATTCATCCAGCTTTACAATTTCACCTCAAGCCCCGTGACCATCCAAAGAGGGACGAGGATCGCTCAAGGTATTTTTGAAAAATATCTCTTGACGCAAGATGACTGTTCCTCCAATACCAGGAACGGCGGTTTTGGAAGCACAGGATGACCATTCGTCCAAAAAGAAGGCCATTCACCCTTGTGATTGGCCTTCTTTTTTCATGAACCGATGGCGAATGTGATCTCGGCGCTCGCCGCAAGCGTGTCCCCGACGTAAGCGTGCGCCTGACCTTTACCGATCGGGCCTTTCAACCTTGTGATCTCGACGTGCAGATCAAGGATGTCACCGGGTGTGACCTTGTGCTTGAACCGTGCTTTGTCTATGCCTGCGAAATAGGCCGTTCGACCCTTGAAATCCGGATGCTTCAAAAGCGCTACCGCTCCTGCTTGTGCCAGCGACTCTATGATGAGCACGCCCGGCATCACTTGTTCTGCAGGGAAATGTCCCTGAAAGAAAGGTTCGTTGCTCGTCACATTCTTGCGTGCGTGAACTTTTTTCCCCTCTTCAAGGGACACGACCCTGTCCACAAGCAGCATCGGATATCGATGGGGAATGATCTTTTTGATCTCGTCACTGTTCAACATCCTGTTCCCTCCATTTTTTGAATACTAGGCTGGCGTTGTGTCCGCCAAAACCGAAGGAGTTGTTGAGAGCATATTCCACAGTCCTCTCTCTTCCCTCATTGACAGTATAATCCAAATCGCACGCTTCATCAATCGTTTCATAGTGAATGGTGGGTGGCACGAAGTCCTCGATTGAAGCCTGCACGGTGAACACCGATTCGACCGCACCGCTAGCACCGAGCAGATGACCGGTCATCGACTTCGTCGAAGCGACTGAGATCTTGTCGGCATGATCTTTGAAAAGCCTCCTTATGGCGATGGACTCCACTTTATCGTTGAGAGGGGTTGATGTTCCGTGCGCATTGATATGGTCAATTTTGTCAAAACTGATATCCGCATCCTCGAGTGCGAGACGCATGGCGTGCATGGCGCCTTCGCCCTGAGCATCAGGCGCGGTGATGTGGACCGCATCGGAGGTGGTGGCGTATCCGATGATTTCCCCGTATATATGGGCGTCTCGCGCAAGTGCGGAATCAAGGGTCTCCAGGACCAGGGTGGCCGATCCTTCACCCATGACGAAGCCTGACCTGTTTTTATCAAAGGGGCGCGAGGCGTTCTCGGGGTCATCGGAATCGCTCAAAGCCTGCATGACCTTGAAACCGCTCAGCCCGAGTTTTGTGATCGAGGCCTCGCTTCCTCCGCTTACCGCATAATCCACATATCCATCCCTGATAGCACGAAACGCCTCGCCGATGGAGTTGGTGGCGCTGGCGCAGGCGGTCACATTGGAAAGGCTAGGTCCCTTGAAACCGTATTTTATGGCTATCTGCCCAGCCGCGATATTGATGATGGACATCGGTATGAAGAAGGGCGAGATCCTTCCATACCCTTTCGACAAACCCCGTTCATTCTGTTCGGCGATGGTTTCAAGGCCTCCGATGCCGCTGGAGAAATAGGTTCCCACCCGGTAAGGGTCATCCATCACATCCGTCAACCCCGACTCCGTGATGGCCTCGTGTGTACTCAATAAAGCAAGCTGGGTGAACCGGTCGAGGCGGCGTTTCTCTTTTTTCGAAAGAAAATCCAACCCCTCCTCCCTTACTTCTCCAGCGATGTGTACTCCAAGGTCGGAAGTGTCGATTCTGGTGATTTTTCCAATGCCGTTTTGTCCTTCTTTGGCTGCTTTCCAACTGTCCTTCACTGAATTGCCAAGAGGATTGACTGTCCCCATGCCTGTGATGACCACTCTGCGTTTCATCAGTACATCCCCCCGTTGATTGACACTGTTTCACCGTTGATATAGCCCGCTTTCGAAGACGCGAGGAAATGGATGAGGTCAGCCACTTCGCTGGGCTTACCCCCTCGATTCAATGGCACGTTTGACAGGTAGGTCTTTTTCAATTCAGGATCGAGGTCCTTGGTCATAGCCGTCTCGATGAAGCCCGGCGCGACCACATTCACGGTCACGTTCTTCTTACCATATTCCTTGGCCAAGGATTTGCTCAGGCCGGAAAGGCCGGCCTTTGAAGCGGCATAATTCGCTTGTCCCGCATTGCCCATGAGACCGATGACACTCGAAACATTGATGATACGGCCATTCTTTTGTTTGAACATCGGCCTTGTGACATGCTTGCACATGTTCCAAGTCCCTTTGAGGTTGACATCGACAACATCATCAAAGTCTGCCTCCTGCATTCTCAACATAAGCTGGTCCTTGGTGATGCCTGCATTGTTCACAAGCACATCGATGCGCCCTGTCCAATCCAAGGTTTTTTGCACAAGTGACTTCGTGGCCTCATAATCACGTACATCCGCTTGAATGCAAAGAGCATGGCCTCCAAGCTCGGTGACCATTTTTTCAAGGGCCTTCGCAGCCTCATGATTCGAACTGTAATGTATGACGATGTTGTCCTTTTCCAAGGCGAAACGTTTCACAACGGCTTTCCCTATGCCACCGGTTGCACCGGTGATGATGACTGTGCGGGTTTCAGGCATGATTTTCACTCCTAATCTTTTCACATATCGACTCGAAGGATGAGCTGTTTTCGAGTGTCAATGTGGTGACGCTTCTGTCGGTTTTCTTCACAAAGCTGCTCAATGTCTTTCCAGGTCCGGCTTCCACCGACATATTCATCCCATCAGAAAGCATGGCCTCCAGCATCGGTGCGAACAGTACGGTGTGGGTCATCTGTTCGATCATGTGCGTTTTCAATCCTCCATCGTACGCCCGTCCGGTCCGGTTGAGATAAAGCCCTTTTTGCGGTTCGTTGAATGCCACAGCATCCAAGTAAGTCTTGAACCTGTCCCGTGCGGCATCCATGAAAGGGGTGTGGAATGCTCCGCTCGTATTGAGCGGTATCATCCTCTTTACACCGTAAGTCTCCCCCTTCGACTGGATGGCAGCCACAGCGTCCTTTGAACCGGCAAGAACCACCTGGTTTTTCAGATTGTGGTTTGATATGTAGACGTCTTTCTCGTTCTCTATTATTTTCTTTGCATTGAAGATGTCCGTCCGCATTGCGAGCATGGTCGTCTCATGCGCTTGTGCGGCCTCTTGCATATAATGGGCCCTATGTTCGACGATATCGAGTCCTGTAGTGAAATCGTAGACGCCCCGTGCATAAAGCGCCGCATATTCCCCTATGGAAAGACCGGCCACGATGTCGAAAGCGACCCCTTCTTCCTTGAACATCTCATAAAGCGCACACCCCATCACATAGAGGGCGGGTTGGGCGTATCGGGTCTTGTGCACTTCCTCAGACTCGAACATGATGGTCCTGAGGTCGTATGGAAGGAGCCGATTGGCTTCTTCCACCATTTCTTTGAAGATTGCGTGTTCTTCGTAGAGCGATTGTCCCATGCCCGGGTGTTGCGACCCCTGGCCGGGAAAGAGAATGGCCCTTTTCAAAGATATCCACCTCCAAGCAGACGTGATGATTCGAACATGGACCGCACAATATCTTCGGTCGGACTTGTACGTTTAATCAAACCGGCTACCTGACCGGCCATGAACGAACCCTTGTCCTTGTCGCCGTCCTCGATGGCCCGGCCCAAAGACCCCAGTGTGAGCGTTTCAAGTTCCTCGCGGTCGCACTGGTCCTTGCTCAATCTCAGATACTGCATGGCCATCTTGTTTTTGAGCACCCGGACAGGTGTTTTCATTTCACGTCCAGTCACTACGGTGTCCGTGTCTTTTGCCTTGACAATCTTTTCTTTGTAGTTGTCATGGACCGGACATTCCAGGCTGACGAGCAGTGCGGTCCCTACCTGCACGCCTTTTGCGCCGAGCGAGAAAGCCGCGTCCACACCACGATGGTCCGCAATGCCTCCAGCCGCTATGACAGGTATGTCCACCGCATCAGCGACTTGAGGCACCAAGGCGAACGTGGTGGCCTCACCGATGTGTCCTCCAGCTTCACTTCCCTCGACAATCACAGCGTCCGCACCATACCGCTCGACACGTTTCGCAAGCGCGACACTCGGAACAACAGGGATCACTGTGATACCCGCCTTTTTCCAAGCATCCATGAACGGGTTGGGATTGCCGGCGCCAGTGGTGATGACATCCACACCTTCACTCACGGCTAATTCGGCGATGGCTTCCTTCTTCGGATGCATCAACATGATATTGAGTCCGATGGGCTTGTCGGTCATCGCCTTGGCTTTTTGTATCTCCATTTTGATTCTCGAGATTGACCAGCCGCCGCTCGCAATGACACCAAGGCCGCCCGCATTCGATACAGCGGCCGCAAGGCGGTGATCGGAGATGCCGGCCATGCCGCCTTGTATGAAGGGATATCGTGTTCCGATCAAAGTGGTGATGTTGCGTAAGGGCTCTTGCTTAATACTCAATGATCGCACCTCCCCATGTGAGACCGCCACCGAATGCCGCAATCGCAAATTTGTCTCCCCGTTTCAGTGACTTGTCACGTACCGCCTCATCGACTGCGATCGGAATGCTTGCGGCCGAAGTGTTGCCGTATTTCGATATGTTCATATACATGCGTTCTTTCGGATATCCGAGGATCTTGGACACCTTGTCGATGATCCTCTTGTTCGCTTGATGGGGAACGATGAGATCGATATCGGGGAGTGTCAGGTTGGTCTTTTCCATGAGTTCCTGAAGGACGGATGGGAACACGCTTGTGGCGAACTTGAAGATCTCAGTGCCGTCCATCTTGATGAAAGGCAGGGGGCGTTGCGGCGTCTCATAGTCTTTTTTCACCGGATACCCTTCAAGCTTGAGCCGACCATCAATATCGCCATCGCTATGGGTGATGACACTCAAGACTCCCGCTTCTTGGGAACGTGACATCACAAAGGCGCCCGCTCCGTCTCCGAAGAGCACACATGTGTTTCTATCCGTGAAATCAGTGAGCTTGGTGAGCGCCTCAGCGCCAACGATCAGTATGTGTTCATATTTTCCAGCCGCAATCATGGTGTTTGCCAGTTCCATGGCGTACACGAATCCTGTACATGCGGCATTGAGGTCGAAGGCCGGCACGGTCCTGCATCCCAACTTTTTTTGCAGGAGTTGCGATACACCCGGGAAGATGTAATCCCCGCTCACGCTCGCCACAATGATCATATCCAGCGCTTCCGCCTCAAGGCCTGCATCTTCAAGAGCGCTCACGCTCGCTTGATAGGCGAGGTCAGAAGTGTTTTCATCGATGGTGATACGCCTGGATTCTATGCCGGTCCTTGAACGGATCCATTCATCCGATGTCTCGACTAGTGTCTCCATCGCCGCATTGCTCACTGGATTATCCGGAACATAAGACCCTATCCCTCTAATGTTTGAATGATACATCAAAAGACCCCTTTCAGATTCTCGTAGTTGAAGCGCTGGAAGAATCCGGTGTTCCGGTATTTCGAATACCGCTCCGTCCGGATTTCATAGGCGCTCATGTTTTCATACGGCTCAAGGGCCTCAAAAACCGTGGTTCTAATGGCCTCATACGTGGTTTTTTCATCCCTGTGTGCGCCAAGCGGCGGTTCTTTGACGATACCGTCCGCAATCGCAAGCTCCTTGAGGTCATAACTTGTGAGTTTCATGACTTCCGCAGCTTTTTTATGTTTCTTGGAATCTTTCCAGAGTATGCTCGCATACCCTTCAGGACTCAAAATCGAATATATGCTGTTCTCAAGCATATACACCTTGTTGGCGTAACCGATCGCGAGCGCACCACCGCTTCCCCCTTCTCCTATGATGAACGTGATGATCGGCACGGAGAACTGGCTCATCTCAAAAAGGTTCCTGGCGATGGCCTCGCTCTGTCCCCTTTCCTCGGCGCCGATGCCGGGATACGCACCGGGGGTGTCGATGAATGTCACGATGGGGCGGTTGAACTTCTCCGCTTGCCGCATCAGTCTCAAAGCCTTTCGGTACCCTTCCGGATGGGCCATGCCGAAATTGAGTTTGATGTTCTCTGAAGTGTCGTGTCCTTTTTGATGTCCGATGACAGTGATGGCCCGTCCTTCGAGCATTGCGATGCCCCCTGAGATGGCTTGGTCATCCCCGTATAACCGGTCCCCGTGAAATTCAATGAATTCATCGAACACACCCTTGATCACTTCCTTGAAAGTCGGACGTTCCGCATGTCTCGCAAGCAGGACACGGTCCCATGCATCCAGATGACGCATCGCTTCTTTTTTCGTCTCGTCAATCGTGGCTTGGATGTTCCTCTTCGCTTCAGGGTCATCAAGACGTCCGAGTTCACTCTCAAGTCTTTCAAGCTTCTTCTCTTTTTGCAGTATGTCCATCAGGCAGTCCTCCTGTCGTCATGCATCCTGAGGATGGTCGCGAGCGTTCTTTTTAGGTTTTTCCTGTGAACCACCTTGTCGACCATCCCTTTTCTTTCTAGGAACTCCGCACGCTGAAACCCTTCTGGAAGGGTCTCCTTGATGGTTTGTTCGATCACCCTGGGTCCCGCGAATCCGATCAGCGCTTTGGGTTCGGCAAGGTGAATGTCTCCAAGCATCGCAAACGATGCACTGACCCCGCCTGTAGTCGGATGCGTGAGCACACTCACATAAAGCAGCCCCTGATCATGTAATTTGCGAATCGCACCACTTGTCTTCGCCATCTGCATGAGGGAGAATATGCCTTCTTGCATGCGGGCTCCACCTGAAGCGGTGAAAAGAATGAGCGGTAATCTCTTGACCATCGCATATTCTGCACACTTGACCACTTTCTCACCGACCACGCTGCCCATGCTGCCCATCATGAAATAACTGTCGAGCACACCGACGACACACGGATTCCCTTCTATCTTTGCGTATCCATAGATAAAGGCGTTGTCAAGGTCGGTCTTTTTTCTCGCATGGTCAAGTTTATCTTCGTAATCTTCCTGAAACAGTGGATTCAAAGTGATATAGCCAAGTCCTTTTTCTATGAATGAGTCCTTGTCCGTCATAAGCGCAATGCGTTCAATGGCCCTGATTCGGAAATGATGGCCGCAATTCTGACAGATATATGCGTTCTTGGCGATATCGTCCTTGGATAAATTCGATTTGCATGATGGGCACTGTTCATACAAACCCTTGGGCACATCCGGCTTCTTTGTTTTCCTTGTCATTTCCGGCTCATATTGTTTCATGGTCTTTCTTATGCGCTTATGCCGCTCTAGCGCCTGTTTTAGCATTTCACGTTTCATAACGGATCAGCCTTTGTATGTGTTCTGCGATGAAGGAGGTATCGACAGCGTTCTTCATGTAGGCATCATGGTTCATGATCATCCAAAGAAACCATTGATTGGTCGTAATGCCCTCGCTGATAAACTCCTCAAGCGCAGCACGCATTTTCAAGATCGCCTCTTTGCGCGTGTTTCCATGGACGATGAGCTTCCCTATCATCGAATCATAATGGGGAGGGATCTCGTAATCCGTATAGACCATGGAATCGAAACGCACCCCCGGTCCTTGCGGGATGTGAAGAAACGCCACACGACCAGGAGAGGGACGGAAATCCTTCTTGGGGTCCTCGGCGTTGATCCTGCATTCAATCGCGTGTCCCCTCAAAGTGATGTCCGATTGCTTATATTCCAGTTTCTCCCCCGAAGCGACCCTGATCTGTTCACGGATGAGGTCCATGCCGGTAATCATCTCGCTCACGGGGTGTTCGACTTGTATACGCGTATTCATCTCAATGAAATAGAATGAATCTCCGGACACAATGAACTCAACTGTCCCCGCATTTTCATATCCGACTGCTCTTGAGGCCTTGATGGCGGCCTCGAACATGGCGGTCCGCATGGAAGGTTGAAGATTCGACGGCGCTTCCTCGACTACTTTTTGATTGCGTCTTTGGATGCTGCAGTCCCGCTCGAAAAGATGCAGGGTATTCCCATACTTGTCCGCGAGAATCTGCACTTCGACGTGTCTTGGGTTGGTGATGAGTTTTTCCAGATAGACTCCGTCATGGCCGAAAGCGGCTAATGCTTCCTGTTTGGCCGCCCTGTAAGCGGACTCGAAAGACTCTTCGTTTTTGACAATGCGCATGCCGCGTCCGCCACCTCCGGCACTCGCCTTTATGAGAAGCGGAAGGCCGACTTCTTGCATCAGTGCACGTCCCTCTTCCAAGGAAACCTCATACTCGCTTCCAGGCACAAGCGGGACCCCCGCTTTTTTCATGAGGGTCCTCGCGCGGGATTTATCGCCCATGTCCTTGATCGTCTTGGACGACGGCCCGATGAATGCCAGATCGCACGATTCGCATAGTTCGGCAAACTTGGCGTTCTCGCTAAGAAAACCGAACCCAGGATGAATCGCTTCAGCCCCAGTATGAATGGCCGCACTCACGATATTCTCCATATTCAAATAGGATTGTGAGGCCGGTGGTGCTCCGACACACACAGCTTCGTCGGCAAGATGCACGTGAAGGGATTCCTTGTCGGCGGTGCTGTATACCGCCACTGTCTCAATGCCCATCTGTTTGCAGGAGCGTATGATTCTGACCGCGATCTCGCCACGGTTCGCCACCAGGATTTTTTGAAACATCACTCGATCTCCATGATGATTTGGTCCACCATGACCATCTCACCGTTCTTGGTATGAATCTTCACAATTTTGCCATCTTTGTGTGCCGTGATCTCATTCATCACTTTCATCGCTTCAATGATGCAAACAGTATCGCCTTTTTTTACAAACTGGTTTTCTCGGACAAAAGGCGGCTGGTCAGGACCTGCCGCCTCATAATATGTGCCGACCAAAGGCGCTTTGATGGGTTCATGGGAAGAAGACAAAACGGACTCTTGATTGTCGGTTTTCTGCTCGGTTTCGGGCATGCTCGACTGTGCGGTTTGAAACGCTTCAGCCTTTTCGAAGACCGACTTCTGTGTCGGTTTATTCAGTTCGATGGTGACATCTTCGCGTTCCAATTTCATGCTTTCGAGCGTTGAATTCTCAAATAATCTGATGATTGTCTTGAGTTCGCGATTATTCATGGTTCGCACCTCTATATCTAATATTCCTGCAGATTGATTCGTTAGTGAGCGTCGATATAATCGACGACGTCTTGTACAGTACGTAAAGATTGCACTTTATCATCGTCCACTTTGATGTCAAAGGTTTCTTCCAAAGACATGACGAGTTCGACCACATCGAGCGAATCCGCATCCAGATCGTCGATGATGCTTGCTTCGGGTGTGACACTTTCCTCTTCTACACCCAATTCTTCTACAATGACCGCTTTAACTTTTTCAAACATTTCACAAACCTCCTTTTGTGACACAATTATAAATGCCTATCATGGGCATGTCAATATGTTTTGATATTCAAAATTACCTAAATATTCTTAAAAGACCAATATACATATGAGTGTACAATTATATGTTTGAATTTCAAAGTTATTCAATCAGTTTTTTCAAATTAAAAAAACGCACCATCAAGCCGTCCGGCATTTAGATATGTGCGTTGATTCATGTGTTTAATGATTAATGTTCGTGTATTAACTTTACAGTTTATATACGAACCTTTTCTTGCGAACGCTTTGCATCTTCATCTGTATTCGAAAGTCAACGATTCGCAGGGCACCCTAATTCCGACTACCTTGCAGGTGAACGAATCCTCTATGGATTCCAATAGGCCATGAACCTCTTTGTTGCGTGCATAAATACGACCAAATGGTATTTTGTCTCGGAATAGTTCGAGTTTCGATGAAGCGCTCATGGATTCGACCTTTTCCATATTACGTTTTACACATTCCGTGACATGGCTCAGATCATGTGAGGCGAGGGTCACATCAGATAGTGCGATGGCTGGACTCTCCTTGTGTTCATTCACGTTTATGCCGATACCGACGATGACATGACACTTCTTCCTGTGGATGATTTCAGCGAGAATCCCAGCGACTTTTCTGTCTTTGAAATACACATCATTAGGCGGTTTTATAAACGGTTTCACCCCAAAACACTCCAAGGTCAGAACGGCTGCCAAGACACCTTCGATCATGGCCTGGTAAGGTTCCACAGGCTTTTTCACCTTGTAAAACGACCCGAGGAAATTCATTCCGGGTGCGCTTGACCATGATTTATCCCTTCTGCCTCTTCCTAGTGTCTGGTTTCCCGCAAGCACAAGTGTGTGGTCGTGCATGCTGTCAATGTGATTTTTGATATAGTCATTGGTGGAATCCAGAGTTTCGAAATACACAACATCATAAGTCTCCATACACCGGCTCCTTTTGAAAAAAGAGCGCCCCAAAGGGCGCTCCGGCTTCATTATTTGAGGGCTTGGGCCATGAACCAGAGTTCTTTGTCGTACGCGGCAACCTGATCTTCGAGAAGTGCCACAGTACCGAAATCTCCAGCTTCGTCTGCGATTTTGCGAATCTCTGTCGCGAGCGATTTCAAGGATTCAATGTCTTCTTTGAGGATCTTGTAGACTTCCGGAATCTGATAATCCCTCTCATCCAATTCCTTGATGTTCGTGACTTCCAGATAACGCTTGAGGGAAGCGTATGGATATTCTCCGAGCATCTTCATCCGCTCAGCCACTTCGTCATAATTCTCAAAAAGCATGTCATAAAGGGTTTCGACATACTCGTGGACAGGTTTGAAGCGCTCTCCGACCACATTCCAATGAAGATTGTGAAACTTCACATTGAGTACGCCCAAATCCGCGACGTATTGGTTCATGAGTTTTGTTTGTTCTGACATTGATTAGCCTCCTATTAAATTATCTTGCATCTTAATTATATACGATTTTAAATACTAAGTCCACAGAATCACTATGCCAAACTAATCTTTCGAGGCCTTGGCTTCCCTGATGTTCTTCTTGAGTTCACGTTCGGCCCTCAGGAAATCCTGTGTCCGTTTTCGGTTTTCTTCAAGGCGTTCTTTACGTACCGTGTTCAGATGTTCGAGCGCACTGTCCTTATTGAGTCCGATATGCGCTTCCTGGGCGATGATATTGACTGTGCTGTCCCTGTTTTCCAAAGCGCCGTTAATGATGACGCTGTAAACATGGTCATGACCCTTGACCATCTTGACATACCCCACATCGATAGACGATATCAAGGGAGCGTGATTGTCAAGAATTGCGAATTCACCATTGTTCTTGGAACTGACGACAATATAATCGAGCGTCTCATTATAAAGTTCCCCCTCAGGGGTGAAAACGACGAGTTTCATATCATCACCTACTTGAGTTTCTCGGCTTTTTCAACCACATCGTCGATGCTTCCGACTAGGCGGAAAGCATCTTCGGGAAGATCATCGTATTTGCCGTCCAGAATGCCTTTGAATCCTCGGATGGTCTCCTCTACAGGGACATAGGAACCCTTTTGGCCAGTGAACTGCTCGGCCACATGGAAATTCTGCGAAAGGAAAAGCCTGAGCCTGCGGGCCCTGTGAACGACGAGTTTGTCCTCTTCTGAAAGTTCGTCCATTCCGAGAATCGCGATGATGTCCAGAAGGTCGTTGTACCGTTGGATGGTCCGCTGGACTTCGCGGGCGACATTGTAATGCTCCTCACCTACCACTGCGGGTTCGAGTGCGCGTGAGGTGGATGCTAGCGGGTCGACCGCAGGATAGATCCCTTCCTCACTGATTTTTCTGCTAAGGTTGGTGGTCGCATCAAGATGCGCGAACGTTGTCGCGGGAGCAGGGTCCGTGTAATCGTCCGCAGGAACATAAACGGCCTGAATCGACGTGATGGACCCTTCCTTGGTCGAAGTGATCCGTTCCTGGAGCTGGCCCATCTCGGTCGCGAGGGTCGGCTGATACCCTACAGCCGAAGGCATACGTCCAAGCAGCGCGGAGACTTCCTGTCCCGCCTGGGTGAAACGGTAGATGTTGTCGATGAATAACAGAACATCCTGTTTCTTCTTGTCCCGGAAGTGCTCCGCCATGGTAAGGCCTGTGAGCCCTACTCGCATGCGTGCTCCCGGTGGTTCGTTCATTTGTCCGAAGACCATGGCGGTCTTGTTGATGACACCCGACTCGGTCATCTCATGATACAAATCATTGCCTTCGCGGGTCCTTTCGCCGACTCCGCTAAATACACTGATGCCACCG
Source organism: uncultured Candidatus Izemoplasmatales bacterium (assembly GCA_964501715.1). Taxonomy (GTDB): domain Bacteria; phylum Bacillota_I; class Bacilli_A; order Izemoplasmatales; family Izemoplasmataceae; genus M55B118. The sequence goes on along the minus strand of CAZCTR010000009.1, from coordinate 28,764 downwards.
TGTTCCTCTGCGACATTATGGATGAGTTCCTGTATCAGGACGGTCTTTCCAACGCCGGCCCCTCCAAAGAGGCCGATTTTACCGCCCTTGACATACGGAGCCAAAAGGTCCACGACCTTGATGCCGGTCTCGAGAATTTCGGTCTCACTGCTGATTTCATCGAGTTTAGGGGCGATGCGGTGGATCGGATCCCTCTCCACATCGTCCGAGATCGGCTCTTTGTCGTCGATCTCCTCACCGAGAATGTTGAAGATCCTCCCGAGGGTGACATCACCCACAGGCACCGATATGGGCGCTCCAGTATCAAGAACTTCCTGTCCTCGTATGAGTCCGTCGGTGGAATCCATGGCGATGGTCCGCACAACGTTGTCTCCGAGGTGCAAGGATACCTCCAGCGTCAAGGTCCTTGGCATGCCTTGCTGGACGCTCTCACCCCTGTCGATGCGTAGGGCGTGGTGTATTTCGGGAAGGAACTGGTCGAATCTAACATCGACGACCGGCCCCATCACTTGTACGATTTGTCCTTTGTTCATACTGTTCCTCCTCTAGTTCACCGCTTCAGAACCGCCGATGATATCGGTGAGTTCAGTAGTGATTGCTTCTTGTCTCGCGCGGTTGTATTGAAGTTGCAATGTGTCTATGAGCTCATTCGCATTGTCGGTCGCACTCTGCATCGCCGTCATACGGGAAGCGTGTTCGCTCGCTTTCGATTCAAGGATCATGCCGTAAAGGGTATTGACGACATACATCGGAAGCAGTTGATATAGAACACCGGACGGGGAGGGTTCGTAGACATACATGGTTTTGAGGCCTTCCTCTTTGGAAGGGTCGGTCTTCACGAACGGATTGTACTCCAACGGAACGAGTGTTTGTTTTTCAACGTTCTGATTGAGGGTATTGATGTACTGATTATAAAAGACCACAATCTTATCCACCTCTCCGGAGAGATAGGCCTTGATAAACTGGTCGCTTATGGGCTGGAAATCGACAAATTGAACATCATCCCTCACTTGGATGACCTCTTCGTTCAAAAGCTGATACCCATTGCGCTTGGCAAAATGATAGGCCTTGAAGCCGAGCGCGATCACAAGGAATTCATCGCTCGTTTCATGGGTTTTTTTGATGTGTGCCTGGAACGCTTTGAAAACCCGGTTGTTATAAGGACCTGCTAGCCCCCGGTCGGATGAAACGATGATGTACGCAGTCTTCTCAACCGGACGCCCCTCAAGCATGGGGTGGGACAGGTCCTTATCGGTCGAAAGAACATTGGAAAGCACACCGGATAGCTTTTTGGCGAGCGGTCTGAACGCATAGATGCTGCGCTCCGCCTTTCGAAGCTTCGATGCACTGACCATGTGCATCGCTTTGGTGATCTGTGAAGTCTTCTGGGTCGCGTTGATCCTGTGTTTTATATCACGCATGGACGCCATGGTCCCACCTCCTTATCAGGAAAAGCTCTTCTTGTAATTCTCAATGGTCTTGTTCATGTCTTCCTCGGAAGGAAGCGTGCCTTTTTCCTTGATCTGTTTCAAGCATTTGGCACCGGTCTCGTCACTTTCGAAGCTGTCATGCATCCCTTGTTCAAAGCGGCTGATATCGTCGGTCTTGATATCGTCGAGGTATCCTTTTGTCAAGGCATAGATGCTGATGACCTGTTTTTCCACAGGCATGACATCGTGAAGCCCTTGCTTAAGGATTTCCACTGTGCGCTCACCACGGTCAAGCTTCTTGCGTGTGGCTTCATCAAGGTCGCTGCCGAACTGGGTGAAGCTTTCAAGTTCGCGGAATGACGCGAGGTCGAGGCGCAGTGTTCCAGAAACTTTCTTGATGGCTTTGATCTGGGCACTGCCTCCTACACGTGAGACACTCAGCCCGGCATTGATCGCCGGACGGACCCCTTTGTAGAAGAGGTCGCTTTGAAGGAAAATCTGACCGTCGGTGATGCTGATGACATTGGTCGGAATATAGGCACTGATGTCGCCGGCCTTGGTCTCGACGATCGGCAGGGCGGTGATCGATCCGCCACCGAGTTCGTCGTTGAGTTTCGCGGCACGCTCAAGAAGCCTTGAATGAAGGTAGAACACATCACCGGGAAAAGCTTCACGTCCTGGTGGGCGGCGCAAGAGCAGACTCAGTTCGCGGTAAGCGTTGGCATGTTTCGAAAGATCATCATAGACCACGAGCACACTCTTCCCTTCGAACATGAACTTCTCACCGATTGAAACGCCTGCATATGGCGCGAGATAAAGCAATGGGGCGGGCTCGCTCGCAGAGGCGCTGACAATCGTTGTGTACTCCATAGCGCCGTGAGCCTTCAAGGTTTCCTGGACTTGGGCGACCGTGGATTCCTTCTGACCGATCGCGACATAGATGCACAGGACATCTTCATCTTTCTGATTGATGATCGTATCTAGGGCGATCGCTGTCTTACCGGTCTGACGGTCACCGATGATGAGTTCGCGCTGACCACGTCCGATAGGCACGAGGGCGTCGAGGACCTTGATGCCTGTCTGCAAAGGCTGCTCGACAGACTTGCGGGCCATGACACCCTGCGCTTTGACTTCAAGCGGTCTGTATTCGTCTGAATTGATGTCTCCAAGGCCGTCGATCGGGAAACCCAGAGGGTTGACGACCCGGCCGATCATCTCGTCTCCGACAGGCACTTCAAGAATGCGTCCGGTGGTCTTTGCCGAATCGCCTTCCTTGATTTCTGTGGATTCATCAAGAATGATGACGCCTACCTGGTCCTGTTCCAGGTTCTGCGCCATACCAAAGACACCATTCTCGAATTCGACAAGTTCTCCGCTCATCGCCTCATCGAGACCATGCACGAGAGCGATGCCATCACCGACACTGATGACGGTCCCGACGTTTTCGGTTTTGATTTCCTTGCTGTATTTGGAGATCTGCTCCTTGATGAGGGCGCTGATCTCGTTGGCGTTTATTTTGCTCATATTTTCACCTGCTTATCTTGTCAATCGACTTTTGAACTGTTTGAGGGTATTGTTGATGGTGTCATCAATGACTTTGCCATCAAATTCGAAACGAAGTCCCCCCACAATATTCTCATCGGTGCGGTTTTCTAAAATGACGGTGCGGTCATACTTCTTCTCATAAGCTTCCTTGAGCTGTTCGATGCGCTTCTGGCTCAGAGGCGTTTTGCTGTAGGCGACCACTCGCATCTCCTTGTCCGCATTTGAGCGGATGGTTTTGTAGCTATCAAGGATGTTCGCAAGCTCATCAAAACGGTTCTTGTCCAAGATCAAAAACAGGAAATCCCGAAGAAGTCCGGGAATCTCAAGTGTCTCAACAACTGATTTCTTCTTGTCCGTTTTGATGCCCGGATGGCCAAAGAACGCATAGCTCTCCTTATCGAGGCTTTCCATGAAAACATCAAGGGCATCCTCGATCTCATGAGCCATGTTTTCGTTCTGGGCAAGCTCAAAAAGCGCGACGGCGTATTGTTCGCTAAGCGCGCTCATTGTTTGTGCACCTCATCGATCGCTTCATCAAGCAACCGTTCATACACTTTCTTGCTGATTTGCTTTTTGATCGCCTTTTCACTGAGCTTGCTCGCAATCTGGACAATCTCACCGCGCAATTCATTGCGGGCGACTTCGACTTCCTGTTCGAGATCCTTGCGGGCGTTCTTCTTGACCTGCTCAGCCTCTTTTTTAGCCTCGGAAACGATGGTGCGCTTTTTGTCCTCGGCCTGGGTCTTGGCGTTTTCGATGATGCTTTTTGCTTCTTCCCGGGCTTCGTTCAAAGATTCTTCCGCATCGTTCTTGAGGGTCTCTGCCTCTTCACTCTTCGCGGCGGCTTCTTCTAGTTCGTGGTTTATGTGTTCACGCCTCTCATCAAGAAAGGCTGTGACCTTGTCCCAAAAGAATTTCTTGACCACGACGATGAGCACGAGAGTCGCAGCAACTTGAATCACCATCTCGACCGGTTCCACGCCAAGAGCGATATCGACGAGCTTTTGGATCGCTTGTGCAACAGCTTCCATCATGCTGCCTCCATTCTATTATGCGTGGTTACTGTCCGATCAGTACGAATGCGATGATCAGAGCGTAGAGTCCTGTGGTCTCGGCCATAGCCTGACCGACAAGCATGGTTGTGGTGATCTTACCGATGGCTTCAGGCTGACGCCCGACAGCTTCGACGGCTTTCCCGGCCGCGAATCCTTGTCCAATCCCGGGACCGATTCCCGCGACCATCGCAATCCCGGCTCCCAAGAGCGAGAGTGCGGTTACAAAACTTTCATTGAATACTACTTCCATGATATTTCCTCCTAGTTATCCATTATGGTTGTTTCAGAATCTATATTGATATTAGTTGTTTCCCATCAAACCTCGGGTTCTTCGATCGCCATCGAGAGGAACACGAGCAATAACATGAAATAGACAAACGCTTGGATCAGACCGAAGCCAATGTTGAAGATCGGGTGAACCACCGCTGCCGTGGCCACTATGCCGAAGACGTTGTTCAAGAGGTTGAACACCACGATTCCTATGACTGTGCCTGAAAGGAGGTTCCCGAAAAGACGGAGTCCCATCGCAAGCGGTGCGGACACCTCGCTGAGAAGGTTCAACGGCAAGAGAATCGGAGTGGGTGAAGATAAATCCTTGATCCTCTTGATCGGACCTCTGACAATCAGTCCGGAGATCTGGATGACTGCGAAGGCCATGAAACTGAACGCCAGTGCGACATTGATGTTCGAAAGGGGTGTCGAGAGACCAAAGAGGCTCGCGGTGTTCGCGAGTGCCAAAAAGAGCAGAAATGCAAGCAAAATCGGGGCAAATCGACGCCATTGGCTTCCATAGAATTCCTCGACGAAGCTGTTCAGCATGTCGATGGCCATCACGACGATGAAAATCGGTCCCTTTATAGGCGCTTTGGGGTCCATGGATTCGACCTTGCGACCCAGAAGGATGACAATGATGACGAGCGCTACGGTCACAATGAGCGACGCTCTGAGAGAACTGCTTAAGCCGCTATAGAATTCAAGCATCGTCTGAACCCTCCTTATGGATTCTTCCAATCGCCATGCTGAAGAGCATGGTGACCTTGAATGAAAGGAATCCGATGAATGTGAAGATGATATCGAGGCCATCAGAGAAGTACGCGATGGCCAAAATCAGTATATAGAATGTGTATCTGAATGCATAATTGACCATTGCGACACGCCTGAGTGATTCGGGGTCCTTCTGCGCGGCACGCATGGTTCGTTTATAATTGTGGCTCATGAGCATCACGCTCACAGCTGAACCCAGAAAGAAACTGATGGCGGACTCATAGTCAAAGGCAAAATAAAAAACACCCGCCAGGACCGCCACATAGATCCAGACATAAAGGAATGTTTTCACGAATGCTTTTTCAGTCATCACGTCTGGCCCCCAATCTGTATACCCGCACCATAAGGTTCCGAACCGCCGCAAGCGCGCCCAGAACCATGAGTATGATCACAAACACGTTTTCAAGTGAGAATAAATAGTCAAGACCACGGCCGATAAGCCAACCCACCAAGATGGCCGCGATGGCTTCATAAACAAAATTAGATGCGATCGCAAGCAGCTTGATGATGAACTTCCTATCTTCCATGGTGTCCACCGGCCTCACTTATTTTTTATTCGTAAGCTTGTTCACACGGCGGGCGTGTCGATCATCACCGCTGAAAGGCGTCTTTAGCCAGACATCGACGATGCCATTGGCAAGTTCGACACCTAAGACACGGCCACCGAACGCAAGTACATTTGAATCGTTATGGCTTCTTGTGTCATGTGCGCTGAACATGTCGTGCACATGCGCGGCGCGAATGCCTTCAACCTTGTTCGCCTGGATGCTCATCCCTATGCCTGTTCCACAGAGAAGGATCCCTCGGTCCATCTTTCCGTCCCGCACATCGTGCGCGACTTCAATCGCGACGTCGTTGTAATCCAGGCTCTCTTCACTGTAGGCGCCATAGTCCTTGACGTCCCAGCCCTTTTCCTGCAAATGCCGCAGCACTTTCTCCTTGAGTTCAAACCCTGCATGGTCAGAACCGATTGCAATTTTCATAAGCACACCTCTTAATTTTTCTACTTTCCCATTATATCAAATCCGGACCAAAAGACAAAGAAATCGCGAAACTTACAAGCGTTTACTATTCACGACAACCGCCCCTTGACGGAGCGTCCTATGTTCGTCGGCATCAAAGACGGTGGATGCGACTGAGTCCAGATCGTCCCCCTCGACCACATAGTCCACAACCTTCTCGAATTTGAGCGCATCCTCGTATTTAAGGACGGGCGGCTCGCTGGATAGGTTGAGACTCGTCACCGCCATGGGTCCGAAACAGCGAAGAATATCCAAAGCATCAGTGTCATCGGGCATCCTGATGCCCACTGTCTTTTTGCCTCGCGTGACCGCATCGCTCACCGCTTCACTTTTTTTCGTCACCAAGGTCAAAGCGCCAGGCCAGTGTTCGCTTACGTGAGGATGGATTCTTTCTGGGTCGTGCACGAGACGGTACGCATCGTCGGCATGGCCCACTAGTACCGCAAGCGGATTCTTTTTGTCCCTATTTTTAATCTCAAAAATGCGTTCGACCGCATCGGCATCATTCAAAAGGGCACCTATGCCATAAACGGTGTCGGTTTTGAATATGACGACCTTGCCTTTAAGATCTTTCTTCAACAGGTCCTGCTTGCTAACAATCATACATTCACTCTCCAAGTTCGAGGGTTTGCTGTTTCATGATGAGTTTCCTGACCGGTGCGTAGCTTTTGCGGTGCTCAGGCATCACGCCATAGGCCTTTAATGCCTCAAGGTGATTCTTGGTCGGATACCCTTTATGTTCGTCGAAGCCATAAAGGGGATAGTCCTCAGCCAGGTTCATCATATAATTGTCCCTGCTCACCTTCGCAAGTATCGAAGCGGCAGCGATCGAGGCGCTTTTACTATCGCCTTTGATGATGGACTCAACCGGTGCACCGAGCCCCGGGATCGGCATGGCATCACTCAGCACATAATCCACGCCTTCAAGCTTCAACAAAGCTCTTCTCATCGCAGTCTGCGACGCCTTGTAGACATTGAGCCTGTCGACCTCGCTTGGGGTGATATGCACAACCGCATAAGCGGCGGCTTCTTCCTTGATGCGCAAAGCTAGCGCTTCCCGTTTTTTCACACTCAGCTTCTTGGAATCATCCAGACCCTCAATTCGGCTCTTCGGATCCAGCACGACCGCGGCGGCCACCAATGGCCCCGCAAGCGGTCCTCTCCCGACTTCGTCGCATCCAGCGATGCGTTGATACCCTTTTCCCATGGCACTCAGTTCATATTCATACATCCTCATCGGCCCTCTCCAAGGTCAAACGACCGAATTGCTGGTGTCTGAAATCGTGCAGGAAGCGGTCCATGACCTTGTCATAATCTATGACGCCGCCCTTTTTGAGGGCCCCTATGCGTCGGCCGATCTTTTCGAAGATTTCAAGCGGATCATCACTGTCAAACGCTATCTCATAACGCGCTTCGAAAGCGCCCCTGTAATGTCTCATCAACACATCGAAACCATAGATCACCACCTCGTCCCGCGGGACAAGATGGTCCTTGATGGCTCCTAGAAGCGCGAGTTTCAGAGCCCGGGATTTTGGTGTGATCTTCGGTGGAAGGACACCGGGTGTATCCAACAGCTCCAATTCCTTGTGCGCACGGATGGTTTGAAGATGCCGGGTGATCCCCGGTCTGTCTCCGACTTTCGTGATGCGTTTGTCGACAAGGCGGTTGATCAATGTGGATTTGCCGACGTTCGGAATGCCCAGGATCAGCGCCCTGATCGGACGGTCGATGCGCCCTTTGCTCTTTTCTTTGGCGAACACATCCGAAAGCATCCTGCGTGCGACAGGAAGGATCTCCCGGACGTTCTTTCCGGAACGGGCGTTGATCCTGATCGTTTCAAATCCTTGGGACTTGAAAAGCTTCTCAAACCCTTCGAGCGTCTTTTCATCCGCAAGGTCGGACTTGTTGATCAGCATCAGACGGGGTTTGTTTCGTACGATCGAGGTGATATCCGGATGCTGGGTGGAAAGAGGCGCCCGCGCATCCACAATCTCGAACACGATGTCGATGATGTTGAGCCGGTCATGGATCTCCCTTTTGGTCTTTTCCATATGTCCGGGATAATATTGTATTTCACTCATGTCATTCCACCTTCCCTATCGCATGAAACGGATACAAACGAATCTGGATCCTGCCATATAACTGTATGCTTGTAAAATGACCGTAATGCCTTGAGTCAAGCGAATTGGACCGGTTGTCGCCCAAAACGAAATATTCATCCTCCTGCAACGTCCAGCTGCAGGAGTCCTCATTGCGCGGGCAGGTGGTCTTTGTATTCTGTGCAAGATATGGTTCGTTCAATCTCGCTCCATCCACAAAGACCCCATCATCCTCAATCATGATTGTCTCACCCGGAAGACCGATCAGACGCTTGATGAGAAAATCCTCTGAAGCGTCCTCGTGACGCACAACCACGAGGTCCAAACGGTCGTATGATTCATCCACGTGCGTCATCACGACATTGTCCCCGGAATTGAAGGTGGGTTTCATGCTGGCCCCTTCAATGGTAGCCATAGAAAAGAAAAAAGCGTTCACGACCATGTAGAGGGCCATGAGATGCAAAACGAAGACCAACACGTCAAAACGGTTGTAGAGGGGTTTGAAATTTTCGAATACAGTGGATGTGGATGCATTTTTCAAACGGCGCATTTTGATGAACATGAGCAGCGCAAACAATAATACAAGGGTGATCAGCACAAGAAAAACGGGCACTCCTGCAAGAAGTGATCGTAGACCTTGCGGCGCAAACATGCGGAATAAAGAGAAATCGTCCAAGGTGGTGCTATAAAGGGAGTTGAAATCTATGTAACGGCTTCTGAAAAAGGGAAGTGTGACAATCAGAAGCACGCTTAAAAGCGCAGCAACAAATTTTCGCCGCGCTTTCTTGAACAGTTTTTGAGTCCTGTATGCGTCTTTCTTATACCATTGGTCATCATCGAAATACATGTCGATTGAATCGTGGTCTGTCATGGAAATCACCCGAGATTGTCAAGATAGCTGCCGATGTCCTCTTCATTGACGAGCACACTCCGTGCTTTTGAACCGAGATTGCCGGAGACCACGCCTGCAGCCTCCAATGATTCTACAATGCTTTGTGCACGGTTGAAACCTATGGAGAAGTGTTTGGAGATCTTATTGATGCTCGCCTCCTGCTTTTGCACCACGAAATGCGCGACATCCTCCAGCAGTTCGTCATATTCGAATTTCTTGTTGGCGTCTTTCATGAGCGCATCTTTCTCGAACAAGTAATCCGGCCCCGCTTGGTTCTTGATGAATTCTGTAATTGTCTCGATATCCTCATCGCTTACAAAAGCGCCTTGGAGACGGATCTTGCTCTGTCCGCTCTGATGGTACAACATATCGCCCCGGCCAAGCAGTGTCTCCGCACCGGTGCTATCTAGTATGGTCTGCGAGTCGATATGGGACGATACGCTGAATGCGATGCGTGTTGGGATGTTGGATTTGATGGTCCCTTTGATGACATCCGTGGAAGGTCTTTGTGTCGCCACAAGAAGATGGATGCCACAAGCCCGGGCTTTCTGCGTGATGCGCATGATGGATTCCTCGACATGTTGCGAGGCCACCATCATAAGGTCGGCGAGCTCATCTACGACAATCACGATATAGGGGAGCTTTTCGCTCTCGGTCTCGGTTTTTTTGTTATATGCGTCGATATCGCGTGCCTGGACCGAGGAGAAGGCCTTGAATCTTCTCTCCATCTCTTCCACAACCCATTTGAGGCCGGCGGTCGCGGCTTTCGCATCCGTGATGACAGGAGTCAATAGGTGTGGCAGGTCATTGTAGTGGGAGAGTTCAACCATTTTCGGGTCGATGAGCATGAGTTTAAGGTCGTTGGGCTTGTATTTGAGCAAAAGACTCATGAGCACGGTGTTAATGCATACACTTTTCCCGCTTCCTGTCTGTCCCGCGATGAGTCCGTGCGGCATGGACTTCGCCGGGGCATAGATCGGGTTGCCGTCGATATCGAGTCCCAGCGCGAGGGTCAAGGGCACCGAAGCGCTCTTGAACATGGAACGGTTCGCGATTTCAAAGAAGTGAACCGTTCTGGGTTTTTCATTCGGGACCTCGATGCCGACAGTCCTTTTTCCCGGAATCGGCGCTTCTATTCGGATGCGCTTTGCGGCTAGCGCCATTTTCAGATTATCGTACAGGTTGGTTATCTTGTTGAGCTTGACTCCCCGTTCCACCGCGATTTCATAACGGGTGACACTAGGCCCTTGCGTCTTGTCATAGACACGTGCGCCCACACCGAATTCGGAGAATGTCTCATTGATGATATTGGTTTGTCGCTCAATGGATTCACTTAGGTCCGGGGCATCGCTCTCGGGTTCACTCAAGAGACTGACAGGAGGAATCTGATATGAGCCGTAATTTCTGGTCCCTTTTGTCACGGTCCGGTTCGCTGAACCTTTGCTTTCTTTCGTGGGTTCCTTCTCATCCATGCTTGTGTGAGCCTCTTCGTAATAAGGCTTATCCGCTTGTTCCTCATGACCTGTTTGAGGGGAATCATCATATGAAGCATGGACATCTTCATGTTCTTTTGGCGTTTCATCGACATGAGAAGCATGGGAAGAGTCAGCCTCGTCTCCCTTGACGCCATGGGCTTTTGTCGCGGCTTGTCTCAAAGCATCAATCCCGCTTTTGGATGATGCTTGGTGATTTGTTGACTCCTGTGGTTGGGGGCTTGACGCTTTTTCAGGTTTGTCAGCTTCCCTCGCCAAATTGGCTTGCTTCGTGAACTCCTGAACCTTCCTTCCCTTTTCGGGTCGGAGTTGGGTGACTGTGTCATCATTGCCGTGATCGATGATCGCGGCTTCTACAACATCCAATGACGCATCAGGGGAACCTTCTTTCTTTCTGCTGCCCTGTTGTGGACGGTTCATGGCCTCATTGAGGCTATGACCTCTGATGAGGTCGAATTCAGGATATGCCGTACCGTATTTACGAATTCTTTCTTCCTTGGTGAGCCGTGGTTTCGTTCTGAAGGGGTCCAGCTTGTTGAGGTCCTGGTTTCGTTTGGTTTTAATAGGGAGTACCACTTCATCCTTTACGTGCTGACCGAAAATGGGCGACACGAAATGACTGTGCTGATACCCTTCCTTCTTCTCTGTCTCCTCGACAATCTCATATAGCTGAAAAGGCTCGATATCGGCACTACGCTTATAAGGCGGTTTGATTTTCTTGTTCCGTTTGAAAAACATGGTGGGTCCCCCTCGTCATTCACTTGGTTATTTTTTCTTGCCCCGGTTCTTGGATGGGGTTTCGGTTTCCTCATATTCGCCTTTTTCAATGGAGTTGAGTTCTTGTTCGACAAGATCGAATTCTATATCCTTGTCGAAAAGCTTTTTGGAATAGATTTTGCTCGTCTCCTCTCCGACTACTGCGATGATGAGCTGGGCGATGTGCTTGCTCATGAAATCAACGCTTCGGTTTATTACAAGTTTCCTGAACCAATAGGCCGGATTGAAGACGTTGATCGCACCAAGCGTCGCCTTGAACGCACCCTTGACTTTCTTGTTTGTTGCGAATTTGGCGACTTTTGTGTTCTCAATCTGCTTTTTCCTCTCAAATAATTGAACCACGCGAGTAATCCTGATGTTCCTGGTGTTCTTGAGCAATGGTGTATTGAGAATGTGATCGACCCTGTCCGTGATGTAATGATTCAACGTGATGAACTCGTTGACGCTCAGTTCGAGGGTGGGATGCGATGATTGGGGAAAATGATAGCTCGAGATATCCTCAATCAGTTCAAATGAAAGGTCGAAAATACTGCGGGAATAGTTCTTCCCGTCTTTTTTATATGTTTTCTTGAATTTATGCTGTTTATCAATGATCAGTTGCTTCAAGGCTTCTTCATCAATCTCATCCGCGGGTTTGTGGACAGTGTCCATTTTCATGTTCTTGCCGCGAAGAATGAAATAAACGTATAGAAGGCTGAACATGATGAACCCGGATGCTAATCCGAGCAGGAAGTTCACAAGACCTCCAAAAGTCAATTCGGGCATGTCATCACCTCTTATTGTATTATATCATAAAGGGTTGGTGTTGTCGCATGGTTTTGTGGTGTTGAAAGGTCCTGAAAATCGTTATAGCTCATATGAATCCTGATTGCAATGAATGGGGTTTTGTGCGATAATGCTGTGAGGTGATAACATGAAAAGACATCTGATCGCATTGGACCTCGATGGCACCTTGCTCTATGACTGGTCCACACTGGATGAAAAGACAAAGAACTATCTCAAACATATACAATCTTTGGGTCATAAACTCGTCATCGCGACAGGAAGGCCCCATCGAAGCAGTATCCGCTATTATGAGGCGCTCGATCTCGATACGCCACTCATCAATTATAACGGTGGTCTCATCACTTGGGAAGGCAACCCTGATTTCGAAGAGGTCAGTATAAGACTCGACCGGGACAAGGTGGTCGATATCTTCACTAGCAACCAGGATAACATCGAAAACGCCTTTTGTGAGATCAAAGACGATATCTTCCTTCTGGAAGAAAGCGATGACATCGTGGACCTCCTTCATTTCTTCGGTGCCGCGAAACTCCATGTCGGAGCGTTCAAAGACACGTTGCCCACCGATACCAACGGCTGCATCATCATCGCCAAGGACGGTCGGGGGAAAGCGGTCGAGGACTATGTAGCCAAACATTACAAGGGGGAGATCATGACCCGCAACTGGGGCGATGAACATCAATCGATCATCGAACTCTTCTCCCCTCTCACCGACAAGGGCAGAGCCCTCGCGCATGTCGCCGAGACACTCAAGATCCCCCAAGAGAGGGTTATCGCTTTCGGGGACGGTCACAATGATTTGGAACTGCTGCAATATGCACGTGTCGGTGTCGCTATGAACAATGCGCACCCAGACCTCAAGGCCGTCGCCGACATTGTCAGCCCACATACCAACAAGGAACACGCAATCGTGCGCTTCTTGAAAAATATCATCCCTAACGAAAAGGTGGAACAGGATTAAATCCTGAATCCACCTTTTCCTTTACCTTTTCCTTTTTTGCCCTTTTTCGTCTGTTTAGGCTGCATGCTTTTGAGCGGATTGTTCGGATCCACCTGCGAGGGGTCCATGGTCCCCATCCTTTTCATCGCCTGTTTCTGCTGTTTCAGAGTGTCGATGAGTCGGTTGACTTCGGCGACCGTCTTCCCGGACCCTTTGGCGACCCTTTTCCTGCGCCGGCTCTCCTTTTCAAGCAGATCCGGTTTTTTGCGTTCTTTTTTCGTCATGGATTGGATGATGGTCTCTATTCTTGAAAGTTGAGACTCGTCAATGTCCGCATTCTTGAACATCTTATTGGCTCCGGGGATCATTTTCATGAGACCTTTGAGCGATCCCATCCGTTTGATCATCTTAAGCTGTTTGAGATAGTCGTCATAGTTGAAGGAACCTGACGACATTTTCTCCATCATGCTCATCATGTCATCCTCATCGACATTCTCCTCGACTTTGTCGACGAGGCTGAGCACATCTCCCATGCCGAGTATGCGTCCGGCCATCCTGTCGGGATGAAAGACTTCCAGAGCATCCAACTGTTCGCCAACCCCCATGAACTTGATCGGGACACCGCTCACGCTGCGCAGCGATAGCGCGGCGCCTCCTCGGGTGTCGCTGTCAAGTTTGGTGATGATTCCGCCGGTGATGTTCAAGGAGTTATGGAAATGTTCCGCGACGCTTACGGCATCCTGCCCGGTCATCGCATCGAGGACAAGCAGGCTCTCATCAGGATTTATCGTGGTTTTGATGGTCTGAATCTCTTCCATCATGGCCTCATCGATATGTAGCCTTCCCGCAGTGTCGAATATGACCGCCTCGAATGACTTCTCTTCCGCATATCGTAAAGCCTCTCTGGCAATATCGACGGGATCGGCGTCCGTTCCCCTTTCAAACACTTCAAGTCCGAGCTGCTTACCGATGGTCACCAACTGATCGATCGCGGCGGGGCGGTATACGTCAAGCGCGACCAAAAGTACTTTGCGGTCGTCATCTTTCCTTATGTGCTTGGCCAGTTTGCCCGCAGTGGTGGTCTTACCGCTCCCTTGTAAACCGACAAGCATGATTTTGTTCAATGCACCTGATTGAATCGAGAAGGGACTGGTCTCGCCCCCAAGGAGTGCTGTGAGTTCGTCACGAACGACCTTCACGACCTGCTGAGAAGGGTTCAACCCCTTAAGGATCCTGTCGCCTTTCGCCTTCTCTTTCACGTCGTTCGTGAATTGCTTGACGACCTTGAAATTGACGTCCGCCTCCAAAAGGCTCAAGCGGACCTCCCTCATCATCTCGTCAATGTCTTTCTCCGTAAGACGCGCTTTGCCACGGATGCGGCGAAGCGCCATTTGCATTCTATCTGATAACTGGTCAAAAGCCATGTGTCATTCCACCTTTTTAAGTTGCTCGATCAGATAAAGCTGGGTTTCATCTTCCGTTGTGTCTTCAAGTTGTTCGATGATTTTCAGCCGTGTCTGTTCGCGTTTCAAGAGCCCGAGTCTCTTTTCGTAATCGCGCATTTTCTCTTCCGCTCGTTTGAGTTGGTCATGAACAGCGTTTCTGCTGACACCGAGAATTTCCGAGACTTCATGCAAGGAATAGTTCTCTTCATAGTAATAATGCACCATTTCATTCTGACGGTCTGTAAGCAATTCGCCGTAAAGCCAGAAAAGTTGATTGATATACAGGTGTTTCTCAAGCGTATCCATCATACCACATCCGAGAAAAGGCCGTATATATATTCCTCGATATCAAAATATTCAAGGTCGTCCATTGTTTCACCGAGCCCCACCATTTTGATCGGAATGCCGGTGTTCTCATAGACCGCAAGCGCTATGCCGCCCTTCGCGGTACCATCCAATTTGGTCAGTACGACCCCGGTCGGATGGGTGACCTCATTGAATGTCCTGGCCTGCGAGATGCCGTTCTGGCCTGTGGTCGCATCCAAAACGAGCAGGGTCTCATGCGGAGCACCAGAGATCTCGCGACCGAGAACCTTGTGAATCTTGGCAAGTTCATTCATGAGATTTTGTTTGTTCTGAAGCCTTCCGGCTGTATCACAAAGGAGCACATCGACAGATTCTGCCTTGGCCTTCTGAACCGCATCATACATGACACTTGACGGGTCGCTTCCCGCAGTTTTCTCATAAAAGGCGCATCCGACACGCTCACTCCAGATACGCAATTGTTCGATTGCGCCCGCACGGTAGGTGTCTCCCGCGACCATCATCACAGTCTTCCCTTCATCTTGGAGCTGTTTGGCGACTTTGGCGATGGTCGTGGTCTTGCCAACCCCGTTCACACCGACAAACAGAAGCACGGACATGTCGTGATCGACATCCAGGTTCGTATCAATGACGGTATCTTTGGTGTAGCGTTTGAACATCTCTTCGACAATGATCTCACGAAGGTCCTCGACGCTGGAAAGCTTGGAGAGGTCGATGGTATTTCTCAGGTGTCCGACAAATTCGAGTACGGTATCGACGCCCATGTCCGCCATGATAAAGATCTCTTCAATCTCATCAAAGACATCGTCGTTGAGCTTTGCATCCTTCAACACATCGTTCAGCCTGTTAAAAACGCCTTGACGTGTCTTTTGCATACCAATCCGGTATTTCTCGGATGTTTTTTTCTTCTTTTTCGATTGGAACAAATTTTTAAAAAAACCCATGGCTACACACCTTCTTTTCATAAATCAAAGGTATTATAACACATCGGCTGGTCGTTCAAAATACAAACCCCCTATAAAAAGGGAAAATCCGCCTCGCGGCGGATTAAGGAAGGGGATGTGTGAATAAATGAATATTCACCATGCTATGTAAGGGATAAGTGCAACCTCTCGATTGCAATCAAATAATAGCATAGGCATTTGGGATTGTCAACTGATTGCCGATAAAAAATGTAATAATTCAGACTGAATCCTTAAACATTCATTCCGCTTCTGCACAGGATTTGTCGTTGCAGACGACACTGCCGTCATCCATTTCAACCATGAGGTCGTCGCACGCTTCACACTTGTCTCCCGTGGGTTTTCCCCGAAGGACATTTTTGCATTTCGGGAAATTGTTGCAAGCATAGAAAGTGTTGCCCTTGTTCCTGCCACGCTTGGCGGTACGCATGACAATCTCGCCTTTTTTGCATTTCGGACAGGTGATGCCTGTTTTTTCAGGTTCCTGTCTGTTTTCATCCGGCTTGATGTATTTGCAATCCGGGTATCCGCTGCAGGCTTCGAATGTGCCGTATCTCGATTCCCTATACACCATTGGGCGGCCGCATTTAGGACAGGACTCACCGGTGTACTGAGGCGCGATCTTCTCCATCTTCTCATTGGCTTTCTCAACCAAGGGAATGAAGGTGCTGTAGAACGATTCGACGACTTCGTTCTGGTCCTCATCGCCTTTGGCAATATCATCGAGAACGGTTTCCATCTTGGCGGTGTAATCCACACTGATGATTTCCGAGAAAAACCCTTGCAATTTCTCGATGGTCAATCGGCCCCTGTCGGTGGGGACGAACTTCTTCTCGTCGATGGAGACATAATTCCTCTTTTTGAGTGTGGCGACTGTCTGTGAATAAGTGCTTGGACGCCCGATGCCGAGTTCTTCCATCTCCTTGATGAGACGGGCTTCGGTGTATCTTGGCGGGGGGCTGGTGAAATGTTGCGATTTCTCGATGGTATCCGATTTGAGTGTGTCCCCGGGATTGAAATCCGGGAGTTCGCTCACATCGACTTTTTCATAATCCTTGTATAGTTTCAAATATCCGTCAAACACAAGCGCTTGTGCCTTGGCTCTGAACATGGTGTGGTTGTTCTTGAGGTCCAGGGTGGTCGACTCAATTTTTGCAGGTGCCATGAGGGAGGCGACTGCGCGCATGTAGATCATGCGGTAAAGGCGGTGTTCGTCTCTTGTCAGACGGCTTTTCACCTTGTCGGGATGATGCTTTATGCTTGTAGGACGTATGGCTTCATGGGCGTCCTGTGCGTTTTTCTTCGTCTGGTTCGGTCGTACGCGTCCGACATAATCGTCGCCATAGTGTTTCTTGATGAACCCTTTTGCGGGCTTTATGAACGATTGGCTCATGCGTGTCGCATCGGTACGCATATACGTAATCAGACCGACTGTCTCATCTCCAAGGTTGATACCCTCATAAAGGCTCTGGGCGACCATCATGGTTCTTGAACCGCCCATGTTGAGCTTGTTCGAGGCCTCCTGTTGCAAGGTGGAGGTGGTGAAGGCCTGCTTGGGTGAGCGTTTGCGCTCACGTTTCTTGAGGTCATCCACAGTGAATGTGTCACTTAGAGCATCCAGTACCTTGTCAGTGGCCGATTCGCTACCAAGCTTCGCCTTGCGGCTGTTCACTTTGGAGAGTTCAGCGTCAAAATGGGGGAAGTGTGCGGTCACTTTCCAATATTCCTCCGGATTGAACGCCTCGATTTCCAACTCCCTGTCGACAAGAATCTTGAGCGCTGCGCTTTGGACACGGCCGGCTGATTTGCTTTTGATCTTGTTCTGCAGCAACTTGCTCAGCTTGAAACCGATGATCCTGTCGAGAATTCTTCTCGTCTCCTGTGAGGAGACAAGGTTGAAATCGATGTCCCTCGGATGATCAAAAGCACTCTGGACGGCGTCTTTGGTAACCTCATTAAAAATGACCCTTCTTGAAGGGATGTCGGATTCTTTCAGACCCAGCACCTCCTCGAGATGCCAACTGATCGCCTCACCCTCACGGTCGGGGTCAGTGGCGAGATAGACACTGTCCGCGTGCTTGGTTTCCTTTTTTAACGCATTGACTATGGACTGCTTGTCCTTGAGAATCGAATAGTTGGGCTTGAACCCATCCTCTATGTCAAGGCCGAGGCCTCCGGGTCCAGAAATGGCCAGATCGCGTATATGACCCTTGGAGGAAAGCACCTTGTAATCCTTGCCAAGGTACTGCTCAATGGTCTTTGATTTGCTTGGGGACTCCACGATCACAAGTTTCTTGCTCATGGGCTTCAACTCCTGTAGTGACAATTTCTGTCATTATTGCATGATAGCCTCGATTGGTCAAGTCATCATACATTGTTTTGTGTTGAGAACATCTTTGAAACATTTAACGCCTGGACATGATAAAGGTCATACGGTCCTTGCCTTGCATGTCCTTTTTCTGAATGACGAAGGCATCCGGAAGATGTTTCCGCGCCATTTCTTTGAGGGCTTCGGCATGATGATAAGCGTGCTCGAATCCGATGAGGAACCGGTTCTTGAGATGGGGTTTGATTCCAGCCAGGATGATTTTGTAGAAATCCAATCCGTCTTCCCCGCCAAATAAGGCGACATGGGGTTCATAGTTTTCAATCAAGGGGTCGACTGCTTCTGTCTGGGGGATATAGGGAGGGTTGGAGAGGATGATATCGAAGGTTCTGTCTTTTACCGGATCGAAAAGGTCGCCGGAGACAAACTTCGCGGAACTTCCGAGGGCCTCGGCGTTCCTCCTGGCTAGTATGACCGCCTTTTCGGATATGTCCGTACCGATTGCCTTGACACGTTCATCCTCCTTGTCCATGGTGATGGCGATGCACCCTGAACCTGTTCCGAGGTCGAGCAGATCAAGGCTGGTGTCGCTGTCGAACATTTCATCCATGAGCAACAGGCTGTTCTCAACAAGTTCTTCCGTTTCGAACCGCGGAATCAGCGCGTCCTTGTTGATGAGGAACTCATAGCCGAAGAAAGTCTCGCTTCCCACGATGTGCTGCACCGGCCGTTGATGCTCGACATAATCCCTGACAGCGGATTCAAAAGCTTGGTAGGCCTTCTTTTCCATCGGGGTGTCCATACTCGTGAACATCTCGGTTCCTGAGAGTCCGGAGAAATGCATCAGCAAGCGTTTTATCCCACTGGGTTCACGACCGGCGTCAAGGGCGTATGATTCAAATTCCTTTAAAACAGTCCTATATGTTTTCATATAAAGCTCCTATAGCGTCAAAGAAGTGCCTGAAGGCACTTCTAGCATCATTCCTCGGTCTCGGCTTCAAGTTTGCGGTTGAACTCCTCGTTGATCAAAGCCTCGATGACTGGGTCAAGCTTCCCTTCCATCACACGGTCAAGCTGCTGAATGGTGAAGCCGATCCTGTGGTCTGTCACCCGGTTCTGCGGGTAATTATAGGTTCTGATCTTCTCACTTCTCTCACCTGTACCAACCTTGTTTTTCCTGATGGCCCCCTCTTTCTCACGTTGTTTCTGTTCAATGAGATCGTTGAGGCGGGCTCTTAGGACACGCATGGCTGTAGCCTTGTTCTCGTGCTGGCTCTTGCCGTCCTGGCATGAAACCACAAGCCCTGATGGCTCATGGGTGATCCTGACTGCGGAATCTGTCGTGTTGACACTCTGTCCGCCCTTTCCACTGGATCGGAAAGTATCGATTCTAAGGTCATTCTTATCAATCTTGATCTCCACATCTTCCGCTTCCGGAAGGACGACAACCGTAGCGGTCGAGGTATGTATCCTTCCCTGCGACTCCGTTTGCGGCACCCGTTGGACACGATGGGCCCCTGATTCATGTTTCAAGAAGGAATACACGTAGTTCCCCGAGATGGACAACTCTATCTGGGAATAGCCACCCTGGTCACCTTCAACGGCATTCAGGACGCTCATGGTCCATCCCTGTGATTCGGCGTATCTGGAATACATGCGGAAAAGGTCTCCGGCAAAGCGGTTGGCTTCGCTTCCGCCTGCGGCGCCACGGATTTCCATGATGACGTCTTTTTTGTCGTTCGGGTCCTTGGGAATCAATAGCTTTTGAAGCTTCTCCTCAAGCGTTTCCTTTTTCTTCTCGTTCTCTTCAAGTTCACTGAGCGCCATATCACGAATATCGGGGTCTTCCTCATAAGTCATCTCTTTGAGATCCTCGATGGTGCTTTCAACCTCAAGCAGTTCATTGTAGGTTTCAACGGTATCCTCGATGGTTCTGAGCTCCTTGGAAAGCTCTGTCATCTTTTCGATGTCACTGGCGATATCAGGGTCGCTCAATTGTCTGTTCAGCGTCTCATAACGCTCTTTGATTTTCTTTAATCTTTCTCTCATCGTTATTCACTCCTGGCTTATTATAGTACAGAGGGCATGCCTTTGCAAGAAAGGCGTGATGGTCGTTGCTTCCAAGGGGCTTCCCTTTACGAAAAAAACACGTTGTAAACGTGTTTTAAGCGCTGGGCATGACGTCATCATCATCTTCCTCGGTATCCATGATCTTGGTCTTGAACTGCGAGTACTGTTTGCGGAAGAGAAGGGGGAACCCATCCATGTTGGTCGCGCCAGAACGGTTCTTGGCGACCATGACATCGACCTGGTTCGGTTTTTTGGAATCGTTCGGGTTGTAGTAGTCGTCCCTGTATAGGAACAAGACGACATCAGCATCCTGCTCGATGGAGCCTGATTCCCTCAAGTCAGCCATGATCGGATGCTTGTCGGGTCTTTGTTCGACGCTTCTTGAAAGCTGTGAAAGCGCGATGACCGGGATATTCAGTTCCCGGGCCATCTCCTTGAGTGTCCTTGAGATTTCCGAAACCTCCTGGACACGATTGGTGTGCTGCCGTGATCCTGAGAGGAGCTGCAGATAGTCGATCAAGACCATGTCTAGGCGGCCTTCCTGAGCGAGTTTACGGCATTTCTGCCTCATGTCGGTAACCTTGACGGTCCCAGAATCATCAAAAAGGACGTTGAGTTTCTGAAGATTGTCGCTTGCAAGCGATAGCTGTTGCCACTCCTGATTGGATAGGTTGCCCATCTTGAGACGGTGAGAATTCACAGTCGCTTCGCTTGAGAGCATCCGGCTCACAAGTTGGTCCGTGCCCATCTCAAGGGAGAAGAACGCTATCGTCGGGGAATCCGGAAGCTTCGCGACATTGGTTGCGATATTGAGCGCGAACGCACTTTTACCCATGGAGGGACGCGCGGCGATGATATAAAGCTCTGAGGGCTGAAGCCCGAGGGTGTAGTGGTTCAGCTGTTCGAAGCCGGTGTCGAGCCCCGTGAGCTCGCCGGCATGGTTTTTGGCTTCTTCGGTCTTCGTGATGACATCCTCGGTGATTTGACCGATTGTGACGAAGTCCGATGTGCGCCTTGAACGGGCGACATCAAATATTCTTTTCTCGGCATCGTCAATAAACGTTTGCATGTCAGTGGCCTTGTAGCCTTTATGGGAGACATCGCTCGCGACATCGATCATGTTGCGGATGACGGCCTTGTCACGCACGATGTTGATGTAGTGGTCTAGATTGACGATTGAAGGGGTTGTGTCGGCCAGCCCCAGGATGTAGTCACTGCCTCCCGCATCCAGCAACAAGCCCTGTGTGTCGAGGTGGTTGATCAAGGTTGTGTAATCGATGTCCACCCTGTCCTCATAAAGGTCCAGTATGGCCCCATAGATGAGCTGATGGCGACGGCTGTAAAAATCATTGACTACGAGGGTGTCAGCCATACTGTCCAATGATTTCGGGTCGATGAAGACCGCGCCAAGGACATTCTGTTCGGCATCAATGCTGTGGGGATAGGTTTTTTCTTCCATGATCTACTTCTCCAATACCATGAGTTCAAACGTCGCCGTGATGTCCTTGTGCAACTTCACATCAAGGCTGTAAGTCCCGAGGGCGTCAATCGCATGGTCGAGTTGAACCTTATTCTTGTCAAGGGCTATGCCGTGTTGTTCTTCGAAGGCCTCGGCGATCTGTTTCGTGTTGATCTTGTTGAAAAGTTTGCCTTGCTTGCCCACTTTGACATAAACTTTTACAGCACGGTAATCGATTTTCTGCTTGAGTTTCTTCATGTTCTCATAATGCTCATCAGCGGCCTCTTTTTGCTTGGTCCGCTCATTCTCGAGCGCTTGTATGTTCTCAGGTGTCGCTTCAATCGCCTGTTTGCTTGTAAGAAGGTAATTGGCATAACCCGGTGCGACATCAATCACTTCACCTTTCTTACCTTTGTTCTTGAGATCCTTTTTCAAAATGACTTTCATGGGTCTCTCCTCCTGTCCTATATCTTCTAAAATTTCCATCAGTTGCGCTTTGACTTTTTCCGGATCATCGGATTCTATCTGGGCGCCTGCGTTGTTCAAATGTCCACCGCCTCCGAACCGCTCCATGAGCACTTGGACATTGAACCCCTCAAGACTTCTGGCACTTATGCCTGTGGTATGGTTCTCAAGTTTTCCTATTGCGAAAGCCGCCACAATATTATCGATATCGAGCAGGTTGTCCGCAATTTTCGCAAGGAAACTTCTGTCCGCATCAAGGTCTTCAGGCACGATGACCGTGGCGAAACGTTTACTGTAAACCTCCGCCCTTCTGAGAAGTTCCGATTTGATCTGGATCTCCTTCAAGGATTCACGAAGGATGTTTTTGACTTTGTAAGTGTCGGCCCCATACTTTTTGAGAATGGCAGCAGCCTCAAAAGTCCTGCCTCCGGTCCGATACATGAAGTTATTGGTGTCGACGATCATGCCCGCGAGCATCACAGTCGCTTCGAATGCGTTGATATCGACCGTATGCGGATAGACATTCACCATCTCGATGACCAGTTCGCTCGAACTTGATGCGTACGGTTCGACATATGAGAGGTCCGGATTCATAATGGCGTCACCCAGTTTTCGGTGATGGTCGATGATGGCCACATGATCAAAGACTTTCGCAAATTTAGCATCGAGCAGCTGTCCTTCGGAGTGGTGGTCGACAAGGACGAGCATGTCTCCTTTTCTGGATAGATTCTGTGCCTTCGATACAGGCAGGATTGAATCCAACAGCGGTTCGTACTCGTATTCCACAAGCTTGAGGATTTTAGAGACTGTATCATCCAGTGCATCATAATCGAGGACTATGTAAGCCTTGTTGCCACTGGAAAGCGCCATCTTTAGGACCCCGATGGCCGCACCGAGTGCGTCCGCATCGGGAAACTTATGGGGTGCTATGAATATCTGCTCGGAATTGTGAAACAGCATCTCGAGTTTTCTTGAATGGATCCGACTGGAAATCCTTGTACGCTTTTCCTGCGTGTTGGTGTTCCCGCCGAAATACTTGAATTCCTCACCTTGAATGTTGATGACCACTTGGTCCCCCCCGCGGGACAAGGCAAGGTCCAGCGCCTCCTCCGCAATGGTCGCCAGGGAAGAAAGGGGAATGTTCGCACAAGCAAAACCACCGCTCATGGTGATCATCAGATCGTTCTCCTTGGAAATGCCTGCAATCTCGTCGATGATTGCAAAATCCGCTTCAATGGCTTTTTCAAGATCTTCTTTGTGCATGAAGGCGTAAAGCTTTGAACTTGATGCCGGCACCAGATGAAAGCCGAATTTCTCGGCCCAATGGTCAAGCGCTCCGAGGATTTTTCCCTGTATCTCATTACGTTCCTGAACTTCGAGCACGCTGATTGCATCCTCGAGATTATCGAGATGGATCACACCGATCACTCCGGTGTGGCGGTCATACATTTTTCTGAGTCGTTCGCGCTCGCTGACTTTATAAAAGAAAAGGGCGGGAATGCTTTTCACGTAATGCACTTCATATTTGTGCTCATAGATCTTGAAGACTTCGGGTTTGCCGAGCTTCTCGGACCGAAGCGATTGGGCAAGAGGCTTATGGACCATATCCACAGTCTTGTTCAATAGCGGATTCTGAAACATCTCACGTGCTGCTTCATTGGCAAAATGGATGTTCAGATCATCATCCAGAAGCATAAGTCCGGTGGGGGTGTCCTGGACCACTTTGTTCTCCAAGGTCTCTTTTTGGTTGATGATGGCATTTTTGAGTTTCACTTCCGTGCTAAGGGTCTTGATATATTCCAAATTTTTCTTGCGGGCCATGAAGATAAATAACGCGTTGAGAACGATGAGGATACTAGCGAAAACCAGCATCGACGTCATGTCGAACCCCCAAAAAAACACGCCCGCGACCAACAATAAGCCGAGCGTAAGAATATGAAGCCCTGTCAAAATGCTTCGGTTCATGTGCACACCCCCTATCAGTTACAATGTTTAAAGCTATTATACCATATCCAAATATCATATTCTAACGTATTCACTCATTGGTGTCCATCATTGAAAACGGGGTTGTCCATCATTGAAAACGGGGTTCACTCTATAAGCCAATTTAACATTTTCACCAATGATGATAAAATATGATTGAAAGGAGGCGTTGAGATGAAAAGGGCACGTTTGTACCAACCCCTTGAAAACGATGCATTGCAGTGCCATGTGTGCAATCTCCGCTGTAAGATCGCATCAGGAAAGCGGGGCGTATGTGGCGTGCGGGAGAATAGAGACGGGACACTTTTTGCCTTGAGTTACGGCAAGACCATCGCCTCGGGGGTCGATCCGATAGAGAAAAAACCCCTTTACCATTTTCTCCCCAACACTTCATCCTATTCGCTGGCTACAGCCGGATGCAACATGCGGTGTCCTTGGTGTCAAAACTGGAAAATCGCCCAAGGTCCCCGCTTGAATGGTGATGTAGAAGGCAGAGCGGTCCCGCCTGAAAACCATGTGGAAACTGCGCTCAGATACCGATGTCAATCCATTGCCTACACTTACAGCGAGCCCACTGTTTTCCTGGAATACGCATACGATATCATGAAGCATGCCAAAGCGAAAGGGCTTAAGAACCTCTGGATCTCGAATGGGAACATGACCGACGAGACCTTGGATCTCATCATACCCTATATCGATGCGGCCAACATCGATTACAAGGGCCCCTACGGTGATGTGTATGAGCGCTATTGCAACGGGCACGCGGAGGACATCATGCACAGCATGGTCCGCCTCAAAGAGGCGGGGGTTCATCTGGAGGTCACCACATTGGTGATTCCGGGTGTGAACGACAAGGATCACCAGTTGAAAACCATCGCCGACGAGATCGCCGATCATCTCGGAGTTGAGACCCCTTGGCACATCTCACGTTTCTTTCCCGCTTGGAAGATGAAAGACACCCCCGTCACCCCACTCGATACACTCAGAAAAGCGCAGATGTACGGAGAAAAAGCCGGCATAAGACACATTTATCTCGGCAACGTCTAAAGGAGGGTTTCCATGAGTCTGATCAGAGCCTTTGTCCTTCCCCATCCGCCCCTCGCGGTGCCTGAGGTCGGAAAGGGCAATGAAAGAGGCATTAAGAAAACATTGGACAATTATGAGAAGGTCGCGAAGGAAATCGCGAACCTCAAGCCTGACACCATTATCCTCTCATCACCACATGCGCCTTCATACAGGGATTATTTTCATGTCACGGACGCCAGTTCATTGAAGGGTGACCTAAGCATGTTCGGTGCGCCTCAAGTGAAGATCGAGGTCCCTTGCGATAGAGGCTTTCTGAAGGCTTTGACTCATAAGGCCAAGGCCTCCTCTTTTCCCGCAGGTCAAGAGGGCTACAAGGGAAACGAACTGGACCACGGCTCCATGGTGCCCCTATATTTCATCATGAGCGCATACGATGATTTCTCTTTGGTCCGCATCTCGCCTTCAGGTTTGTCCCTTGAAGATCACTACAAACTGGGGGAAATGGTGCGCGATATCGCCGAGGAGTCAGACGAAAGGATAGTCTTCGTCGCAAGCGGGGACTTATCCCATAAACTCACATATGAAGGGCCATACGGATTTCACGAAGCAGGACCGAATTTCGACCGAAAAGTCACCGACATCTTGAAAAACCGTGACCTTCGAGGGCTTCTGTCGATGGATCCCACCCTCGTCCATGATGCCGCACAATGCGGACTGAGTTCCTTAGTCGTCATGGCGGGTGCGCTAGGGGGTGAGAGCGCATCATCCGAACTTCTGTCCTATGAAGGGCCTTTCGGTGTCGGATACGCCGTCGCTCGCTACACCCCTGAACCCAGGGAGGCAGAGGGTGCAGTGAAGAAAAAGGATCACAACGAAGACAAAGACCCCTATGTGACACATGCGCGAAACACTTTGAAACGGTATTTCGGTAAAAACGTGACCGCACCCCCTGCATATGAAGAAAGTCCGGATCCATTGAAAGCGCAAAAGTCAGGTGTCTTCGTGACACTCAGAAACAAGGGCGAGCTAAGAGGGTGCATTGGAACAATCGAACCGACCACCGAAACGATTGGCGAGGAAATAAGTCGAAACGCCATCGCCGCGGCCACACAGGATCCAAGATTCAAAAGCGTCGACAAGGAAGAACTTAGGGATCTAGACATCAGTGTCGATGTGCTCGGCGACGCCGAACCCGTCGAATCGTTCGATGCGCTCGATCCCTACATCTATGGGGTCATTGTCGAGAGCGGACCGAGAAAAGGTGTTCTACTACCCAATCTTGAAGGCATCGAGACTGCAGACCATCAGCTCTCAATCGCGCTCAGAAAAGCGAATATCGATCCGAACGAATCCTATACGATCAAACGCTTCAAGGTCCACAGGCATACTGGATGACAAGCCGCATCCAATCTTCTTACAAGTTGAAGAAAACTTGATTGAAATAGGATTCATGAAACGAATGTCAAGCGGCGTGGACACCACGCCGCTTATTCATAGCTTTGCATTCTTGTCTGCAACTTTTCAAGCTGCTTCATACGATAATAGGTGGCAGTCTTCGGGGTACATCGTCCACCCTTCTTTTATCGTGTCGAGTACCACCTGAGAGTCATTGACAACAGCGTTGCTTGACAACCCTGTCATCAGGGTCTATAATACATGATTGTATCCGCAGTTCGAAACCATCCTGCGCTATCAAAACTAGGAGGCAACTTATGAATGAAATTCTCTGGCTTCTTTTCGCAATTCTGAACTTCCTGTGTATCGTGGCCGTATACAAGCTTTTCGGGAAGACCGGTCTTTTTGCTTGGATCGCGGTCGGTACAGTCATCGCAAACATCCAGGTGACAAAGACCATCGAGCTTTTCGGTTTCACCGCAACACTTGGAAACATCATGTATGGCACCTTGTTTCTAGCGACTGATACCCTGAATGAGAAATACGGACTCAAAGACGCCAAACGCGCCGTGTATCTGGGTTTCTTCACGATGATCGCCATGGTCGCCATCATGCAAGGCGCACTGATTTTCACGCCCGCCCCCGATGATTTCGCCCACGAGTCGCTCACGACGATTTTCGAAATGGTACCCAGAATCGTCCTAGGCAGTCTCACCGCCTATATCATCAGTCAGTTGTTCGATGTCCACGTGTTTCAAAAAATCCGTAACCGTTACGCATCGAAAAGCACACTTTACCTTAGAAACATCGGTTCAACCATGCTCTCACAGCTGGTGGACTCGGCGATTTTCGTCCCCATCGCATTCCTGGGCATTTTCGAAACACCGGTTCTGTTATCGATTCTTTTCACGACCTATCTGATCAAACTGATCGTCGCCATGCTCGACACCCCCTTCATCTACCTCATGCAGACCATCAAACCCATCGAGGAACGACCGGAAGCTTGAATGATCCTATATAGTCAAAAAAACGCATTCCAGCTGGAATGCGTTTTTTAATCAGTCTCTGACAAACGGCAGAAGAGCCATGTGGCGGGCGCGTTTGATTGCGACACCGAGCTCTTTTTGATAGCCGGCTTTGGTGCCTGTCACACGTTTGGGAAGAATCTTCCCACGGTCTGAAACGAAACGCCTCAATAGTTCGACGTCTTTGAAGTCTATATATTCGATCTTGTTGTCAGTGAAATAACATGTCTTTTTCTTGCGGCGTTTGTTGCGGTAGTTTCCACGTGCCATGTGTATGCCTCCCTTTTAAAATGGTAGATCGTCCTCGGCGATGTCTATATCGTCGAGGTCATTGGAATTCTTTTGAGAAGATTGGGGACTCTGTTGTGATTGGTTGTTTGAACGCTGAGGGGACTGATCATATTCATATGGATCGTCACCGTATCTACTGTTGTCAGACGGAGCAGTGTTTTTGGTCTCGAGGAACTGCACACTGTCGGCGACCACTTCAACTACAAAGCGTCTGTTACCGTTCTGGTCGTCAAAGGAACGCGTCTGAATGCGGCCCTCGACACCGACCAAACTGCCCTTTTTCACATATTTCGCGACATTCTCGGCTTGCCTTCTCCACACGACGCACTGAATGAAATCCGCTTCCCTGTCTCCCTGCCTGTTTGTGAACTGACGGTTCACAGCCAGGCGGAATGTGGTCACGGCCGTATCGTTGGAGGTATGTTTTAGTTCGGGGTCCTTGGTCAGTCTACCAACCAGTACTGTACGATTGATCATTGTATCACCTTTTTTTATTTACCTGGGATCTTTAATCATTATATATCGGATGATGTCCTCTTGTAAATTGATGACACGTTCGAATTCAGAAACGGCTTCCGGGGTGGCTTTGACATTCAAAACCACGTAATAGCCTTTTCTGAGCTTGTCGATCTCGTACGCCAATTCACGTGTGCCCCATTCATCCACATTGGTGACTTCTGAATTGTTCTCAGTGAAGACACGATTGATCTTCTCAATCAATGCTTCGCGGTCGCCATCTTCAAGGTCGGGACGAATGATGTACATGACTTCGTATTTACGCATGATATACCTCCTTTTGGTCTTTGGCCGCCCGCCTGGGCAGCAAGGATAAGCGTGATTGTTACTCACGTCAAATGATTATAGCACAAAGGGGCCGGCTTGTAAACACTTCCCCTACTTATTTGTTTCCTCT
>CAZCTR010000008.1:24305-60330 GCA_964501715.1 uncultured Candidatus Izemoplasmatales bacterium | reverse complement strand
CCGCTGAAAAACTAAGCGAAAAATGAAAGAGATTGGATTACCGATAAGGTAGTCCAATCTCTTTTTAGGTTTTGGTCGGGCATCAACAGTATAAACACCTATTACTGAGTCAATTCTTTGATTATCCGTTTGATATTGACTGCGAAAATTGCGGTGGGCCGCCTGTAGATTCATGCCGAAAAGGTCATGGGAGTCCGCACTCGCAAACCCATGACTGTGTTTCATCTCACTGTTCTTGGCTTCGATCTTATAGCGTTCCTTGGCTCGCGTCTTAAAGTATTCGGATTCCTGGAAATCCAGATGATCCTGATGCGTTCTGGATTTAATTGATACGGAATACGATTTTGTCCTGGCTCCATCTTTATAGCAACCGTCTTTCAAGGGACAAATCTTACACTTATTCACATCGAAGAAGTATGTCTCGACGGTGCCCTTACCGTCCTTTTTGTGTTTTTTGGGTCGTTTACTGACTTTTCGAATCGCCATATGGCCTTCCGGACAGACCATCATTCCTGCGTCCTTATTGAAGTAAAAGCCCTTGACCGAGGCACTTATTTTTTTAGGTTCGATGGTCTAGTCGAATCATGAAGCCAGGGACGGTATCTTTACAATCATTTCAATAGGCGAGGACAATCGGGACATGTGATCAATCATTTCCCGGCACTTCGTGGTGAAAGACCATGTTCGATGATTCGAACCGATACCAGGTGAATGGACCGGTTTCAATTTCCCAAGTGATATCCGCAGCGTCCGGCACCGTCAGTCCATCTATGACCATGCGCGAATGGAACACACCGACGCATGCTGTTCTTATGGAATCCTTCGGGTCCTTAAAGCGGTCGGCCTCGACGGATTTCAAATGGCCCTCTTCATCGAATACAAAGACGGCTTCGGCACGCATGCCTTCATAGGTCATGATGGCCTTCGTACGTTCGTTGTCGATTGCTTCCCATTCCATGTATTCCTCAAGCGCGGCTGTGGGGTACCAAGGGAGTTCCATGAGGAAGCGTTGCAATGCCGATTCATCGAGTTTTTCATTGTTCTTTTCATCCACCACCCTGATCAGGGAACCGATACGGATGTCCATGGACGCTTCGCCTTGAAAGAAGAGGTCCCTTCCCTTGGTGTTCATGATTGGCATCATTGACAAATCCACATGCCAGATAAAAGCCGGTTTTGCCACATTGACGACCTGCCTGGCTTCGCTTTCCATCCATTTGTCCGTTTCGGGATCCATGCGCATGGATCCGTTTTGTGTGAATTCGACAAAGAGTAGCCTTTCCTGACCGACCAAGCCGATGGTTTCAAGCCAACGACCTACGGGCTTAGGCAATGCATCCAGGTCCTCCTGTGTGATGGTGCGTGTCTCATAGGAGTCCGGCGAGGCGTTCACATCCATCAGGATTTCCGTCTCACGGGCGATCATCCGGTTCATCCGGAAAGACCCGGTGATGAAAGCGATGATGATTAAGCTGAAAAGCACAAGCAGAAAAAGCCACCAATACTCATTGATCCATGTCTTCATTGTTTTTTGTCTCCTTTTTGTTTTCAATGCCATCAAAAAATGCATTCAAAGCGTTCTCGACAAGCCTGTCTACAGCATGTTCGTCCAAACGAGGGTTTTCGGTAATGAGCCTCAGAGTCAACCCGAAATTCGCCGTCCAGAGGATTTGGGCATAGGAATTCGTGTCTACAGCCCTGAACACGCCTTCATTCACACCTTGTTCGAGCAATGACTCAAGTTTCTTGATGCTCTTGGGTGATTCGCCTGTTTCACTGCCGAGGACACGGGTCATCGAAGTGATTAACGGATCGTCGCTCAGCATCACGGCCTTGTAGTATTGAGGCATCCTGAGCGCCGCATGCGTATAAGCCTTGAAACGTTCGATGACCTCCTCGCGGATGGTGCCTGCGTTCAAAGGCTTCATGGTCGCTCTCATGATCGCTTCGTATCCCTCGTTGATGAGCGCTCGTTTAAGTGTGTCCTTATCGTCAAAGTACTGATAAATGCTTCCCGGGGTGTAACCGGCCCTTTTCGCGACTTTCCTGATGGAAAGCCCCTCAAAGCCCTCGCTTTCGACGATGTCCCTGGCGCAACCTAGAATCATTTCCTTTATGGATAAGCGCTTGTCATCATCCATCTTCTTTCTCATGCATAAAACCTCCGTACATAAAATAAACAACGTTAAATTAAACACTGTTTAATTATATCGTGGTCTTGTATTTTTGTCAATGCACATTGGATGTGATGCCGGAGGTTTACAGTTATTTGAATCCCGCTCTTTAACAAAGCCCGGCATTGCCTTATAATGTAATTGATTGAATCTGTGAGGAGGTTTGCGAATGGAATCCCCGACCAAGTTGAAGCTCTGGATCTATCGTCTCTCGCTGGTCACCCTTGTCCTGCTCATCATGTGGCTTGTGAGAGTGTTGATGGGCGATTTTCTTGCACGTTTCATGCAGGCTTTCATCGCGATTCTGTTGCCGTTTTCGATTGCGCTTTTCATTAGCTATCTCGTAGCGCCGCTATTCAGGATCCTTGAACGCAGGCTCTATTTCAAGTCAAGACTCATCAATACATTCATCCTTTTCATCGGGACAGGGTTTTTGTTATATTTTTTCGGCCGATACATCGGCACCCTCGTGTATGCCCAGGGTGTCCGCTTCATCGAATCCGACTGGCCCCAGGTGCAGCAGGCGATTGAAGGTTTCTTCATCGAAAGGCCCTTCCTGTTGCCGATCTATGAAAACATGGAAGCTTTTCTAGGAGAGGACCTGTTGGGCAACATCCAATTCGATTTCGTCAGTCTTTTCGAAAGTCTGGCGGCCATCATCATCACCGTTGTGCTCGTGCCGGTCTTCCTCTTCTTCATCCTCAACGACCGCGACCGGATCTATGAGGCGTTGATCGGGGTGGTCCCCAAGAAGTACAGATACCACGCGATCGAACTTACAAAACGCGCCAACCATGTGACGGAACAGTATTTCAACGGCCGATTTCTGACCATGTTCATCATGACCATCATATCGACCATCGTCTTCTTCATCATGGGCTTTCAGGAGCGTTCCCTCCTTTTCGGTTTCATGATGGGGTTTTTCGATATCGTCCCTTATGTCGGTCCCTTCATCGCTTCACTTGTGCCGTTCCTATACAGTCTCACGGATTCGAACATCGTGTTCGGGGATTATGCGCCGGTCATGACCCTTGTGGCTGTGATTGTCATGCAGGTGTTCGAGAACAATATCCTGCAACCGGTCGTCATGTCGAACGAGACAAAGATTCATCCGCTTTTGGTATTGAGTGCCTTCATATTCTTTGGCTACCTGCTCGGTGTTGTCGGGATCATTCTCGCCATCCCCATCACCGGCATGATCCGGTCGACCTTCCACTACCTCAGGGAAATCCATCAGGAACGCATCGCACTCGACAGCGAGGAGAAGGAGCACCTCAAGGAAAGACCGGAGGAGACCCCCTCGGATTCATGATATCCGAGTCAGACGCATCACCATCAAATCAAACCATCATCCTGTACATATGGACCCATTAGGAGGCAAGCATGTCTGAAATCATCTCAAGCATCCCGTCATTCTGGCTCTATCTCATCATCTTCGTTGTGAAAGTGATCGAAGTCGCCATGGCGACTGTCCGGATTGTCCTTATCACGAGAGGGGAGAAATTCAAGGGCAGCGTCATCGCATTCTTCGAGGTGCTGATATGGGTGCTGATCACAGCGACAGTGCTCATCGATGTCACCTCCGACCCTTTCAAGGTTATCGTCTTTTCATTCGCCTTCGCTTTCGGCAACTACTTCGGCACCATCCTGGAAAGCAAACTCGGCATCGGTACATTGAAGATCGAGGCCATCGTCCCCAAGATCAAGGGGAGGGAAATCTCAAAAGCGCTCAGGGACCTCGGTTTCGGAGTCACTGCGACCGACGCCTACGGACGCGATGAACGTCGCGAGATCCTGTATATGCATGTGCCCAGGCGCAAGATGGATCATACCATCCAGCTGATCAGGTCCTTCGAACCGACATCCATGATCACGGTCAATGATATAAAACCGGTCTACGGCGGTTACGGCATTCTCAGAAAATAAGAAGACAGAAGCATCGCTTTCATGAATTTCACGAAGCACACTCTATACTATGAAAGCATTTTATGTTAAGATAATAAGATAGATAATAATAGTTTAGAAAAGAGGATATTAAAACATGCAGGAACCAAGAAAATTCGAAATGGACTTGAATGGAAGAAAGCTAGTCGTGGAAATTGGCGAACTCGCCAAACAGGCCACGGCCTCAGCCCTCATCCGGTATAATGACACGGGTGTGCTGAGCGTGATGCAGGCATCTGAGGACCAGAGCGACCTGCCGTTTTTTCCATTGCTTGTCAACTACACCGAGAAACTCTACGCCGCGGGCAAGATTCCGGGTGGATTTCTGAAAAGGGAGGGACGCCCCTCTGATCACGAGACCTTGACGGCCCGCCTCATCGACAGACCCTTGAGGCCGCTCTTTCCCGAAGGTTTCCGCCATGAAGTGCAAGTCATCAACACCGTCATGAGCGGCAACACCGACTATTCACCCCCCATGGCGGCGATGTTCGGAAGCTCCCTCACCCTCTCAATCAGCCACCTTCCCTTCAACGGTCCGATCGCCGGTGTCGTCGTCGGACGAATCAACGGAGAATTTGTCCTGAACCCAACCGAGGAGGACCTCACCTATTCCGACATCGACCTCACAGTCGCGGGGACCAAGCACGCGATCAACATGGTCGAAGCCGGCGCGAAACAGGTGGATGAGGAAACCATGCTCGAAGCGATCATGTTCGGTCATGAGTGGATTAAGAAACTTGTGGAGTTCCAAGAGGAAATCGTCAGTGAGGTCGGCAAGGAAAGAAAAGAGTTCGAAGCCGAGAAACCTTCCGAGACCCTCGTCGAACATGTCGAGAAACACTACAAGGACCGCATCCTTGAAGCGGTCAGGACCTATGACAGGGAAAAGCGCGCCGAACTCATCAACCCTCTCAAGGAAGAGATCGAGGAAAGCGTCCCTGAACTCTATCCCGAGAATACGGAAGAAGAGCAGAAAGCCTTCATCTCCACGATGAAGACCCTTGTCGACAACTATGTCAAAGAAGAAGTGCGCCGTGCCATCGTCGAGGACAAGATCCGCCCCGACGGTCGGAAACTTGACGAGGTCCGCGCGCTTTCGAGCCGCATAGACCTTTTCAACCAGACGCATGGCAGCGCGCTCTTCACACGCGGCCAGACCCAGGCTTTGAGCGTCACCACGCTCGGCGCCCTGGGAGAGCATCAGATCATCGACGGCCTGAGCGACCAGGACAACAAACGCTTCATGCTGCATTATAACTTCCCGCCGTACAGTGTCGGCGAGGTCGGCCGCTACGGACCGCCGAAACGCCGCGAAATCGGTCATGGCGCCCTCGGAGAGCGTGCGCTCTGGCAAGTGCTCCCCGATGAGGAGGACTTCCCATACACCATCCGTATCGTCAGTGAGATCCTCGAAAGCAACGGATCGACCTCACAGGCCTCCATATGCGCCGGCTGCCTGAGCCTCATGGCCGCGGGTGTGCCCATCAAGGCCCCTGTAGCGGGCATCGCGATGGGACTCATCAAAGAGGGCGACAACTACAGCGTCCTCACCGACATCCAGGGTCTCGAGGACCATCTCGGGGACATGGATTTCAAAGTCGCCGGTTCCAAGGAGGGCATCACCGCACTCCAGATGGACATAAAGATCGAGGGACTTTCCAAGGCGATGCTTCAAGAAGCCCTTGAACAGGCTCGCCAAGGCCGTCTTCAAATCCTCGACAACATGCTAAACACCATCCCCGAACCGCGTCCCGAAGTCGCCGAGCATGCGCCCAAGGTCAAGATCATGCTCATCGACCCTGAAAAGATCCGTGACGTCATCGGCCCCGGCGGCAAGCAGATATCCAAGATCGTAGAGAACAACGACGATGTCAAGATCGACATCGAACAGGACGGCCGTGTCACCATCATGCACACCGACATCGAGCCGATCAACAACGCCTTGAAAGAGATTGAGGACATCGTGCGTGTCGCGAAAGTCGGAGAACGCTACCAGGGCAAAGTCGTGCGTGTTGAGAATTATGGCTGCTTCGTCGAGCTATGGCCCGGAACCGACGGCCTCTGTCACATCTCGAAATTGGCTCATGGCCGCGTCAACAAGGTCACAGACGTCGTTGACGTCGGCGACACCCTCGATGTGAAGGTCATCGGCATCGATGACAGGGGCAGAATCGACCTGTCCCACAAGGCGGTCCTACCCAAGCCCGAGAACCAGCAAGGGTCCGACAAGAAGCCATCAACAGACCGAAAAGGCTCCAACCCCCACAAAAAATAAGTGATTTGTGGTATAATGAATGTAGACACCGTGTCCAGACAATCGAGCCGCCTCGGCGGTTAGGAAAGTCCATGCTAGCACAGGCTGAGACGCCTGTAGTGTTCATGATCGCGGAAACCATAACGCGATGCACATTCCATGTGACGGCTGGGACCCCATCCCATCGGGATGGCAGTACCTGTAAAAGTGCCACAGAGACGAGTTTCGCGGGCGACCGCGGAAATGGAACGGGTAAACCCCATGAGCTAGAAACCCAAAATATGGTAGGGGCGCTTCGCTTGAGGAATTGAACTCAAAGCGAAGGCGCGAAAGCGCAGATAGATGATTGTCACCCGAAAGGGCACAGAACATGGCTTACCGGACACGGTGTTTCAAAAAAGGCGCCTGACGGCGTCTTTTTTACTTACCGCATGTTTGAAAAAAAGGCCCGTCTACGGTAGAATGACAGAGTGTTAGAAGGAGAATGCCCCATGCAAGAACTATCCAAAGAAGCCGTCAAGGCCCATCAGAAAACCATAAGGAATTTTTCCATCATCGCGCATATCGACCATGGAAAGAGCACCCTCGCGGACAGAATCCTTGAAAAGACCAAATCCATCACCACCCGCGAGATGAAAGAACAGCTGCTCGATTCCATGGATCTTGAACGCGAGCGCGGCATCACGATCAAACTCAATGCCGTGCAGATCAAATACACCCATACGGACAACCAGATTTATACTTTTCATCTCATTGACACCCCCGGCCATGTCGATTTCGCCTATGAAGTCTCGCGCAGTCTCGCCGCTTGCGAAACCGCGCTTTTGGTCATAGACGCCGCGCAGGGAATCGAGGCCCAGACGCTTGCGAACGTCTATCTCGCCCTTGACAATGACCTTGAGATCATTCCCGTCATCAACAAGATCGATCTGCCCAATGCGGATGTCGAGGCCGTACGCAAGGACGTCGAGGACATCCTCGGCATTCCGGGTGAGGACGCGATACTCGCGAGCGCCAAGGAGGGCAAGGGCATCGATGAGATCCTCGATCGCCTCGTGAACAGCGCCCCGGCTCCCGCAGGGGATCCCGAAGCCCCGCTCAAAGCGCTGATCTTCGATTCGCTCTACGACCCTTACCGCGGTGTCATCCCGTCCATCCGTGTCGTCGACGGCATTCTGCAAAAAGGGGATGCCATCCGGATGATGAACAACGAGAAGGAATACACTGTCACCGAGATCGGGGTGAACACCCCGAAACAAAAACCGTGCGACTATCTCGGTCCCGGTGATGTCGGGTATGTGGTCGCCTCGATCAAGAATGTCGAGAATGTGCGTGTCGGTGACACCGTCACGCACATCAAGAACCCTGCACCGCATCCCCTCCCGGGATACCGCCAGCTCACGCCGATGGTGTTCTGCGGGCTTTTCCCGACCGATGCGAACCGTTACAACGACCTGAGGGAGGCCCTCGACAGGCTCAAGTTGAACGACGCGTCGCTCACGTACGAGCCGGAGAACTCAAAAGCCCTCGGTTTCGGTTTCAGAACCGGTTTTCTCGGCATGCTGCACATGGAGATTGTCCAGGAGCGTCTCGAACGGGAGTTCAATCTGGAACTCATCGCCACGGCCCCTTCGGTGATCTATAACGTCAACATGCAAGACGGCACCGTCCGTGAGATCGACAACCCGGCCGAGATGCCCGAACCGCAATACATAGACACCATCGAAGAACCCTTTGTGACTGCGACGATCATGTGTCCGAAGGACTACGTCGGAAACGTCATGGAGTTGTGCGAAGGCAAACGTGGAGAATTCTCCACGATGGAATACATTGACGAGACCCGCGTGCAGCTTGTCTATCTGATGCCTTTGCTCGAGATTGTCTACGATTTCTTCGACAAGCTCAAATCCTCGACCAAAGGCTACGCTTCGCTCGATTATGAATACAAAGGAAGAAAAGAGAGCAACCTCGTCAAGATGGACATCATGATCAACTACGAGAAGGTCGATGCGCTATCCGTCATCGTCCACAGGGACTTCGCCTTCTATCGCGGAAAAGCCATCACTGAGAAGCTCAAGGACCTCATCCCGAGACAGATGTTCGAGGTCCCCGTCCAAGCCACCATCAACAACCGCATCATCGCCAGAAGCACCATCAAGGCGATGCGTAAGAATGTCCTGTCGAAATGCTATGGCGGCGACATCACGAGAAAGAAGAAGCTTCTCGAGAAACAAAAAGAGGGGAAACGCCGGATGAAGACGGTCGGAAGTGTCGATGTGCCTCAGGAGGCGTTCCTGTCCGTCCTCTCGCTGGATGATTGACATGGATGCACTCTACATCCACATCCCCTTTTGCGACCATATCTGTTCATACTGCGATTTCGCCAAGGAAATCGCATCCCAATCCAAACGGCATCGTTACATGCGCATGCTTTCTTGCGAGATTCTGAGCCATCAAGGCGAACTTGACGACGTCGTGAGCGTCTTCATCGGCGGCGGGACACCGAGCCTTCTTGAAAAAGCGGAACTGGAAGGTCTGGTCACCTCGCTCAAGCAGGCTGGTGTCACACACATCGAGGATTTCACCATCGAGGCGAACCCCGCAGACGTGGATCAGGCGAAGGCGGACCTTTTCAAGGATGTCGGCATCACCCGT
This sequence comes from uncultured Candidatus Izemoplasmatales bacterium, assembly GCA_964501715.1. GTDB lineage: Bacteria > Bacillota_I > Bacilli_A > Izemoplasmatales > Izemoplasmataceae > M55B118. The sequence goes on along the minus strand of CAZCTR010000008.1, from coordinate 51,303 downwards.
GTCAGCCTCGGCGTGCAATCGTTTGATGACGATCATCTGCGACTGCTCGGGCGGAATCATGATGAAGCGCAAGTGCGGAGCGCGATTGAAGCGCTTTTAAAAGCGGGGATTGAAAACATCAACGCGGACATGCTCTTCGCGATCCCTGAACAGACCATGCACTCCTTGGAGGCGGACCTCGCCATCATAAGGGAACTTCCCCTAAAACACATCTCCTATTACAGTGTCATCGTCGAGGAGAAGACCCCGCTTGAGAAATGGATCCGCGAGGGCATAATCAGTCCGGTGGATGAAACCTTGGAAGCGGACATGTACGACCTGGTGCGAAACAGTCTCAAAAAGTATGGATACGAACACTATGAAATCAGCAATTTCGCCAAAAGGGATCACCGGTCTTTGCATAACACGATGGTGTGGCAAAGCGAGGATTATCTCGGAGTGGGGGCGGGTGCGCATTCCAAGTGGCGCGGTGAGCGCTTCTTCAACGTGCGTTCGATCAAACGGTACACCGAGCGTCTCGAAAGAGACGCCTCACCTGTCGAAAGCGTCTATGAGCTGGAACCCATGCGGGATTATCTGCTCTTCGGATTGAGACTCATCGAAGGGGTGTCGCTCGATTCGTTTCAAAAACGTTTCGGCACTACACTTTTCGAAGCCTATCCGGCGTTGAAAGAAGACCTTGATGAGGGCCTTTTGAAGGTCGAGAAGGGTCATATGAAATTCACCGAACGGGGCATCGCGCTCGGAAATCACGTGTTCATGAAATTGTAAGGAGGAAACTCGCATGCTCAGACAGCTGTTGAAGGAATACGAGTACGAACTCAAAAGCGGCTCGGAACTCTCCAAACATTCCCTGAGCGCTTATCTTGGGGATGTGAAGGCCTATGTCGACTACCTGGAGAAAAAGGGGTTGAAACGCCCCGAATCCATCACCAAGGATACCGTGTACCACTATCTCATGACGCTTCGAAAGAAACAGCGCGCCGCTTCCACGGTCTCACGCAAACTGTCCGCGATCAAGGCCTTTCATCAGTTCATGCTTGATGAGAAACTCGTGGATGACAACGTCGTCCTCCATATCAAACGGCCGAAACAGACCAAACGGCTGCCGAGTGTCCTTTCCATTGAGGAGATGGACCGGCTGATCGAAATGGCCAGGGGGGATAGCCCGCTGCAAAAGCGCAATCTCGCGATGCTCGAATTGCTCTATGGAAGCGGGGTGCGGATCAGCGAACTCACTGATCTGAGAACCGAGGACCTCCATATCAACGAAGGATTCATCAATGTCTCGGGCAAGGGGGGCAAAGAGCGCATTGTCCCGATCGGGACGTCCGCGGCCCATGCGCTCAAGACGTATTTGGAGGACGGGAGGCTCAAGCTTTCCAAGGCTCCGGTCCCTTATGTGTTCCTGAACCGACACGGCCGGCCCATCAGCCGTGTGGGGTTCTACAAGATCTTGAAGGATCTCGCCGCCCGATCAGGCATCGAGAAGAAGGTGAGCCCCCATACGCTTCGCCACAGCTTCGCCTCACATCTTCTCGAGGCTGGCGTGGACCTCAGATATGTCCAGGAAATGCTTGGCCATACCGATGTCTCGACTACGGAGATCTATACGCATATCAACAGAAAACAACTGATTGCGGTGTATGACACCTATCATCCGCACGCACACAAAAGGAGAGAATGACATGTTCAAAAGAGTATTCACCATCGTCATCGACAGTGTCGGTGTCGGCGAATTGCCTGATGCGGCCGATTTCGGTGATGTGGGATCCAACACCATCAGAAACATCGCCCTCGACCAGGGCGGCATCACCCTGCCGACCATGGCCTCCCTCGGATACGGTCACCTCAGTGAGATCCCCGGGGTGCCGGCCGACCCCTCCCCCGTCGGCTCCTATGCCAAAATGGGAGAAATCAGCAACGGAAAGGACACAATGACCGGTCATTGGGAGATCATGGGCCTCAAAGTCGAGACCCCTTTTAGGACCTTCACAGAAAAAGGATTCCCCGCCGAGCTCCTCGAGGAGCTCGAACGGCGCACAGGCCGCGCCATCGTCGGCAACAAGGCCGCGAGCGGCACGGATATCATCGAGGAGTTCGGTGAACACCAGATGAAGACCGGCGACCTGATCGTCTACACCTCCGCGGACAGTGTCCTGCAGATTGCGGCACATGAGGAGGCTGTCGGACTGGATGCGCTCTATGAAGCGTGCGAGATCGCCCGAGAGATCACACGGGACGACCCGTACGCAATCGGACGCATCATCGCAAGACCTTTCAAAGGACCCGGTAAAGGGGCCTTCGAGCGGACATCGAACCGCCACGACTATGCACTCAAACCGCATGACAAGACCACCCTCAACCATCTCTTTGATGCAGGGTACGACGTGGTGGGCTTCGGGAAGATCGAAGACATCTATGACGGTGAGGGCATCACGGAGAACCACCGACAGGAAGACAATGACGAGGGGATGGACAATCTCATCCGTTATGCGGACAAGCTTTTCCATGGCCTCGCCTACTTGAACCTTGTCGATTTTGATGCGAAATACGGTCACAGGCGTGACCCGAAAGGATACAAGGACGCGCTTGAGGCGTTTGATGAACAACTTTCAGTGTTGATGGGGAAACTCACAGAAGAGGACCTCCTCATCGTCACGGCCGACCACGGCAACGACCCGACCTTCAAAGGCACCGACCATACCAGGGAGTATGTCCCCTTGTTGGTCTATTCCCCATCGCTTCGCGGAGTGCGCCTGCCAATACGCGACACCTTCGCCGACATCGGCGCGACCCTCTCAGACAATTTCTCCGTCAAGAAGCCCCCGCATGGCACAAGTTTTCTAAATGACCTTGTAAGACGTTGAACGTCTTGAAAGAAGCGTCCCTTCGCGGGACGCTTTTTTTAGGTAAAGATTAAAACATGAAAAAGGGGTTGTAAAGAACTGAAATCAGTTAAGATTCCATTTCTATACAACCCTCACAGTTCGGTGTCGTATGCGTTGTCAATCTCTTTGAGCGTGGATTTTAGGCGCTCATCGACTTGTCTCTTCGCTTTCTTAAGGGCTTTCCTTTGGGTGGAAGAGGCTTTTTTCGTAAAGGATTCATAAGCCTTGATGGTGGGGTTCAGGCTGTCATCAAGCGTATTTTTCAAATTGTCCATAGACTGATGATGGCTTTTTTTCATCGTCTGGAACCTTGCCTTGAAAGATGATTCCATCTTTTCAGTGTCCTTGTCCATGGACGCCTTGAGTTGCTCGATATATTTCTCGAAGCGTTGCGCCGTGTCCGTTCGGTCCTTGCCGGAGAGCTTTTCCTTGAGGGCTGAGGCCTTTTCATTCAGAGCCGTCTCTTTTTCATCGAGCGCCTTCAGTGTGGCTTCGGTCTGCGCGGATTCTTTTTCAAGCGCGGTGTCCCGTTCGTCCTTGAGGGTTTGCATGTCATGTCTTTTCTCGTCGATAAGGGATTGGGTACGCTCATCGAACTCGATCGAGTTGATGGTCTCATTGAGCTTTTCGATGCGTTTCTGGGGTTTCCGCACCTTCTCCTTGTAAAGCTTGTTTGCCTCATCCATAGCTTCATTGAGGCGTTTCTCGGCGGTTTTGGAAGCTTCGCTCTCGATGTAGGGTCCAAGTTTCCCCTCGGAGTTGGATTCACTCTTGTATTGGTTCAGCTTCTGTTCGCTTTGATCAAGCATCGTCCTGAAGGTGCTGATGCTTTTCTCCCTGAGATACTTGGCGTCCTCCTTGGCCTTCTCGGCGCGCGCGTTGGCGTTGTCGATCTGTTTCTGGTAGCGCTGGACGGTGTCGTCGGCCTGTTCGGCCTCCTCGATCTTCGCGATCTTCTTGTCATAGTGCTCTTTGATCTTTGCTTCCTGCTCGTCGAGTTTGCGCTTTTCCTTCGGGTCGGTGAAAAGGGCTTGTCTGTAGGCGAGGTCCTTGAGTTTCCTGTCGCGTTCGCTTTTGAGCTCGTGGATGTCGCTGCGGTATTTCTGTTTGGCGGTGGAGAGTTTCTCCTCGGCGTACTCGAGTTCTTTTCTGAGTGCGCTCTCGATGTTTTCGAGGCGTACCTCGTATTCGTTTTCTGCATACTTGATCTGCTGGCGCGCGAAATGCATCTGGCTCTCGAGCGTCGTCGAGACCATGGCCTCGTTCACATCGTGACCGACGTTGAGACGTTCAGCCTGGGCGCGTGTCAGCGCGATTTCGTTATCATAAAGGGAGCGGACCTTGAGCAGTTGCAGCTCGTATTCCTTGTCGGCGAGCTCGATGAGGCCCTGTTGATAGATCTTTTCGTTCTGTGCGCTTTCCTGTTGGTAGGTCTTGTCTATGTCTGCCTGTCTGATGGTGTCGTTGAGATCTTTTTCGGCGTTTAGGATCTGCCTGTGATAATGCATGGTGATTGCCTGCCGCCTGAGTGCGCTTTTTATCTCGATGCCGGTGCGTTCCTCATCAAGCGCCTTCTGTCTGTAGGAGAGGGCGAGGTCCATCTGCGCCTCTTTGAAGGCGACTTCGACATCGCCTAGGGACCGGGTCATTGAAGCGGCTTCCTTGAGATACGATATGCGGCTTTCGACCATGAACTTGCGCATCTTCTCGGTGAATTCACAGATGCTTTCGAACAGCGATTCAAACGTGTTTGAGAGGGCTTTGAGGGCATTCGTGAGTTCGAGGTCAAAGTCCCGGTCACGTCTGAGTGCATCCAGGTCTCCTTGAACCTTGAACAGTTCATCGGACCCGCTGTATCGGACATCGAGTTCGGCGCGTCTTTGCTCGATATCGAAACGCTTCTTCGCGTATTCCTTTTCAAGGTCGCGTTTTTTCCGCATCAGTTTCTTGCGTTTCGGGCTGAAGGCCTTCTCGATTTTACTCTGAACCTTGTGTTCGACGAGGTTTTCGCTCTGTGAGGTCTTTTTCTCATATGTCTTGAGGAGGTCTTTGAGGGTGTCCTCTTCACCATGCTTTTCGGCGCGGATGATGTCGAGTTTGAGTTTTTTCAGATCCTCATCCAGCGTCTCTTGGTCCTGTTTCTCTTTTTCAAGCGCGTCCTTGAAGGTCTCGCGTATTTTTTGTTCAATGGATTCGCGTGCGTCGTTGATGGTGTCATCGACTTCGGATAGGGCATTCGACTTGTCGTTTTCCAGCTGCTCCAGTTCCTCCTCAAGAGCCGTTTTCTTCTCTTTGTAGGTAGCGTCCATGCGTTCCTTGAGGGACTTGTCGATCGATCCGTCCGAAAGGACGTGGTTTCTATGGTTGAACTTCGCGGTGATGGTCTCTAAGTTTTCACCGAGAGCCCGTGTGAATGAGGCGGAAGCCTCCTTGAAAGCTTGGACGGCTTTTTCGAAAGCGTCCGCATGGGCGCTGTCGTAGGTGGACTCGGTGCCGGTTCTGTATGCCTTTTCAATGAATTCCGTCGCGCTTTCCTTGAAGCGACGCATGAAAGCGAGGGGTTCCTCGTTGCCTTCAGTGACGCTTTCAACCGTTTCAATCAGTCGCTCCTTGAGGCCTTCGGCCGTCTTGTCGTGGGTTTCGTTGATCAAGTCCTCAAGCGGCTTCAGGCGCATCGAACGCAGCGATTCATGAATCTTGTCCTTCGAGGAGAGAAGATGGTCGAACTGAGCCTTGGTGGTCTCTTCGTCCTTGCGGTTGATGGCGGTTCTCAGACGCTTGATCTCCTGGTTCATGATGCGCATTTTCTCTTCGGAATCCTCGAGACGCTTCTGATGGGATGCCTTGACTTTCTTGTTGGCTTCGACGACCTCCTCGATGAGGTTCTGGAGGAGTTCGCTCTCTTTTTGCAGATCCTGGTCGATCAATGTGCTCAGACTGCGGTTGGATGGGGAATCGACTGCGTTATTCTTATTGTCATTGTCCGACATGGGCGAACTCCTTTCGAGATAGTCATTATGGTTATTGCGAACTGTCCTGTATGTCTTTGGCAATATCGTCTATGAAGCTTTCAACGATGGTGTCCTGAGTGGAGGTTAGAGGGTCGGATTGGCTTGCGTGTGTATCCTTGAAGGCGTCCTGAAGAAGGGATTCGAACGATGTCTTGAGGTTTTTCGAGAGGGTGAGAAGGGTGGTTTCAAGCGTTGATTCGTACTCTGCGATGGTTTTGTCGAGCTTGTCTTTGCGCGCCTTGGTCATGCGCGTCTTGTCGTTGATCTCCCGGGTTGCCCGGTCGATTCTGCGGTCGAGTTCGTTCGTCGAGGAAAGCATTCTTTCCTCAAAGGTCTCAAGCGCCTTCTTAAGGTCTTCACGTCTTGCCTTCTTGGCGTTCTCACGGTCCTCTTCGCATTGCTTGATCGCCTGTTCAAGGGAGACTTTCGAGGTTTCGTAGCGAGATTCGAGTTCGGCTTCGCGCTTTTGCATGGAGCGTTCGTTGTCCTCCTTGCGGGCCTCCTCGTTCTGGATATGATAGGCTCGAATGTCTTTTGCGTCCTTCAGTCTCGAGCGCACGCGCTCACGTTTCGTCTCGTGGGTGTTTTTGATGGCCTCAAGCCTTTCATTCAGCGTGTTTTCAAGATCGGACTTGTTTTGTTCGAGTTCGGCTTCGATGGCATCTTCGCGTTCCTCGTATTCACGGTTGATGGTGTTCAGTCTCTTTTGGTCCTCGTCATAGGTCTCTTTGAGAGGGTCCATGTCATCTTTGAATGAGTCTTTGAGGGCGTCGAGTTCATCGTTTTTTTCAGCCTGCAAGGCATCAAGGGCTTCCTGTTTCTCTTTCTTGATCTCTGCGAGCCGGCGGTCGATGGGCGCCTTGTGTTTTTGGAAGCGTGCGTTCTCTTCCTCTTTCGCCTTTTTCGCGGAGTCTTTCGCTTTCTTTATGAGGGCGCGGTCATCTTCCTCAAGGCTTTCGAAGGCCTCATCAAGCATGGTATTCGCTTGTGCTTCGAGCGTTCGGAGCGCCTCGTTCATGGCCTTGTTCAAAGGGGCCAGGCGGTGCTTGAGGCCGCTCAGATAGATCTTGTCTGCGGAGCGAATGGCCTTGAGGGTGTCCCTGGCCATTTTTTCGATGGATTTCTCGGTCTCCGCCCTGCTTGACTCAAGGGTCTCACGCGTCTTTTTGAACGAGGAATCCAGTTTGGAGAGGCGAGCCTTGATCTTTTTCTTCGGCATATCCTGTTGGTTGAGGAGGGCCTCATATTTCTCGTGTACGAGGTCGTGGGTCTCCTCAACGGTTTCCGCGATCTGTCTGAGGGCGTGCTTGAATGATTCGCGAACCGGTGTGCCGAGGATTCTAAGTATGGCGTTCAAGCCGGGGTCTTCCTCGTTGAGGGCGTTTTCGTTCTCGCTTAGAGGTTTCATGACGGCATCGACTGCTTCGTCGATGGACGCTTGACGCGTCCTTTTGAGCTGGTCGGTCTCTTTGAGGGCGGTTTCGGCTTTTTCCGTCTCGCGTGTCAGCGCCTGTTCGATGAAACGATGTTTTTCCGCGTGTGCCTTTTTGAGTTCGCGCAGCTCTGAAAGAGCCTTCTCCTCGTTTTCCTTGAAACGTTTCTCAAGGTCGCGCATCTTCTTTTGATAGGCGCTTTCTATGTCGTTCTCCTTTTCCTTGAGGTTCTTTTCCACACGTTTCAAATTCTGTGTGTTCTGTTCGAGTTCGAGCGAGAGGGCGCGCTCTTTCCTTTCAGTCTCGCTCTTGAGTTCCCTAAGCGAGAGGTCACGTTGCTTGCGGGCATCAATGAGCCTCAGGGCGTGTTTCTGTTTCTCGATGGCGACCTGCAGGGTCTCCGATTTGTCGAGGTGCTCCATTTCAATGTCGCTTTTCACTTCTTCGAGGTCGTGATCTATGGTGGCCCGCTCGATTTCCCGTTCCACTTCGAGGTCGTCTTTCTTGGCGTCACGCTTGGCTTTGAAGAGGGCTCTTTTGTGTTTGAGGGCGAGCCATTCCGACTGGGTGGTGAGAAAGGTCCGCTTCGCATCATAGTGGTAATCGATCTGAAGCGCTTCGATGGCATGGTGTTTCTTCGACTGTTCGCGTTCTATGTTGAGGCTGGCGTCCTGTTGCTCGACGCTGATCTTTTCGCGGTTCATCCGTATTTTCTTCTGGGCGTCCTCCGTATCGAGGTAGAAGCGGAGTTCGTCGTTCTCCTCGAAAAGGGGCATCAAAGCGGAGAAGGTCTCGCTGACGGCCTTGGTTTTTTGTTCGCTGAACTCAAGGTATGCTTGAAGCGATTGTTCAAACACGTCCCTGGCCTCTTTCAAAAAAGGGCCCATCTCATCCGCCTCAGTATCCTCCCCGAAGAGGTTCGACATGATCGATTTGCTGGTGTCTTGGAAGATGTCGAACTTGTGTTTCAGCATGGTCTGGCTTCTGATAACGGAGGCTTCGTAGGTCTTGAAGGTGTCTTCGAGGTGTTCACGGGTCGCCTCAGCCATGGCTTTGAGTGATTCGTGTGTCCGATTGATGCCCTCGCCGATCTTGTTGATGTGGTCGATCAGGGCGTCTTTGCGCAGATGGTGGAGTTCGAGCTGCCTGTCGATCTCGGCGAGTGCTTTCTGGTCGTCCTGAAGATCAGGGGATTTCTTGAGGTCCTTGAGCCTGGCCTGTTCGAACTTCATGTCCTGGTTGACTCCGCTTGTGAAGCTGGCTTTGTATGACTCATAAGCGTTCTTCAAGGAGCCCATCACGGTCTCCATTTCGTTGAAGGGCTCATGGAAGGCCACGCGATGTTTCTGTATGGCGTTGGAGAAGGCCTTGATGTTCTGGTTGATGTGTTTGCGGTAGGTGTTAAGGGTGTATTGAAGCGCGTTGTCTTCCTTTTTGACGGCTTCCGCGGTCCTGGCGTTTTTTTCGTCTATGGTCGCTTTGAGGTCGTTGAAGGCCGCATCGAGTTCCTCGCTGAGGTTTTCAAGGGCTTCTTTTTGCGATTTGTGCCGTGTGTTAAGCGTCTCAAGCGCTTCCGATAGCGCGTCTTTTGTCTTCTTCGCATTCTTGCGATGGTTCTCCCGGCTCAGCTCGAGTGTCTTTTCATAGGTCTTGATGGTTTTTCCATGGGCTTTTTCAATCTCTTCAGTTTTCTCTTTTTTGTCCTTTTCGAGCTGGTCGATCTCTTCCTGATGGTTCGCATGATTTGATGCATAGGTGTCCTGCAGGGTCTTCAGACCCTCCTTGTAAGCCAGGATTTTTTCCTTCATGGTGCTGTTCAAGGCGCTTATTTCACTATCAAAAGACGCTTCCCGGCTTTTGAATTCGCTGGCGAAGCGCTGTTCGTGCGTATCAAGACGTTTCTGATAACTTTTCTGCGCTTTTTCGAGCGCTTTTTCCGTGGCCGCCAACGCCTCTTCGTACTCCTTGCGGAGTTTGTCGAGCCGTTTTTGAAAGGACTCAGCCTCTTTACGATAGGCTTTCTCTATGGAGTAGCCACTTTGATAAACCTTGGGCTCAGCTTGGCTTTTCTTGCTCATGAGGCGCCTCCTCAAGGGAATATGCAAGGATTTTGATCACATTCATTTTATCATACTGCACAGGGTAAAACAACGTTTAACACAGAGAGAGGCAGTATTCTTTGGTAAAATGCGCGTTTTTGTGTATAATCTGTAATGAAAGAAGAGGTGGAATCATGTCAGAACGCATTGTATCCAGTGAACCTCAGAACGAGGATATCGAACAAGTCGACCTGCGCCCGCAGGTGTTGAAAGACTATATAGGTCAGGACCATGTCAAAGAGATGATGAGTATCTTCATCCAGGCGGCCAAGCACCGTCAGGAAAGTCTCGACCACGTGTTGCTTTACGGGCCGCCGGGCCTTGGAAAGACCACGCTTGCGCACATTGTCGCGAACGAGGTCGCAGCGAATATAAAGACCGCCAGCGGTCCCGCAATTGAAAGAAGCGGGGATCTGGCGGTGCTCCTTACGAGTCTCGAACCGGGAGACATCCTTTTCATCGACGAGATCCACAGACTTCCAAGGGTCGTCGAGGAAGTGCTTTATCCCGCCATGGAGGATTTCGCGATCGACTTGATCGTCGGGAAGGACGAAACCAGCAAATCGATCCGTGTCGATCTGCCCCCGTTCACCCTGATCGGGGCGACGACGCGGTTTGGGGATTTGACTGCGCCGCTTCGGGACCGTTTCGGTGTCGTGCACAAGCTCGAATACTACAACCAGGATGCGTTAGAGATGATCTGTGAGCGCACCGCGAGCATCTATGGCAGCCAAGTGGAAAAAGAAGGGGTCAAGGAGATCGCCCGCCGCTCCAGGGGCACACCCCGCATCGTGAACCGCCTTTTCAGGCGGATCCGCGATTTCGCCGATGTCCTGAACGACGGGGTGATCGACCTTGATATCACGAAGACCGCGCTTGAGAAACTGCAGATCGACCCGCTCGGGCTCGACCAGAAGGACCATGACTACCTTCAGGGCCTGATCGAGAATTTCGGCGGCGGTCCCGTCGGCATCGAAAGCCTCGCGGCCTCGATCAGCGAAGAGGTGACGACCATCGAGGACGTCTATGAGCCCTATCTGCTCAAGATCGGATTCCTCAAGCGCACCCCACGCGGCCGTGTGGCCACGGAAAAGGCCTACAAGCATCTGGGCAAGACATTCCAAGGAGGCCTTTTCGGATGAGGACCAGCGATTTCAAATATGACCTGCCAAAGGAACTGATCGCACAGACACCGCTTGAGACACGCACGGACTCCCGGCTGCTTGTGGTGAACAGGTTGACAGGGGAACGCATCCACGAGCATTTCAAGAACCTGCATGCCTATCTCCGGCGCGGGGATGTCCTCGTGCTCAACGACACGGCGGTGATACCCGCCCGTCTGATCGGTGTGAAGGAGGATACCGGCGCCGTGATCGAGGTGCTCTTATTGCATCAGAAAGCGGACGATGTCTGGGAATGCCTCGTCAAGAAGGCGAAGAAAGTCAAGGAGGGCACCGTCCTCTCATTCGGTGAAGGCGCGCTCATGATGGAGTGCGTCGGGGTCGAGGAGGACGGGATACGGCTACTCAGGATGCGCTATTCGGGTATCTTCTACGAACTGCTGGACCGTCTTGGTGAAACGCCATTACCTCCTTATATCCATGAGCATCTCGATGACCCCGACCGTTATCAGACAGTCTACAGTGAAAAAAAGGGAAGCGCGGCGGCGCCGACCGCTGGGCTTCACTTCACTGAGGAATATCTCTCCAAGCTCGCCGCAATGGGGGTGGAGATTGTCAGGCTCACACTCCATGTGGGGCTCGGGACATTCCGCCCGGTCAGCGTCGAGGACGTGAAAAGCCATGTCATGCATGAGGAATATTACGTCGTCCCAGGATCGACCGCACACGCGATCAACCGTGCGAAAGAGGAAAACCGGCGCATCGTCGCGGTCGGCACGACTTCGCTTCGCACACTCGAGACCGTGGTCGATGAGGAAGGGGTCGTGCATGCCAAGAGCGGCTGGAGCCGTCTTTTCATCTATCCGCCCTACACATTCAAGGTGGTCGATTGCCTGCTTACGAATTTCCATCTCCCTGAATCGACCTTGCTTATGCTTGTGAGCGCCTTTGCGAGCAAGACGATCATCATGGATGCCTATGAAGCGGCGAAAGAGAGAAAGTACCGGTTCTTCTCGTTCGGGGATGCGATGTTCCTGACTGACGACCACTTGAATAATAAGCATTAAAAAAGCCTCTGTGGAGGCTTTTTTAATGCTTATGGTCGCCCTGGTCCAGGTCTGTTGTCATGATTTGGCGGACCGGGCATGTCATCATCATCAAAAGGGGGACCATGTTCCTCTATGCCCTCCTCCTCGATGATGTCTTTGAGTGTGCCGATATTTTTCTCGATCAATGTCTCGAAATCGTACTCGTCGGTCGCTTCGAGAATGTTTTTGACGAGTCGCATCTTCATGAATCCGACCCCGTGGTTCCTCGCTTCCTCAATTTCCTCTTCACCGGGCGGACCGTTGACGGAACGCATGGCCATGGCATGATCGATGCCTTTGGCACGTGCGACTTCGGGAATCTTCTCTTCGAGTTCTGCGGCTTTGGCTTCGACACGTTCTTCGTCATCCCCGCTCACTGAGTAGAGAATCTGCGCATTGGTCTCACTCAGGTAGTCCAGCGCGATAGCCTCATCGATCAGACGGTCGAGCCCTTCGTCGAATGATTTGTCCTGCAAATCGCCTGTATTGTCGAACAGGGTTTCCGCATCGCTGTTGTAGGCATGAAGCGAGACAATGGTGTCCTCGGAATCGATCTCGATGCCGAATGAGGGATTGAATTCCATCTGGATGTGGGTGGTGTCCCCGTGTTCATTCAATGCCAAGGGCAGTGCCAAAAAAAGACCGATCACAAGCACGGCTGCAACCAAGGAAAACGCGGGCACGAAGCGTTTTTGCAATAAGGGTGTACGTTTATTTGCTTGCGCTTCTTTCATGAAAGCCCTATAGGTGCTCGATTCCTTGATGGGAGCCTTGAGGTCGGGCACACGTCGTTCAGCTTCCTTGCGAATGCGTTTTTCAGTCCTGTTTTGTCTCATGGGGATCACCTCCTAAGCGTTTGAGTTTCCTGAGTGCGTTCTGATACGTCCAGAGCACGGTGCCGATGGGTTTGCCCATCGATTCGGCGATGGACTTGTGTGTCTCTTCCATCACGGCGTGGCGGACGACGATTTCGCGTTCATCCTCACGCAATTGTTCAAGCAGGTTTTCGATCTCGTAGCGTTCCTCTTGTTTGGAGTCGCTCTTTCCAAAGAGGGTTTCGCCTTCCTGGATGTCGTAGTTGACTTCCTTTTGGCGCCTGTTGTAAGCGTTCAGGGCGGTGTTTCTGGCGATGGTCTTGAGCCAAGGCAGGAAGGAGCCTTTCTCTTTGTAGTTGTCGAGTTCCTTGATCATCTTTATATACGTGTCCTGCATGAGGTCCTCTGCGAGGCTGTCGTCCTTGATGATGGAGAGGATCGTATAGTAGACCGGAGTCTTGGTCGCATCGTATAGTTTGTCAAAGGCGTCTTCACTGCCTTTTTTGAAGGCCTTGACGTATTTTTGCAGTGTCTTGTCATCCATAGGTTGCCCCCTGAGCCGTCCCTTTCATCCATAAAACAAATGAAATCAGCAATTTATTGGATTTTTTTTTAAAATCACCGATATCATTATACCATAACCCGTGATTCGATGATATGATAAGCAGGAAGAGAGGACGATAATATGATGAAACTGGTAGCCACCGCCGCCTTCGGACTCGAGGCGGTCGTGAAAAGGGAACTCGAAACACTCGGCGTCGCGTCGATGGATACCGAGAACGGCCGCATCCGCTTTGAAGGGGACGTTCAAACCATGATCAAGGCGAACTTGCGCTTAAGGAGCGCCGACAGGGTCTATGTGGAGATCGCCTCCCATGCGGAGATAGACACATTCGACAAGCTGTATGACTGGGTGAACACTTTGCCTTTGAAGGATTACCTCGATGTGCGCGGCAAATTCCTCATCGATGCGAAAAGCGTCAAGTCGACGCTTTACAGTCTGCGCGACTTACAGTCGATCACCAAAAAAGCGCTGATCGACACTCTCAAAAAGACGACGGATACAGACGTGTTCAAAGAGGACGGCCCGAGACACAGGCTGACTGTAGCTATGTTCGAGAACGAGGCTTCACTGCTTCTCGACACCTCGGGGGAAGGCCTTCACAAGCGCGGATACAGGCGTGAACAGGGACGCGCACCTCTCAAGGAGACACTCGCGGCGGCGCTTGTGCAATTGAGCTATTACTCGAAGGAAAGGGTCCTCTACGACCCGTTCTGCGGGTCGGGCACCATCGCGATCGAAGCCGCCCTCATCGCCCGAAACATCGCTCCGGGACTGAACCGGCACTTCGATTTCGAGCATTTCCACTGGGTCGATAAGGCGCTTTACAAAGCTGAGAGAAAAGCGGCCTACAAGTCGATCGACATGGAGACGGACGTCAAGATCATCGCAAGCGACGCCGATTTCAGGGTGATTGAGACCGCGAAAGAGAATGCCGAGAATGCCGGGGTCGATGCGGACATCCATTTCGAGGTCGCCCGCTTCGAACACCGGACATTCGATGTGCCCTACGCCGTGATTGTCACCAATCCGCCCTATGGGGAGAGGATCAAGGACGACACCTTGCAGGCGCTTTATGGATCGATCGGCACCGCCATCAAACGCAACAAGACCTGTTCGTTCTATGTTCTGAGCGGACTTATGGGGGCCGAGAAGGCCTTTGGCCACCGGGCGAAGAAGACACGTGTGCTTTTCAACGGCGACATCAAGACCCGTTACTACATGTATCCCGGCCCCCCGCCCCCAAGAAAATAAAGAATTTTTAAATTTCCAAAGCAAACTTATGACAATGTGTCATTCGTATGCTATAATGCATTCGGTGATACATTATGAATAAATCCTATGCCCACAATTCCTATACTAAAAACATGAGCAAGGACGAGAAGAAGAGCCATCTCATCCTCAAGGACCCGAACATTTACAAAGGGCTCATCATCCTCGCCTTTCCACTCATGATCAACAATTTCCTCAGGACATTCCACGACATCGTCGACATGTATTTCGTCTCGAAGATCCCGGACTTCACAGCCGAAGCGGTCTCTTCGATCCAGATGACCTTCCCGGTCGTGTTCACCTTCATATCCCTAGGCATCGGTCTCTCGATCGCCGGGACGACGCTGATCGGGCAGTTCATCGGTGGGAAGAACACGGACATGGCGCGTTACTATGCCTCCAAGCTTTTTTTGATCGCCACAGTCGCCGGGCTACTGTTCACGGCGGTCGCGATCATCTTCGCCCCTTATGTGATGCAGTGGATGGGCGCGGAAGGCTTCGTGCTTGAGAACGCGACGCGCTATCTCAGGATCCGTGCCCTCGAGCTGCCGCTTTTATTCACTTTCTTCGCCTACATGGGCACGAGGCAGGCGAGTGGCGATACGGTCTCGCCGGTGCTCATCAGCGGAAGCGGCATCATTTTGAATACAATCCTTTCCCCGATTTTCATCACTGTCCTCGGCTTTGGCGTCGCCGGGGCCGCATGGGCGACCGTCGTCGGCAACGGTGTGGTCTTCCCTGTCGCGATATACCGCCTGTTCAAAGCCAGGACCGGCATCACCGTCGACCCGAAAAGCATCCTCGGCGCGAAGGACGATAAGGCCTTGCCATTCAGTGAACGGTTCAAGAGTGTCATAAAGATCATCAGGACCGCCGCGCCGGCTTCCTTCGGCCAGGCTTTCACCGCCATCGGCTTCGGGGTCATGAACGGTGTCATCTATTCCTTCGGCGTCGAGACCGTCGCCGCCTTCGGCATCGGAAACCGGCTGGTCTCGATGGTGCTTCACCCCGTCATGGCGATGGGGGCCATACTCGCGGCCTACATCGGCCAGAACATCGGTGCGGAGAACCCAGAACGTGCAAAAGAGACCATGAAGAAGACATTCAAGCTGTCAATCGCCATCATGGCCGTCGGGGCCTTCGCCTTGCTCCCTTTCCGCAGTTATCTCGCGGGCTTCTTCTTGGAAGGCGACCCGGTCGCGCACCGCCTCGCCGAGGATTTCATGCTCTACATCCTGTTGAGTCTGCCGCTCATGGCGATCTTCCAGACCTGGATCGGCACGTTCAACGGGACCGCGAACACACACTACACCTTCATGCTTTCCGTCACGAGGTTGTGGGGGTTGAGGATTCCTCTGGTGCTCCTGTTCGGCTATCTATTCCCCGAACGCGGCAGCCAGGTCATCTGGGAGGTCATGGTCCTCAGCAACCTTCTCATCGCCGGTGTCGGATTCATCCTCTATAAGCGCGGTGTTGACTTCAAACCGAAAGTCGATGTCGACAGGCGGGCGAGACGTCAATCGAGACAGGCACTTAAAAACGCATGATTCATACAAAAAAGCCCCGTTCCAGAACCTACTCTGGAACGGGGCTTATTCATTGCTTGAGGGCGTCAGTCTTGCTTGAACAGCCCTTTGTCGATGATTTCCATGATGACATCGGTCGCGCGGTCTATGTCGTTGTCGCCCTCGCCGAGATTGAAGATGATCTTGAGTCCGACGAAGTTGGTGACCCCCATCAGCACGAAACTGACGATCTCATTGTCGAGCGGGCGGATCTCGTTGTTGGCGACGGCGTAATCCAACCCGGCGACATACCGCCTTGAGAAGGATTCATAATACTCCTTGAAAAGCTCACGGTCGATGTAAAGTGACTCCCAGATGATGTTGTACATCTCCGGATTCGCCTTCGCATAGGCGAGGAAGGTTCGAATCCCCTCACGCTCCTTTTCATACCGGGTGTTCTTCTTGGAGACATTGGTCGCGATTTCAGCACGGATGTTATGGGAAAGCGTGGTCAGGATATGTTTGTAAAGTGTGAGTTTGCTCGGGAAGTAGAGGTAGAAAGTGCCTGCCGCGACACCCGCTTCCGATGTGATGTTGCCGACCGTGGTGCCGTGATAGCCCATTTCATAAAAAAGCTTGATCGCAGCCTTTTCAATATCATGAAAAGTGGTTTTGGCGTTCCGTGTCGTGGGTTGCTTGATGTTAAGATCTCTCGATTGCATGATTTAGCGCTCCTTTGCACAAACAAAAATAAAAAAGTGTTTCATTGACTTTGTAAGCGTTTTATGCTAATATGAATATGTATTCATAAACTGAACGACCATTCATATCATGAAAAACCGTTCAGGTCACTCACAGTATAATAAATCCTGCAGGATTAAGCAAGTCAATTCATCATTCATAAGGAGGAATGACAGTGCAAAAAGTCTATGTCGTATCTGCGAAAAGAACCGCGATCGGCTCGTTCATGGGAACATTGAGTCAGACGCATCCGGCCGATTTCGGTTCGGATGTCGTCAAAGCCATGCTTGAGGAGACCAAGGTGGACCCCGCAAGAATAGACGAGGTTCAGGTGGGAAACATTTTACCAGCCGGTCTGGGCATGAACCTCGCCCGTCAGATTTCACTGAAGGCGGGGATTCCAAAGACCGTGCCCGCCTATTCGATCAACATGGTTTGCGGCAGCGGCATGAAAACCCTCATGAACGCTTTCACCGCCATTCAAAGCGGCACGCAGAACCTAGTCATAGCGGGTGGGGCGGAATCCATGTCCATGGCTCCCTACCTGATTCCAGGCAAGGCTCGCAAAGGCATCAAGATGGGTGCTTTTGAAACCCAGGACCACATGCTCCATGAAGCGCTCACCGATGTGTTCTCCGGTACGCACATGGGCGTGACCGCCGAAAACATCGCCGAACGCTACAACCTCACCCGAGAAGCCCAGGACGATTTCGCGTTCATCTCGCAGGAACGCGCCCGCAAGGCAAGGGATGAAGGCAGGTTCCAAGACGAGATCGTACCTGTTGGGGTGAAGACAAGAAAAGAGACCATCACCTTCGACAAAGACGAATACATCAATGATTCGACCAACCCCGAGAAACTCTCCAAACTCCGTCCCGCATTCAAAAAGGACGGCACTGTCACCGCCGGGACCAGCTCGGGCATCAATGACGGTGCAAGCTTCATGATGCTCGCAAGCGAAGCGATGGTGAAGGAATTCGGACTCACGCCTCTCGCCGAGGTCGTCGGCGTCGGACAGGGCGGTGTCGATCCGGACTTCATGGGCTTAGGCCCCGTACCGGCTATCGACATGGCCATGAAGAACACCAAGCTTTCTTTCAGCGACATCGGGCTCCTCGAACTCAACGAGGCTTTCGCCGCGCAGAGTCTGGGCGTGTTCGAAAACCTCAAGGAGACCTACAATGAAACCTATGAGTCACTGCTTGAGCGCACCAACGTGAATGGCGGCGCCATCGCGCTCGGCCATCCCGTGGGCGCGAGCGGAAACCGCATCACCGTAACACTGCTTCATGAAATGATCAAACGCGGCACCACCTATGGACTGGCCTCGCTTTGCATCGGAGGCGGCATGGGCACAGCGATCGTACTCAAAAGAATGGAGGATTCACAATGAGACTCGAAAACAAAGTGGCAGTTGTGACAGGCGGCGCACAAGGACTTGGAAAAGCCATGGCGACCCGTTTCGCCGAAGAAGGCGCGCAAGTCATCGCCGTGGATATGCAGGAACTCGATTATGAACAGAAAGGTGTCACCGGAAAAATTCTCGATGTCACTGACACGGATGCATGCAAGTCGTTTTTCGACGAAGTGACCGAGGAGTTCGGTCAAATCGACATCCTTGTCAACAACGCCGGCATCACCGCGGACGCCATGACCAAGAAGATGACTGACGAACAATGGGACAAGGTCCTGAATGTCAATCTCAAAGGGGTCTTCAACCTCACCCGTCTGATCGGGCCGGCCATGGTCCAAAACGGTGGAGGGGCGATCGTCAACATCTCCAGTGTCGTCGGTGAATACGGCAACATCGGACAGGCCAACTACGCCGCCTCGAAAGCGGGCATCATCGGCCTCACCAAGACGTGGGCCAAGGAATTCGCCCGCAAGGGCACTCCGGTGCGCGTCAATGCGATCGCACCCGGCTATGTCATGACCGACATCCTCAAGACCGTTCCGCAGGACCTTTTGGACAAGTTCGCTTCCATGACCATGCTCAAACGTCTCGGAGAACCGAGAGAGATCGCCGACACCGCACTTTTCCTCGCAAGCGGGGAATCCAGCTACATCACCGGACAAGTCATCAGCGCCAACGGCGGCATGAGACTTTAACACCTAGGAGGCATACCATGACAAAACAACCCCATGTCGGCGTGGTCGGGACCGGAATCTACCTTCCGAAGAAAACCCGCAGCGCCGCCCAGATCGCGGCCGCCACGAACGGGAACTGGACAGAAGACGCGATCATAGAAAAACAAGGCATCCGGGAGGTCCGTGTGCCCGGAGAGGCAGAAGGCACCCAGGAGATGGGAGCCTATGCCGCCAAGGATGCGCTTGAGCGCACCGGCATCAAGCCCGAGGAGGTCGATGTCATCCTCGATATCGGCGAGGAGTGGAAGGAATACCCGCTCACAACCTCCTCCCTTTATGTCCAGGGCGCAATCGGTGCGAAGCATGCCTGGGGCATAGACCTTCAGAACCGTTGCGCGACCTCGCTCGGCGCGCTCAAGATCGCACGCGACATGATGATCGCCGATGACGAGGTCAACACCGTGCTCATCGTCGGAGGTTACCGCAACGGCGATTTCGTCGATTACAGCGACCCGAACATGTCGATGATGTACAACCTCTCAGCCGGCGCAGGCGCGATGATCCTCAGAAAGAATCACGGCAGGAACGCTGTCCTTGGAAGCCACTTCATCGCCGATGGATCCCTCGCACGCACCGCGGGCGTCGAGATCGGCGGCACCAAGAACCCGATCAACGAGGACAATCTCAAAGAAGCCTACAAGTCGCTTCGTGTGATGGAACCTGAGACCATGAAGGCGCGCCTCAAGGAAGTGAGTGTGCCGAACTGGTTCGAGTGCATCGACAAATCATTGGAAAAAAGCGGGAAGACCCGAAGCGACATAGATTATTTGGCCATCCTTCACATCAAGCGCTCCGCGCATGATGGCATGGTCAAGGAACTCGGGCTTGATGATGATAAGACCATCTATCTTGAGGACTATGGTCACATGGGTCAGATCGACCAGATCCTCTCCCTTCATCTCGCGCTTCAGAAGGGCAAGGTGAAAGACGGGTCCACCGTTTCTTTGATTGCGGCCGGCATCGGCTACGTCTGGGGCGCGAGTGTCATCCAGTGGGGGGATATCGATGAGTGATTTCGTGGCCATCATCTTCGGGAGCTTGCGTTATGGTTCATATATAGCCCTCGCAGCACTCGGTATCGTACTCATTTTCAAAACATCCAGAGCAACGAATTTCGCACAGGCTTCGATTGGAACGCTCGGGGCTTATGTGGCAGCTTGGTTGATGACAACGTTTGACGTGTTTTCCAATATTTGGCTTTCCTCTTTTGCAGCTTTGGTTTTTGCTTTCTTCTTCGGAGTGGCCATTGACTTATTGGTCATGCGGCGAGCCGGAAAAGTAAGCGTATTATCCAAACAGATTATCACTTTAGGGTTTATCCTTCTCATCTGGGGACTGATCCCGATTGTATTCGGTACTCAGAGTTATAGAATCCCTGATTCCTATTTCTCAGGCAGCATGATGATTCTTGGAACAAGTGTAGGTTATCAGACACTGTTTTTTGTCACCTTGTCCATCGTGCTCATGGTGGTCGTCCTTTTGTTCATTCAAAAGACACGCTGGGGTCTTGCGACACGTGTTACAGCTTCGGATCGCATCACTGCCAAGTTAATGGGGGTTCCAACTGAACGGATTACTATGTTCTCTTGGGCGGTCGCTGCGATTCTTGGTACTCTTGCGGGTCTCATGGTTGCTCAAAGCGCGGTGAGACTTGATATGCTGGTGGTCATCCAGGTAAGTGCCTTTTTTGCCTGTATCTTTGGTGGCTTTAACACATTTCATGGACCGGTCATTGCGGCATATATCATTGCATTTTCACGGGAGATGTCCTATACGTTCATCTCCGACACTTGGAACGATACCCTTGTATGGTCAATCATACTCCTGGTTCTCTATTTCAAGCCCGAGGGCTTGTTCGGGAAAAAAGAAGCAAGGAAGGTGTGACTTCATGAATACAAAGAACAAACAGCCTAAAGAGGGCCTCAAGGGTTTATTGAAAAATATGGTGACATTTTTTGGGGGGTTCAGAAAAACACTCAAGAAATACCCGCAAATCCAATTCATCATGTTCGGAGTCCTGCTTGCGTTTATGTTTCTAGGGCCTTATTACGATTTTATCCCCGGTGGAAGATCAAGCAATTTCCATCTTTCAAGTGTCCTCATTTACTCAGTGGCAGCGCTGGGTCTCAATCTTCTTTTGGGGTTCGGCGGACTTATATCACTCGCCACCGCAGGGTTTATGGGCTTAGGGGCGCTGGGTACGGTCTTTTTCGTAGACGACCTCGGTTTTCCTTTTGAACTTGCAGTTCTAACTGTGCTTGTCATATCCTCTTTACTAGGTGCTCTCGTCGGATTCATCAGTCTGAGAGTCCAAGGGATATACCTGGCCATTACGACACTCTTCGTTTCTGAGATCATGGTGACCGTATTCACGTCCCTTTCGATCATCTTCGGGCAAAACAGCCGCTCATTTTCTGACAACAGCGTCACCTTGTTCGGCGCATTGACACTGAGTCAGAACAGGGCCTATCGGGTCGCAAACATGGTCAATTATGACCGGTACTTACTGCTCATCGTTCTTACGGTGTTGCTTGTGGCGACCATGATTGTCATATACCATGTCATCAAAAGCAAGACTGGTCGGGCGTTCATGGCCATGAGCCGTTCATCGAATGCGGCACAGGCCATGGGCATAAACATTGTCAAATACCGTCTCATCGCTTTCATGATGGCGAATTTCTTTGCTTCACTTTCTGGTATCATGTACATCATGTGGAACCAATCCAGTTCCAATACCCGCTGGACGCTGATGGTGAGTCTCACAGTCATCGCCATTGTTGTCGTCGGCGGTTTGAAATCAATCTTCGGAACGGTGCTTGGCGCAATGGTGGTCTATGCGTTCCCCCGAATATTCCTCTACGATATCCTGGGAGATTTTTCCTACGCTTTCGGCGGACTTCTCATCATACTTGTCATTTTGTTCTATCCGCGCGGCATAGTCTATCTATCACAGGATTTCAAAAGGCTATATCATAAGATACGCACCAAAATGAAGCGGGTGAGAAACCATGGCTGACACTAAGAAAACATTGTTGAAATTCGATCATGTCACGATGCGTTTCGGAGGACTCAAGGCTGTCGATGACCTGGCCTTTGATGTAAAGGAAAATGAAATATTGGGGATCATCGGTCCCAATGGAGCTGGTAAGACGACAGTATTCAATTGCCTTACCCAATTCTATAAAGATTATGAAGGCACCATTCTCTATCGGAAGCAAAATGAGGATGATTTTATCGATTTGAACACGGTCCTTGTCACAAGAATCATCGACCTCGGCATAGTGAGGACATTTCAAAACATCGAACTTGTCCCAGACCTCTCTGTGATTGACAACGTTTTGATTGGCGCCCATAGACAATTCGAGACAGGCGTTTTTGCCCACATCTTCCGAACAGGAAAATACAAGAAAGAAGAAAAGAACCTCAGGGACAAAGCGTCCGACATTCTAAAATTCATGAATCTAGACGCCATCAAGGACTCCCCTGCAGGGGGTCAGCCCTACGGTGTCTTAAAGCGGATCGAAATCGCGAGAACACTCATGAGCGACCCTAAACTTATCATTCTTGATGAACCGGCCGCTGGTCTCAATGAGTCTGAAACCACAGAACTCACAAGGATCATCCATGACATTCAAAAGAAATATCAAGCCTCCATTCTCGTCATTGAACACGACATGAACTTTGTGATGAGGATTTGTGACCGCGTATGCGCCATAAACTTTGGCAAATTCATCGCCATTGACACCCCTAAGAACATACAAAGCCATCCCGAGGTCCAAAAAGCCTATCTCGGGGAAGGAGAATAAACATGCCGACAACACAAAAGACAAGAACATCAAAAATTCTCGAATGGCGACGCAAGCACAAAAAACAAAAGCAATCAAAAAATGGGGAAACGTTGCTGTCTATTGAGAACCTTTCGGTATCCTACGGTCCCATCAGAGCATTGGACGACATATCCATCAAAGTTCCAAAAGGAAAAGTCATTTCCATTCTCGGCGCAAACGGAGCGGGCAAGAGCACCCTTTTAAAATCGATAAGCGGACTTAAAGACGTGGAAAAGGGACAACTGATCTATGACGGTGAAGACATCCTACAAAAAAATCCTGACAACATCACTGACAAAGGCATCATCCACGCGCCTGAAGGCCGTAAGGTCTTTACAGAACTTTCAGTGCATGAAAACCTGATGATTGGTGCGTTTACGGTTAAGGACAATTCCGTCCGCCGATCAACGTTGATGATGGACAAACTGCCTGAGAAAACTAAAAAACGCATAGGCACGGGGCCGGATGATGAACGGGTCAGACTCAAGCGCCAAGAAATCATAGCGAACAACTTAGCACGCGTCTATG
Organism: uncultured Candidatus Izemoplasmatales bacterium; assembly: GCA_964501715.1. Lineage (GTDB taxonomy): Bacteria > Bacillota_I > Bacilli_A > Izemoplasmatales > Izemoplasmataceae > M55B118. Next base: position 28,262 of record CAZCTR010000008.1, on the reverse strand, counting down.
ACATGTTTCCTGTTCTTGAAGAGCGTAAGCATCAGGTCGCCCTCACCCTCTCAGGTGGTGAGCAACAGATGCTTGCGATTGGCAGGGCCCTTATGGGGCTTCCGACCTTGCTGCTTCTCGACGAGCCCTCCCTAGGGCTGGCCCCGATGATTGTCCGCAACATATTCGATGTCATTCTGAAGCTCAACCAAGCGGGCATAACCATCATCATTGTAGAACAGAATGCCCTTCAGGCATTGAAGATAGCTGATCATGCGTATGTTTTGAAACTCGGAAAAATCATCAAAGAAGGGTCCGCTAAAGCTTTGCTTCAGGATGAGGAGCTAGTGGAAGCGTACCTGGGAAAAAAATAATCAAATCTGCTATTGCAGATTGATATAAAAAACTTTAGGAGGATTTGGAAATGAAAAAGATTCTAATTAGCTTTGTGCTCGCGTTGGCGGTTTTTTCACTCGCGGCATGCAACGGTTCAGATGACGAGGTGGACCTGAATGTATCACAGGGTGTTACAGAAGACAGCATCCTTGTGGGAAATGCAGCGGGGACCTCAGGTCAATTCGCTGAAGTTGGAGTTCCCTTCAACAGCGCCATACAATCTTATTTCGATATGGTGAATGAACAAGGCGGCGTCGCAGGACGGACCATCGATTTTATCCATTATGATGATGAATCCGATGCCGAACTCGGCCTCAACTACATTCAGGAGCTCGTTGAAGAGGACGAGGTTTTCTCCATTGTCGGACATCTCGGCACGCCAACCGTTGAAGCGACAAGAGACTACCTCGTAAGTGTCGGCGTACCCCGCGTTTATTATGCTACCGGTGTCAGTTCGCTGTTCAATCCAAACGCTGAAGGCGGAGAACGCACTTCGTTCCCTGTTCAGCCTATCTATGATGCAGAAGGTGAAGTCATGGTTGCCCGTATTTTCGATGAATTCGACGGGGAAGAAATCGGCGTGATCTACACGGATGACGATGCGGGTACCGGTATGTTTGACGGAATTGAAAAACGGGCAGAGGAGCTTGACATCACGCTCAATACAAGAGAGGTCGGCTATAGCGATGTCGATATGAGCAGTGCGGCTCGTGAATTGAGCAACTCTGATGCTGATGCGATTATTGTCGCAGCGAATCAGGCGCCTGCGAAAATCGCCATACAGGACCTACATACTGAAGGCAATACCAAACCGGTTGTCACAAGTTATGTCAATGCGGACGCTTCATTCCTCGCAGATATCCCTGATATCGTCCAGGATGAGCCCTTTGATCTTTACGCCAGTGCATGGGTGGACATCAATGACCCGGATGGTGAAATGGGATTCAGTGATGAATATTGGCAGTTTGCAGGCCAAGTTGAGGAAGAATACGGTGCAAATGCTTACGCAATGGCAGGTTGGATTGCTGCTGACGTTTTCGTTCAAGGGCTTGAACGTGTAGGTGAGGATGAACTCACTTGGCAATCTTACATGGAAGCCATGGAAGAGGATCCCATCAACAATCCGTTCGGCGGCATTGTGGATTTCTCAGATGGCAACCGCGTAGGTACCCAAGCGATGTCCTGGCTTCAAGGCACTGCCGTCCAGGATGAGGACGAAGAATGGACCTATGACTGGGCAACAGTCCGCGACATCCAGGATATTTCTGAAATCTTGAACTAAGCGAATCATGTCATGGAGGGTGGTGCGAACCACCCTCTTCCCCATGAAAGGAGCCAATCATTATGGCAAAAACCATCACTTTAAAAGAAGCATTGGACAAAATACAGAACCACGACCACATCGTCCAGGGCATGGTCGCGGCGGAAGGACGCGAGTTCTTCTCGCATCTTCATGAGATCGCCGACCGTGTGGACCATGTGACCATCGACAACTGCCTGCCCCTCAAAGCCTATCCGTTCATGACCGACCCCGCCTACAAGGACACCTTCACCGTCAACAGCTGGTTCTTTTCGGGCGATTTGAGGAAGGCTTTCAAGAACGGCAACATCTCCTTCATCCCGAACCATCTGCATTTCGCAGGCGTCAAACGGACGCAGCACATCACCCCTGATGTGTATGTGGGCAACGCCACACCGCCCGACAAGCACGGGTACGTATCGCTGTCCACAAGCAATGTCTACGAGAAACATATGATTGAAAATGCCAAGACTGTAATTCTCGAAATCAACCCGAACCTTCCAAGGACCCATGGGGACATGGAAGTGCACGAATCCGACGTGGACTATTTCGTCGAAGTCGACTACGAGACCCCGGTCCTTCCTGATGCGAAGCCAAACGAGAAAGACGAAAAGATCGGCCAGGCGATCGCCGACATGATCCATGACGGCGACACCATCCAACTGGGCATCGGCGGCATCCCCAACGCGGTCGCAAACGCACTCATGGACAAGAAGGACCTCGGTGTCCATACGGAAATGCTGACGACAGGATTCATGAAGCTCTACAAGAACGGCAGCATCTCCAACAAGAAAAAGACCCTTCACAAAGGCAAGATGGTCTGCGCATTCGCCCTCGGCACCAAGGAACTCTACGATTTCATCGATGACAACCCCGCTGTCATGATCCTTGATGGCAACTATGTCAACGACCCCTGTGTCATCGGGCAGAACGACAACCAGGTCTCGATCAACACCACCATAGAGATCGACCTCACCGGACAATGCGCGAGCGAATCGATCGGCACCCAGCAATTCAGCGGCACCGGGGGCCAGACGGATACCGCCACAGGCGCGCAGCGTGCCAAGAACGGACGCAGTTTCATCACGCTCTATTCGACGGCCAACCCGAAGAACCCGAAGACCGGCAAGCGCGAGGAGATATCCAAAATCGTCCCCACCCTTCGCCCAGGAGCCGCGGTGACCTTGTCACGCAACGATGTCGATTATGTGGTCACAGAATACGGTGTCGCCGCACTCAGGGGCACCACCATCAAAGAACGGGTCGAACGCCTCATCGCCATCGCCCATCCCAAATTCCGCGACGAGCTCCGTGAGGAAGCCAAAAAAATCGGGTATATCAGATGAGTGCATTCAAATTCCAAGGCAGGAACATCTTCTATACGCTGGATGGGCAGGCTGACAACCCGCCTCTGGTGATCCTCAACGGCATCATGATGTCGCACAAGAGCTGGGAGATGTTCATCCCTGCCTTGAAGCAACACTTCCACGTCATCCGTCTCGACATGCTCGACCAGGGCGAGAGCGACAAGATGGAAGGGGATTATCATCAGAAACTCCAAGCGGACATGCTCGCAGGGCTCATCGACCATTTGAACCTGGACAAGGTCCACATCGCAGGCATCTCCTACGGCGGGAACGTGGCGCTTCAATTTGCGCGCCATTATCCTGAAAAGATCGTCAAGATGGTGCTTTTCAACGCCGTGGCGAAGACCAATGCCTGGCTCAGGGATGTCGGACGCGCCTGGAACAGGATCGCAAAGAGCAGGGACGGTGAAGCGTATTACCACGCGGCGATCCCGCTCATCTATTCGCCGACGTTCTACACGAAGAGAATCGAATGGATGGAGGCCCGAAAGGAGACGCTCATCCCGGTATTCAGCACCCCCGCGTTCCTCGATGCGATGACGCGTCTGACACGGAGTGCGGAAAGCCACGACGTCTCGGATGCGCTCCATGAGATCAAGACGCCGACCCTCGTCGTCGCGGCCGACCAGGATGAACTGACCCCGCCCCATGAACAGAGGAAAATCGTGACCACCATGCCGAATGCACGGCTCATCACGTTTCACGAGACCGGCCATGCGAGCATGTATGAACGTCCGGAACTCTTCACCATGACGCTCATCGGCTATCTGCTGCATCCGGATGACTATGCCATATAGGAGGAAACACAATGGATAGGAAGACCATCGACCTTTTCAACGGCGAGACAATCGCCTATCAGGAACACTCCAAGGACAAAGAAGACACACTCGTGCTTCTGCACGGCAACATGAGCAG
>CAZCTR010000008.1:0-24205 GCA_964501715.1 uncultured Candidatus Izemoplasmatales bacterium | reverse complement strand
CCGCGTCACTCAGTGGCGCGGACAGCCTTCCCGCGAACAGGAACCTATTGAACCCCAGCCGGTTGGATTCCACCATGGAACAAACCGGAGATGGCTACGAGGCATCTGTGAAGACGAACCTCCCCATCATCATCGAGTCAGGCTCGACCTACACGTTCTCAGTGCCCACGAGCATCGGCAGCGATGTCGCGATCAAGCTTCACGGTGGCGAACACGCCGTGACCTACATCGACGAGACCACAGGCGATACGGACGGCGTGTGCACCGAGAGCAACCATGCATTCTTTGAGTGCACGTTCACAGCCACCAAGGACGATCTTCACATCGAGCTTCACGGCACAAAGAATCTGGCCATGCATCTTCACCATCTTCAGTATGACGGGTTTCAGCTCGAAGAGGGCGATGTGAGAAGTGACTACATCGCCTATGAACCGCTTGTTGTGACTCCGCCGGAATTCGTCGGGGAGTCGACACTCCATGTGAGCTACACCAAGGCTATCCCGATTATGCAGATACTCGAAGAGAATATCGTGGTGCATGACGAGATCGATGGCACCATACCCACAGAAGACATTGTCATACGTGAGGATCACTACACCGGACACGAGACGACGGCAGGCATCCATCTCGTCGTGCTCGAAGCCTCCGACTCCGCGGGCAACACATCGACATTCGACCTGCAGATTCACGTCTTCGACCTGATTGATCCCATCATCACGGGACCGGATGTCGTGAAGGTCGATGTGGATGAGAGACTGGCTGTTCACGAGGTCATCGAAGGCCATTTCACCTTCCATGACGACCACGATGGTGTTCTAGAGGCTTATGAGATCATCACCGACACCTATTCGGATGATCCCGATATCCTCGGGGAGAAAAATGTGAGTTTCGAGGTTAGTGATGCAAGCGGCAATAAGGCTTCGCATACCTTGACCATTGTCGTCGAGGACTATGACGCTCCGCTGATCATTGGAGAGACGTCGCACACAGTCCTGCAATCAAATATGCAATCCCTTGAAAGCATCCTCGCGATGTATCAGGCTACCGACAACCACACCCCATCGTATGAAATTGAAATGGGTATAAACACCCACGGCTATGACCCGGAGGCCTCATCCGGCACCTATCAGGTGGACATTTACGCCAAAGACGCCTCAGGCAACCAGGCCTTGAAAACCGTGACCATCACAGTGCTCGATGACATCGCCCCCGTCATCTATGCCGAAAGCTTCCTGCGCCAGTCATACAAAGACGCATTCGACCTCGAGGCGTACATGGGATCCATGACGGTCACGGACAATGATGACGAGGCCATTTCTAACGATTCCATCACACTCCTTTATGACGATTATGTCGAAAGCGTGCCGGGAAGCTACACCTTCGAGTTCTCCTTGAAGGACGCAAGTGGCAATGAAGCGACCCATGCGCTCAAACTCGAAGTCATCGACGATGTGGGGCCTGTCTTCGAGACGGTCGCGAGCGTGCACGTCGACACAGAAGCACCGTTGAGTCAGGATAACCTTCAGGCGCTCCTCATGCAGGATGAGAGCCTTCAGGCGTTCACCCCGGTATCCTATGAGGTGATCACGGACAGCTATAGCGGGAATTCAAAAGAGGAAGGCGATTATCTTTACACCGTGAAATACACCAACGCGGACGGTGAGAGCATGGTCAGGAGTCTCGATTTGAGAGTTGCCACGATCGAGGAGCCTGATGCATTCAATGTGTTCCCTCTCGTGGGAGGCTTCGGTCTTATCGCACTCACCACCCTTGTCGTCTGGCGCATCAAGCGTAGATAATCACACAAAAGATTCATTCAACACAGGAAGTGAGAAGTGTCGGAAACCCTTTCCGGCACTTTTTTTCGCTTATATATTGACAATGTGTCACTTTGTAGTAAAATATGTAAGTCATATGATTAGGAAAAACCTAACTAACCATATCGCAAGGAGGCAATGCCATGGCACAGGAATCGTTCAGGAAGTCGCTTAATGCGTTTTTGAAACTGTATTTCGATAGCTGCAGGGAAGTGTATGAGGAACTCGACATTGGGCGCATGACCGACAGGCAGTTCAAGTATCTGCGCATGATCGACGACCATGGAAGCATGCGGGCCTCCGATCTGGCCAAGGCCTTCAATCTCTCCAGACCGACCATGACCGAAGTGATGAACAAGTTCGAAAAAGCAGGTTTCATCACGAAAAGCCGGTGCCATGACGATGGGCGTGTCATCAACATCGTCCTCACCGAACGCGGGTCCCTCATCGCGAAAACCAACGTGCTTGAGAGCCAGAAGGCAGTGGAAAAGATTTTCAGCAGACTCGAACCCTCGGAGATAGAGACACTCCAAACACTATTTGACAAGATTGGGCAGGTGACAACATGATATTCAGCAAATCCATCAACCGTTATTACAAGAAGTACTTGCCGTTTTTCCTGATGGGCATCGTTTCGCTCATCATCGTCGACATCGCACAGCTTCAAGTGCCGAGGATCATCGGGAACCTCGTCGATGAACTCGAGGCCTACCGCCTAGAAGAGATCACCCAAGATGAAATCCTCAATGTGCTCGGGGACCTCATCCTGGTGCTCGTGGGGATCAGCGTCCTCATCATCTTCGGCCGTTTTTTATGGCGTGTCGGCATCATGGGGGCCTCGAGACGTTTGACCTATGAACTCAGGGAGGATCTGTTCGCCCATTCGTTGAAGCTGTCCAACCGGTTCTATTCGGAACGCAAGGTCGGCGGACTCATGGCCCACTTCACCAACGACATCCTCGCGGTCCGCCGTGCGGTAGGCCCTGGTATGATCATGTTCGTCGACGCCTTCTTTCTGGGTGCGCTCGTCTTCGGACGCATGCTCATCCTCGATGCGAGAATGACGCTCATTCTGATACTTCCGATGCTTCTGATCGCCATCACCGGACTCACCATCGGCAATGTCATGCGCAAACGCTTCAGGGAAAGCCAGAAAGCTTTTGAGGATTTGTCCGATGTGACCCAGGAGAGCCTCTCGGGCATCACCGTGATCAAAGCTTTCGTCAAGGAAACCCTCGAGATCAAGCACTTCCTCAAGAAGAACGCGAACGCGCGTGACAAGAACATCCGCTTCGCCCGCATGGCGATGCTGATGCGGGTCATCACCCGGTCTGTGGTCAGTCTTGTCTTCGTGGTCATGATCGCCTATGGCGCGCAGCTCGTCCGGGCCACCGGCAGTTCCTTCACCATCGGCGACCTCGTGCAGTTCATCTCCTATTTCAACATGCTCGTCTGGCCGATGATGGCCATATCCATGATCATCAATGTCAGAAGCAGGGGCCGCGCATCGCTTGAGAGAATCGAGAAGATCCTCGATGAGCCGGTCGAAATCTACGATGACAATCCCATAGCGATCGACGAGATCAAAGGGGACATCGAGTTCAACCACCTCGATTTCAAATACCCTGACGGCTCGGAGAATGTCCTCAAGGACGTCACATTCAAGATCAACGCCGGTGAGACAGTCGGCATCCTTGGGCGCACCGGCAGCGGAAAGACAAGCGTCGTCGACCTGCTCCTCCGGCTTTACAACCTTGAAGAGGACAAGCTTCTCATCGACGGCTACGACATCATGAAACTGCCGATCAAGCAGGTGCGTGAGGCCGTCGGCTACGTGCCGCAGGACGGATTCCTGTTCTCAGACACCATCAAGAACAACATCGCCCTCGGCATCGACAAGGATTCGCCCGGATACGAAGACGAACGGATCCAGGAGATGGCCAAACTCAGTGACGTCCATGACAACATCGTAGAGTTCAAGGAAGGCTACGACACCGTCATCGGTGAACGCGGCGTGACCCTCTCGGGTGGGCAGAAACAACGTCTCGCCATCGCCCGTGCCCTCGCCAAGGAGCCGCCCATCCTCATACTCGATGATTCCGTGAGCGCCGTCGACACCTCCACGGAAGAGAAGATCCTGAAAAACTTGAACGCCATCCGTGAAGACAAGACGACCATACTCATCGCCCACAGAATCTCCACGATCAAAAACGCCGACAAGATCATCGTGATCGACGAAGGCGAAGTCATCGACATCGGAACCCATGAGACGCTTTATGAGCGTTGCGAATTCTACCGCGACCTGGTCGAGCGTCAGAAACTAGAAGAAGAACAGGAGGTGGCCTAGATGTATGATATCGATACGGACCAGCGGCAATACACCTACAGCGACAAGACCATACTGAAGCGCCTCGCCTCCTATGCGAAACCCTATTACAAATGGTTCATCCTCATCTTCATCCTTGTGATCCTCTCCGTCGGATTCGCATTGGTCGAACCTTACGTCATCGGACTCTCGATCGACATCCTGACCGCGGAGACCCTCGATGTCGAAAGGCTCATCCTCGTCCTCTCAATCTTCGTCGTCTCGATTCTGCTCGCGGGACTGTTCGAATACATGCAGACCATGCTCCTGCAGAAAACCGGCCAGCAGATCGTCTACAACATGCGTGAGGAGATCTTCACGCATGTCGAGACTCAGGACATCGAATACTTCAACAAAGTCCCCACGGGCAAGCTCGTCACCCGCGTGGCCAACGACACGAACCGCCTCAACGAGATGTACACCAATGTCGTCGCGAATGTGCTTAGGAACCTCTTCATGATCTTCGGCATCATGGGCGCGATGCTTTTCCTCAATCTCCGTCTCGCTCTGCTCGTGCTCATCATCATGCCCTTCATCGTCCTCTTCTCGTTCATCTTCAGACAGTTCTCGAGAAAGGCCTACAGGGTCGTGCGGACGAATATGTCCCGCATGAACGGCTTTTTAGCCGAACACCTCTCGGGCATGAAAGTCGTGCAGATCTTCAACAAGGAAGAGGAGAAGAAGGCGGCTTTCGACGACCAGAACGAGAGGCTCAAAAGAAGCGAGCTTCGCGAGCTTCTCGTCTTTGCGATCTACCGACCTACGATGTATATGCTTTTCATGCTCGCGACCATCATCATCTTCTATTACGGTGGCCATCAGGTCGTCGCCGGCACCCTTACCATCGGTACACTGGTCGCCTTTTACAACTATCTTCGCCGTTTCTTCCAGCCCATCCAGCAACTCGCCGAACAGTTCAACATCGTGCAGGGCGCCTTTGCCTCAAGCGAGAGGATCTTCGCCATCCTCGATGAGCAACCCAAGGTCCTCGACGATCCTGAAGGCATCGAGCTCGAAGAGGTGAAAGGCGAGATAGAATTCAAGAATGTCTGGTTCCAATACGTAGAGGACGAATGGGTCCTCAAGGATGTCAGCTTCCATGTGAATCCCAAGGAGTCCGTCGCCTTTGTCGGCGCAACCGGAGCCGGAAAGACCACCATTCTCTCCCTCATCACGCGGGATTACGATATCCAGGGCGGACAGATATTCCTCGACGGCATCGACATCACCAAGATCAAGATCCGCTCTCTCAGGGCTTTTGTGGGACAGATGCTGCAGGATGTCTTCATGTTTAGCGGCACGATCGAATCGAACATCACCTTGAGGGACCCTTCCATCACTATGGACGAAGTGAAAGAAGCGTGCAGATATGTCGGGGCGGACAAGTTCATAGAACGCCTCCCGAAACAATATGATGAACCCGTGCTTGAACGCGGAAACAACTTCTCCGCCGGACAGCGTCAGCTCATAAGCTTCGCGCGCACCCTGGTGCACAAGCCTTCGGTGATGATCCTCGATGAGGCCACGGCGAATATCGACACCGAGACAGAGGAGCTCATCCAGGCTTCCCTCAAGAAGATGATGAACATCGGCACGATGCTCATCGTCGCACACCGTCTCTCCACCATCCAGGACGTCGACAAGATCATCGTCCTCGACCATGGCGAGATCCTCGAACAGGGCAGCCACCAGGAACTTCTCAAGCAAAAAGGGCATTACTATTATCTCTACAAACTCCAATACAAGGACCAATAGCTTATTGACACCCGTGTTTTTACGCGGGTGTTTTCTTTACATTGCGCTCATGCGCTCACTCATGTATAATTGAAATAGAGAGGAGGGGTGGATGTGAGTATCCTTAGCTTCCTGCTGGTCATGCTCGTCATGATCGACCATGCTTTGAAATACAGGCCTCACCGCCTGATTTTTTACAAGAACAACCATAAGTATTCCGTCATCATCGCCCTCCTTGAAGAGCCCCCTCACTTGGATGAGCTCATAGAACTCGCGCACAAGAACAACCATGAGTTTCTGTTCGTGAATGTCAATCAGGCCATTGACGCTTCATTATACGAGGAGATCAAGATCATTGACCTTGACCTTGATGAGCGGACCCATCCTTCGACAGTGCCCATCCTCAACAAGGCCTATCTGAAAGGGTATGAACACGCCAACAACAATTTCCTCCTGTTCATGAATGGCGCCCTGCGTTTCAACGAGTCGAAGTTCCTTACGCACATGGCCAACAACCTTGTCGAGCATCAGCTCTACACAGTCAAGGAATCCCTGCCCAAGCGTACCAACAAGGAGGGTTACAAACTCTTCTTCGATCTTTTCGACGACATCGAGACGACCTCGGACCACATCAATTACAATTTCTTCAGCATCAAGCGTTCCACCTTCGAACTCGCTGACTGTCACGAAGAGCTTTTCGAAGATGTGGAATCGTTCGAAAAGAGACTCCATCTGCGCAACATATCGGTCCTTTACATCATCCATAACGGCTCTGTCGACCGGGTCGAGAGACACCGCCTTTTCAAACCCTACATCCGGGAATGGTTCGCGCTTTACAACCATAAGGCGAATCACAGCGGACTGAGGCGCATGTTGCTGTTCTTGCTCGTCTTCCATGTATTTTACGTGTTCATCGTGATTGATTTCAGGGTCGTGACGCTGATTTTCATCCCGCTCGTGCATGCCGCGTTCTATCTCGTCATAGGGCAGCGTGCGCGACACGGCTTTCTGGCGTTTTTGCTGCTCCCTTTCTACATGCTCATGTTCGATGCCGTGCTGCTCACAGCTGTCTTCAAACGTCTGCTGTTTCAGCGTAAACAATCAAAAAAACACGCTTGAGTCCCAACCGTCAAGATACAGTATGTTAAACTATGTTTAGAGGTGATAATCATGGAACACATTCTGAACAACGGCGTCAAGATCCCCGCCCAGGGACTTGGAACATTCCGCGCCCAGGAGAACGAAGCATATGAAGCGGTATTGCACGCACTCAAGAACGGATACCGCCATATTGACACGGCAGCGATTTATGACAACGAAGATCAAGTGGGCGAGGCCATCAAGGATTCAGGCGTCCCACGTGAGGAGCTATTCATCACGACCAAGCTCTGGAACAACGACCAAGGCTATCTCAAGACGAAACGCGCGATGAAGAAGTCGCTCAAGCGTCTGGGCCTTGATTATGTGGACCTGTATCTCATCCATTGGCCCAGCCGATACGACCTGATCGCCGATACATGGCAGGCCATGGAGGAACTCTACCTCGATGGCTACACCCGCGCCATAGGCGTCAGCAACTTCAACTTTCACCATCTCGAACATCTCTTTGAGACGGCCGAGATCATCCCCGCCGTCAACCAGGTCGAGACCCATGTCCTAGTGCAGAATTACACACTCCAGGAATTCTGCATGCAGCACGGCATCTTCCTAGAGGCCTACGCCCCGCTCATGAGCCACCACATCAAGGAACTTCTGGACATCAAGGAACTCAAGAAAATCGCCAAGAAACATCATAAGACCGTCCCGCAAATCGCGCTTCGCTTCCTGCTTGAGCGTGAGATCATCATCATTCCGAAATCCGTGACCCCCAAACGCATCGACGAGAATTTCGACATCCATGATTTCGAGCTCGATGAGGAGGACATGGATACCATTTTCACCCTCAACCGAGGCAGAAAATTCTTCCCGGACCCCGATAACGTCGGTGTCTAGACACTGACACCCGATTAAGAGGTGCGCTATGGCTTCCATATACCAGTTCACCACCCGACTGATTCCCGATTTCACCGCCCAGATGTGGCTCATCCTTGTGGGGGCGCTTTTAAGCGCCCTCATTTTGGTGCTTGCGTTTTCGCTCTTCCGGACGCGCAAGATCAAACGCTATCAGGAAATGCTTTTCGAGGATCAGCTCACAGGGCTCAAGACGAGTCACTACCTGCAATACCATTTCAACGACATCATCGTCGGCTTCGACCGCGATGTCGCGCTTTATTATATCAACATAGACAACTTCAAGAACTACAACGACATCTTCGGCCATCATGTCGCAGACGAGCTTCTCAAGGCTTTCGCAGACAAACTCCATGAGGCCTCGAAACCCTATCATGCGGTCTACCGGGTGCATTCGGACCGTTTCATCCTCCTCAGGCCCCAAGAGGAGAAGGCATCGGATTTCGCCGGGACGCTGCTTAGAAGTTTGAAACAACCCTTCCATCTCAAGGACCACTCGATCAAGCTCACCGTGTCCGCGGGACGCTATGACATCAACCACACCCCGCCCAGGTTCTTCACGAGCGTGTTCAGAAGCGAACTCGCGCTCGAAGAGGCCAAGCAGTCCGGCAAGGACCAGATCGTGGTCTATTCGAACGACTTGAAGCAAAGAAGCAAGAAAGCCTTCGACATGTTCCATTTCATCAAGGAATCCTTGAACAATGATTCCTTCGTCCTTGAATTCCAGCCCATCGTCGAGACAAAGAGCGAGACGATCGTCGGGCTTGAGAGCCTTCTTCGGGTGAAGGACAACACCGGGATGATCTTTCCCGATTCCTTGGTCGATTATGCGGAGAAATTCAACATGATCGAGGAGATCGACTACATGGTCGCCAGGAAAGCCCTGATGAAATACCGCGAATTCAAGGATCTCTCCATTCCGCTTGAATTCATGTCCGTCAACATCTCAAGCAAGGAAATCCACAATCCCGACTTCATCACCCACATAGAGAAATTATCGAAAAAATACCGCATAAGGCCCGAGGAAGTCATCATCGAATTCACCGAAACCGCGGACCCCAAGAGCATCCAGGACGAAGGGGAGTTCATCCGCGCGCTCAAGGCCAAGGGCTTCAAAGTCGCGATCGATGACTTCGGAAGCGGCTACTCCTCGATGATGCGCCTTTCGCAAAACATCGTGGACCGGATCAAGATAGACAGGAATTTCGTCATCAACATCGCCAATTCGAAATCCAACCAGAACATTGTCAAGGCCATGGTGAACCTGGCTGACGCCTTCGAGCTCGATGTGATCGTAGAAGGCGTCGAAAACAAGGCGGACATGGATGTGATCCGATCCTTGAACATCCGCTACACCCAGGGCTATTACTATTATCGCCCCCTGACCCCCGAGAAATTCACGGACCTTTTCGACAAGACTCCGTGACATGGTCCAAGAAGCGGTCCGCGTTGCTTTTTTGTGTATTGTGTGCTATCATTTTCATGAAATGTAATTCATCACTATCATTTAGAAAAGAGGGATACAATGGGCATTTTCTCAAAACTTTTCGGAAAAAAGAAGAAACAGGAAGACACCACTCAGGAAGCGAAAAAGTCGGCAAGTCCCAGCGAACCGTCTGATGAAGTGAGCCTCGAGGAAGTGAATGAGTCACTTGACGAGGTGAACACCATCAAGAAAGACGAACAGAAGAAGGATTCGACGAAGAAACAAGAGACAAAGGCCAAAGAGGAAAAACAGGAAGAACCCGCAAAGAGCGCGGACAAGCCGGTCTATGAAGTCAAGAAACATTCGGATGGCTGGCAGGTCATCAAGGAAGGGTCCGACAAAGCGCACCGTGTCTTCTCCTATCAGAAGGAAGCGATCGATTTCGCCAAGGGTGAAGGCTTGGAATACAGGGTCTACAAGTCGGATGGCACCTTGAGAAAATAAAGCCTACCCCGTAGGTTTTATTTTTTCCCGGCAAGACACAAAACTGTCAAAAGGATGATTTCATGCCCAAGACCACCTTTCAACACCTCCCTGAAGAGAAGAAGCACAGGATTCTCTCGGCCGCGAGGGATGTGTACGCCCAGGTCCCATTCAAGGATTTGACCATCAGCATGGTCGTCGAGAAGGCGGATATCGCCCGCGGAAGCTTCTATCAGTATTTCGAGGGGCTTGAGGACCTTTACCGCACCCTCTTCGAGGATGCGCTCGAAAGTTTCGAGTCCCATGCGTCGAAGCTGATCGACAAAACCGGCAGGATCGACCCCTTCACCTTCTTCAAGAAGAGCTTCCCGCACGACTATGAATACATGAAGGACACGAAGGGCCACACCCTTTTCAGGAAATTCTTCAAGGAGCGCCACCTCTTCGGTGTCGCCTTTGATTTTCTGCAGCAGCGGCACAACGAGTCCTACCGTAGGATCATGAGCCGGCTCGACATGACTTCCCTTGAGCATATGGAGCCACACGACAGGCTTAGGACTTACCGGGTATGCAACCATCTGAAATTCCAGCTCCTCAACAAGGTCCTTCAGGACCAGGCATCCTTTGAAGATGCCTACGACGACTTTCTCTTCTATCTATCCCTGATCGAGCAGGGAGCCGTGCACCCTTCACACGATAAGTGGTGAGGCATTCCAAGTGGAATGTCTTTTTTTTGTAAAAAATTACAAATAATTCACCTTTCCCCTTTACATACGCCTGGACGTGTGGTAATGTTTAAGAGGTGAAAACCCTCACACATCCGATGGAAAGCGGTGGTATCATGACTAAAAAAAATACGCTCCCAACCCCATATCCTAAATCAACTCAACTGCCACGGAAGGCTTGTGTTTGAGGGACTTTTGACATGTCCCAAACCATCCACGCGCCGTCTTCGCTCGCAGCGGAGACGGCGTTTTTATTATGACAGAGGTGATACCTATGAAACGATACAGACAGTTCACACAATGGATGCATGGGCACATGTATCTTTATATCATCGGGATGCTGCTTTTATTCTTTTTGCAATACATGCGCACGCTCATCCCCCTTTTCCTTCAACACACAGTCGACACCGTCTTCGGGGACGACCCCTCGGCCCTGCCTGCGGTGATCGTCCGGTTGCTTGAAGCCGCCACCGTCCAATCGCAGCTTCTGCTCGTGGCGCTCTGGTCGGTCGGGTTCTCTTTTTTCCGGCTTTCTCTCGTCTTCGTGCAGCACACCTTGTTCGCTGTCTTCACCGAACGGACGGCCTACAAGCTCAGAAACCGTCTTTACGAGCATCTACAGAACCTCCCCTTTTCCTTCCATTCGAAAAGCGACACGGGCGATCTGATCCAAAGGACCTCCAACGATGTCGAGACCTACCGCCGGTTCGTCGGTGAGCAGCTCGTCACCGTCCTAAGGCTTTTCGGCCTTTCCGGTTTCGCGATCTACCAGATGGCGAGGATGAATCCGCGCATGACCATGATCAGCCTTGTCGGGGCGCCCGTGATCTTCGTCTCCGCCCTCGTCTATTTCAAGTATGTGAAAAAGGTTTTCAGGGAGGTCGAGGAGGCGGAGGCCCTCATGACCAACACGGTCCAGGAAAACGTGAGCGGCAACCGCGTGGTCAAAGCTTTCGGAAACGAGACGCATGAGATCGACAAGTTCAAGGAACGCTCCGAGGACTATCTGAACAAGGATATGCGCCTCACGCGGCTCATGGCCATGTTCTGGTCGATCACGGATGTGCTCATCTTCGCGCAATACGCGCTCACCGCCTCGTTCGGCATCTATTACACCGTGCTTGGCGACATGCAGCCGGGACAGTTCCTCGCGTTCCTCTCGCTGCTTGGCATGATTGTCTGGCCCCTGCGCCAGTTGGGCCGCGTCATCGGCGATTTCGGCAAGACCACCGTGGCCCTTGACAGACTCGATGAGATCATGGACGAGAAAAGCGAGCATGAGGACGACGAGGGCCATAAGCCCAAGATATCCGGTCATGTGCGTTTCAACAAAGTGGGGTTCCATTTCGACGACGACCCGACGCCTTTGCTCAAGGATGTCTCATTCGAAGTGCAACCGGGCGAGACGGTCGCGGTCATCGGCAAGACCGGAAGCGGAAAGAGCACCCTCATGAATCTGCTCATCCGCCTCCTTGAGAACCAGGAGGGTCACATCGAGTTCGACGGACAGGATATCAAGACCATCAACAAGAAATGGCTCAGAAAGAACGTAGGGATCATTTTGCAAGAACCGTTCCTCTATTCCAAGACGGTCTATGAAAACATCGCCATCATGAACCCGCACGCCCCGGAGAACGCCATCACCAAGGCCGCCTCGATCGCGAGTGTCCACGAGGACATAAAGCATTTCGACCAGGGTTACAAGACCAAGGTCGGCGAACGCGGGGTGACTTTGTCCGGCGGACAGAAACAGCGTCTCGCCATCGCCAGGATGCTGCTGGATGACAAACCCATCCTCGTATTCGACGATTCGCTCTCGGCCGTCGACACCAAGACCGACATCCAGATCCGGCGTGCGCTCACGCATTACTGGAAGGACACGACCGTCTTCATCATCACCCACCGCATCACCTCGGCGATGGAGGCGGACAAGATCATCGTGCTCGAGGACGGACGCATCACCGCGACGGGCACCCACGAGAGCCTCATGCAGGAAAAAGGGTTCTATGCAAGTCTATACAGGCAGCAGACGGACCTTGAAGAGGCCTTCAACAAGAACAGAAAGAAAGGAGGGGAGGCGTATGCAGGCATTTGAGGAAGAGACATTCCAGGACGTCAGTTTCAATTCTGGCACCTGGAAACGGATTTTCAAGCTCATGCGACCATTGAGACGCTATGTCGTCCTCGTCATCGCGCTCGCGATGCTCGTGGCCCTCATGGACGCGGCCTATCCGCTCATCAACCGCTACGGAATCGACACCATCATCGAGACGGGCGACATTACGCTTTTGCCCTGGTTCATCGGGGCGTATGTCATCTACATGGCCTTGATCGGGCTCATGATCTACGCATTCATCTATTTCGCGGAGAAGATCCGCAACCATGCGGCCTACATCATACGCCGGCATGCGTTCGAGAAACTCCAGTCGCTTCCCTTCTCCTATTATGACAGGACACCCTCCGGGTGGATCATGGCCCGGATGACAAGCGATTCGAGACAACTCTCGGAACTTCTCTCCTGGGGGCTTTTCGACCTCACCTGGGGAGGACTCATGATGATCACGCTCCTCGTGGTCATGTTCATCCTGAACGTCCAGCTCGCCCTCATCACCATAAGCGTGCTGCCGGTGCTGGTTGTCCTGAGTGTCTATTTCCGCAAACGCATTCTGAAAACCTTCCGCAAGATCAGAAAGCAGAATTCAAGGATCACCGGTGCCTTCAGCGAAGGCATCAGCGGCGCGAAGACCACCAAGACCCTCGTGCTTGAGGAAAGCAATTATGACGATTTCGACACCCTCACCTCCGACATGAAGCGCCATTCGATCAGGGCCGCCGTGTTCGCGGGGCTCTATCTGCCCTCGATCCTGTTCGTCGCGGCCATCGCGACCGGGCTCATCTATTATTTCGGCGGCCTACGCGTCGCGGACGAAGTCATCACCATCGGTTTGCTTTATGTGTTTGTGAGCTATGTCATGCAGTTCTTCGAACCCGTCATGCAACTTGCGAACGTCCTTGCGAGGATCCAGCAGGCCCAGGCGAGTGCGGAGAGGGTGGTCAGCCTCATAGACGCGGTCCCCGACATTGATGACACCGACGAAGTCAAGGAGGTGTATGGCACCATCGCCCAGCCGAAAAAAGAGAACTGGGAATCGATCAAAGGCGATGTCACCTTCGATGATGTGAGCTTCACCTACAAGAAGGGTGAAAAGGTGCTCGATCACTTCAACCTCGAGGTCAAAAGCGGCGAATCGGTCGCGCTCATCGGCCACACAGGCGCGGGTAAAAGCACCATCGTCAACCTCATCTGCCGGTTCTATGAACCCACAGAAGGCAGAATCCTCATCGACGGCAAGGACTACAAGAGCCGTTCACTCGCATGGCTTCACGACAATCTCGGCTATGTGCTTCAAGACCCTCATCTCTTCAGCGGCACCGTCCTTGAAAACATACGGTACGGCAGGCTTACGGCGAGTGACGAGGAAGTGAAAGAGGCCGCCGGACTCGTCGGAGCGGAGGAGTTCATCCTCAAGTTCCCACACGGCTACGAGACACAAGTGAGCGAAGGGGGCGCCAGGCTGAGCGTCGGCGAGAAACAGCTGATCAGCTTCGCCAGGGCCCTGCTTGCGGATCCGGCCATACTCATTCTCGATGAGGCCACAAGCAGTGTCGACACCACCACCGAAGAGAAAATCCAGCATGCCATCGAGACCGTGATGGAGGGGAGGACATCATTCATCATCGCGCACCGCCTATCGACGATCGTGCGCTCGGATAGAATCCTCGTGTTAGAACACGGCAAGATCATCGAAGAGGGCACCCATGATGACCTCATCAAGCGCCGCGGTCAATATTACCAGCTCTACACCAATCAATTCGGAAACTAGGACGGCTCACACCGTCCTTTTTTCGTGCGCGTCTTTTTTGAAACCTTGAGCCGTGTGCTATACTGTGGCTGAGGAGTGATACTATGCGATTGATCGTCATCGGAGCGGTGGCTGGAGGCATGAGCGCCGCAAGCAAACTCAAACGGCTCGACCCATCCATCAGCGTGACCGTGTTTGAAAAAGGGGAGGATGTCTCCTACGGCGCTTGCGGTCTGCCCTATTATCTCAGCGGGGAGATTGAAAGTGATCAGACCCTTGTGGCCAGAAGTCCTGAGGATTTCCGTGAGAAGGGCATCGACCTGAGACTGAAACATGAAGTGACCAAGGTGAACCCCCGCGAGAAAACTCTCGCTGTGCTGAACCATGAATTGGGCCATGAGGAAACGTTCCCCTATGACAGGCTTCTCATCGCTACGGGTGCGTCTGCGATCCGGCTGCCCGTGGACGGACGGACGCTTGAAGGGATCCACACGCTCGCCTCACTTGCGGAAGGTAGAGCGCTCCATAAGGCTTTGCGTGAAAAGGACGTGAAGCACGTGACCCTCGTCGGCGCCGGCTACATCGGTGTCGAGGTGAGCGAAGCTTTGCGGACGCTCGGCCTTGAGGTCACCGTGGTCGAACAGGAGGACCGCGTGCTCCCTAAGTTCAGCGACATGGTCGGTGAGGAAGTCGGCAAGACCATGCGGGAAAACGGTGTCACCTTGCATCTGGGTGAATCGCTCAAGCGCTATGAAGGACACGGCCGGGTCAGCAAAGTCGTCACCGACAAGCGTGAGATCGAGACGGACCTCGTCATCGAGGCGATCGGGGTGAGGCCGAACACGTCTTTCCTTGAACAAAGCGGCATCAAGACACTTGAAAACGGCGCCATTCTAGTCAGTGAACGCATGGAAAGCAATCTCGAGGATGTGTATGCGGCCGGGGATTGCGCCGCCATGCCGAACCGCCTCACTGAAAAGGAAAGCTATCTGCCGCTCGGCACCCACGCGAACAAGGCGGGCCGGGTCGTCGCGGAGAGGCTGGCCGGTAAGGATACCGTCTTCGAAGGCGTCATCGGCTCGAGCGTCCTCAAGGCCTTCGACCTCGAAGTCGCGAGGACGGGACTCACAGACGGCGAGGCGGAGCGTACCGAGGCTTTCGAGGTCGAATCCCTCACCATCAAGGCGCCCGACCGCTCGGGATACTATCCCGGTGCCACCCCCGTGCGCATCAAGCTGTCCTTTGACAAGCGCACATGCCGCATTGTCGGTGTCGAGATGGTCGGGAAAAAGGGCGTCGCCCACCGGATCAACGTCGCCGCGACCGCGATCAGCGCCGGCATGACCGCAAGGCAGGTCGCCATGCTGGACCTCGCCTACGCACCACCCTTCTCACCTGTGTGGGATCCCCTTCAAACCGCCTGCAACCAGGTGAAATGCGACTGAACACCCTGTTTGAAATTATCTTTTCATGGTATAATGACCATGAAGACAAACCATAAAGAGGTGTCGCTATGAAAGCAAACATGGGTAAAACCGACCAGATGGTCCGCTATATCATCGCGATCGTCCTGATCGCACTAGCCGCCCTGCTGGAAAATTTCTGGCTTCTGATTCCGGCCATCATCATCGGATTCACCGCCACGATCTCCTGGTGTCCCCTTTACAAGCCCTTCAAGATCGACACCAGCAAGAAGGACCCGTCAGACAAGACATGAAAGAATCCCTGCATTGGGATTTTTTCATGTAAACGGTTTGACAAAATCTGTAATATAGATTATGTTATGTGTAATACATGCATATAGAGCATGATGGAGGTGCCGCCATGGCAAGCAAGAGCAAATCCCAAAAAGTCTATGACCATATCGAGGAACTCGTCATCAGCGGCGAGATCAAACCGGGGGAACGGCTGCCCTCGGAGGCGAAACTCGGTGAGACGCTCGGTGTGAGCCGTGTCTCCGTGCGCGCAGGCATCGAGAAACTCTCCGCGATCGGCCTGGTCAGCAAGAAAAAGGGCGGCGGCACATATGTGAACAAGACGAAGAACGACAACTATCTCTCCGTCTTCACCCCGACCCTGCTTCACAACACCAACTATCTTGAGCTGCTCGACGTCCGGCGCGCGCTCGATTCTTTGAGCGTCCAGCTTTGCGCGAACAACATCACCGAAGCGGGCATCCGAAAGCTTTCCGACATCATCGAGAAGATGGAGGCGGCGGAGGAACCGTTCGAATTCTTCGAGTATGACAAGAAGTTCCACCTGCTCATCAGCAAATATTCCAAGAACCGCTTTTTGCACAACATCCACCTCATCATGTGGGATGTCATGCAGAAGCGCCTGCGCAGCAAATACAACCAGGTCACTTCCATTGACCGCGTCGACGAACACCGTCAGATCTATGACGCGATTGTGCACAAGGATGCCGACCTTGCGCGTATCTATACAGTCCGCCACCTCGAGAAGATCATCGACACGTTCGTGTGTGAATACAACCCCGCCTACGACCGGGCGAAGGGCTCGGGCGACAGCGCGTGAAAAATCCGCCCGGATTCTTTGAAGAAATCCGGGCGGATTTGTTTTTTTGCTTCACAAACGGGAAAAATTTGTTATAATGATTTAGGTATAAGCCAGCATGGCGGAATTGGTAGACGCGCTAGACTCAAAATCTGGTGGACGCAAGTCCGTGTGGGTTCGAGTCCCACTGCTGGTATTTTTTTATGCCCTGTCTTCATGGCAGGCGATGAATTTGTCCACGATGTCGGCATCATAGAGGACATCCGCGTATTCACGCAGCTCACTTAGGGCTGCGTTTTTTGTTTTGGCCTCGGCGTAGGCGCGGCTGCGCCTCATCGCGTCGTAGGAATCGAGCACGCGGAAGAGGCGTGCGATGAAGGGGATGTCGTTTTTCTCAAGGCCGAAGGGATAGCCGCTGCCATCGACGTTCTCGTGGTGGGTGAGGATCGCGTAGGCGACATTCTTGAGTCGGGGCAGCGCATTCGCGATGCGGTATCCCACCTCCGGATGCCGTTCGACTGCCCGCCATTGCTCCCTCGTGAGGGATTGTTGCTTGAATATGCCTGCATCCAGGCTGATCTTGCCGATGTCGTGAAGTTCGATCAGCAAATCCAGCTCACGCAGGGTGTCCTCATTGAGGGTGAAGTGGTCCAGAAGTGGCTTGGCAAGGTCTTTGAGGGTTTCGATGTGCTCCTCATACTCATCCGTGCGCCGGTAAAGGGCGTTCTGGATCGATGCGACCATGGCGTCGGTCTGTTCGTCGTTTTCGTGGACCTTGTCCCTGTAGAGCATGTTCTCGGCCCGGGTGAAGGTGGTGATGAAGGGTTCGTTCACATGCTTTTTCGCATGGCCGATGGAGACGGTGGGGACGATGTCGTTGATGGTGTTGGACTGAAGGGAGGCCTTGACGGATCGCACGAGTTTCTTCACGGTTTTTGTGTCGTATTCATAGAGCACCATCACGAACTCGTCTCCGCCGAGTCGTGCGATGAAGACGTCCCTGGGGAGGGTTTCCTTGAGGATCTTTGAGAATGTGATGAGGAGCTCATCGCCATACTCATGCCCGAACAGATCGTTGATGAGCTTGAGCCCGTTGATGTCGGCGATGATGATTCCCGAGGATTTGAACTTCTCGAAATGGGGGATCATCTCGTTGTAGTAGCGTCGGTTGAATAGACCTGTCAGGTCATCATGATAGGATTTGAAGGTGAGGTCCTTCTCTTTCGTCCTTTTCGCCGTCACGTCGATGCCGACAGTGACGATGTTCCTGAGTCCGGTGTCGTCACGCCCGACATACGCGGAATAAAGATCCCAGATCAACGATTCACCCTGCTTGGTCTTCAGGGTGAAAGCCCCGCTATAGACCCGGTCGCTGATCTCATAGAGGCTCGTGAAATGATCGAGCACTTCCTCGCTCTTGTAGGGCCAGCAGGCTTCAGCCAGGGCGCGCAGGGTCGGAACCTCCTCGATGGTGTAGCCGGTCAGACGCGTGAAATCCTTCGAAAGCCTCTTGAGTTTGCGGTTCTCGGAATGAAGGATCATCACCACCGGTGATTCATCGATGAGGTTGTAAAGCAAGTCCTTCTGGTTCTCGAGCAAGGTTTCGAACTCAACGGATTTCCGTTTTGCCGTTTCATAATCCGTCTCCAAAGAGTTGCGCAGATTATGCTGGAAATAAAGCGTCAGGAAAATGATGATGGTCGAAAGCGCGACGAAGACAAGCCCCTTGATCAGACTGAAGAACACGAAATTCGTCAAGTCTTCCGCGAACTGAAGCACCAACCAGTCGGATAAGAGAATCCAGATCACGCCGAAGGTGAAGTAGACGATTGCGACCACCAGGAGGTCCTTCTTTTGAAAAAGCATGGCATCACATCCTTATGACAATATTTTATCATAAAATGTTCACAATGGAAGTTTTTCCACAAATGGTCGTGTGAGTGAACAATATTCTTCAAGATTGGCGTTTTTAGGTTGAAAGCCCTCTTTGCATGCACTATAATAAGTAAGTGATAGGGCTTTCAATCCCTGTCAAGTCCAAGAGAGGGGTGGAAGATTGTTGAAAAAGACTCCGCTGCATGATGAACACGTCGAACTCGGAGCCAAGATGGTCGAGTTCGCGGGCTATCATATGCCCATCCAATACACCAAAGTCACCGAAGAGCATGAAACGGTGCGTCGCGAGACCGGCGTTTTCGATGTCTCCCACATGGGGGAAATCTATATCTACGGACGCGATGCCACGCAATTCCTTGACGGCCTCTTCACGAACAACGTCCGCAAAATGAATCCGGGCGAGGTCGCGTATGGCTTTCTTTGCAAGGAGGATGGCGGCACCGTCGACGACCTTCTGGTCTATAAGCAGACCAAGTCGTTCTACCTGCTTGTCGTGAACGCCGCGAACAAGGACAAGGATTTCGAATGGATCGACCGCCACAGGCAAGGGCATGTATCAGTGGTCGACAAGAGCGGACAATACGCTCAGCTGGCCCTTCAAGGCCCGAAAAGCGAAGAGACGCTAAACCCCATGTGCGAGGGGGACTTGTCCGAGCTCAGGACCTTTCATTTCACAGAATGCATGATTGAAGGGAGGGAGTTTCTGGTCTCCCGCACCGGTTACACAGGAGAGGACGGATTCGAGATCTACGGGGAGCACGAGGACATCCGCGATCTTTGGCGCAAGCTCATGGGCAAGCAAGTCAAGCCCATCGGTCTCGGGGCGCGCGACACGCTCCGCTATGAGGTCGCACTACCGCTTTACGGCCATGAGCTCAGCGACACCATCTCGCCCGTCGAGGCGGGGTACAGTTTCGCCGTCGATTTCGACAAGCCCTTCCTCGGAAGGGACGCCCTTCTCAAGCAGAAAGAACACAAGACCCGCAGGCTTGTCGGACTTGAACTTCTAGGCAAAGGCATCCCGAGGGAAGGCTACACGGTCTATAGTGAAGAAGACAGAAAAGTCGGTCACATCACGACGGGGTATCTGTCCCCTTCGATGGGCAAGCCGCTCGCCATGGCTCTGATCGACAAGCCCCACGACAAACGTGGGACCCGTCTCAAAGTCGCCGTGCGCAAACGCATGGTCGACGCCGAAGTGATCAAAAAGAAACTGCTTCAGACATAAAAAACTATAGGAGTGATTGCATTGAAAACACCGAAAGAACTGTATTACGCAGAAACCCACGAGTGGGTCAGGGTCGAGGGCGACCACGCCTACATCGGCATCAGCGATTTCGCCCAGGATTCGCTTGGGGAGATCGTGTTTGTCGAACTGCCCGAAGTCGACGACCAGTTGTCCAAGGACGATGAGTTCGCGACCGTCGAGAGCGTCAAGGCCGCCTCGGACATCATCGCTCCGATCTCCGGTGTCGTCGTCGAGGTCAACGAGGACCTTGAAGACTCGCCTGAGAACCTGAATGAGGCCCCTTACGAGAACTGGATCGTCAAGATCGAGATCGAGGACAGAAGTGAACTCGAAGGCCTCATGGACGCAGACGCATACGAAAAGATGGCCAAAGAAGAAGAATAAGCGAGGGGGCTTTTCATGTTCAAGTATCTTCCGCACACCCACGATGACATCAAAGCGATGCTCAAGACCATCGGGGTCGAGAATATCGATGCGCTTTTTGAGGATGTGCCCAAGTCACTCAGGGACTTCGAACTCGACATCCCACCATCCATGAGCGAACTCGAACTCACCCGGCATTTCAAAGCGCTTGCCGACAAGAACACACCGCTCACGCCCTTCATGGGCATGGGGGCGTATGACCATTACACACCGAGCGTCATCCATCATCTCATCAGCCGTCAGGAATTCCTTACGGCCTACACCCCGTATCAACCGGAAGTGTCGCAAGGGACGCTTCAATACATCTTTGAATATCAGTCCATGATCAGCGAACTCACCGGCATGGACGTCTCGAACGCCTCCATGTACGACGGCGCGACCGCGACCGCGGAAGCGATGTACATGGCGGTGAACGTGCGCAAGAAACGCAAGCATGTCGTCGTGAGCGAGACGGTGAATCCCGTCATCCGCGATGTCCTCAAAGCCTATGCGGCCAATCAGGACATCACGCTCGAAACGGTTCCGATGAGCCGAGGAGTGAGTGATACCGACGCACTTAAGGGCGCGCTCACAAAAGACACCGCGGCCCTGATCGTCCAGACCCCGAACGTCTTCGGGCATCTCGAGGACTACAAGGATCTCGGCGAGGCCACGAAAGAGAACAAGACGCTCTTCGTGATCAACCAGGACCCCTCCACCCTGTCGCATCTCAAGACACCCAAAGAATGGGGCGCCGACATCGCGGTCGGTGAAGCGCAGTCGCTCGGTGTGCCATTGTCTTTCGGCGGACCCTACATCGGCTATTTCGCCACCACTGAGAAGCTGATGCGCAAGATGCCCGGACGCATCTGCGGCGTGACCGAGGATACGGAGGGGAAGCGAGCCTTCGTGCTCACCCTCCAGGCGCGCGAACAGCACATCAGGCGGGCGAAGGCGAACTCGAACATCTGTTCGAATCAGTCGCTCATGGCCCTCTTTGTCACAATCTACCTTTCCATCATGGGTAAGAAAGGCCTGTACGAAGCACAGGACATCTCCAAGAACCACGCCCATTATCTCCATGACATGCTGCTCAAACTGCCGCATTTCGAAGACCCCTTCGAGCAGCCGTTCTTCAAGGAGTTCACCTTGAAGACCACCCTTGATGCCGAGACGATGAACAAGCATCTTGCAAGCAAGGGGTATCTCGGGCCCTATCATCACGGGGATAACGACCCCTCACAAGAAGGGCTCGTCACCTTCAGTGTGACCGAGAAGCGCACCAAAGAAGAAATGGATGACCTCATCCGGGAATTGGGGGCGTTTTAGATGGCATACGACCAAATCATATTCGAACGCAGCCAGGAAGGCAGGAAAGGCTACACCCTTCCGAAAAGCGAGATCAAGCCTTACAGCATCGACGACAGGTTCCTTCGGGAGGATTGCGCCGAACTGCCCGAAGTGAGCGAGTTCGACGTCATCCGGCATTTCACGAATGTGAGTTTCAAGAACCACGGCATCGAGACAGGGTTCTACCCGCTCGGTTCATGCACGATGAAATACAACCCGAAGATCAATCAGGACCTTGCGCAGATGGAAGCCTTCGCCGCACTCCACCCCTACCAGCCGGCCGACACCGTGCAAGGCATCCTCGAGATCTATTACGAGACGCAGAAGATGCTCTCCGAGATCAGCGGGCTCGACACCTATTCTCTGAACCCTTACGCGGGCGCTCACGGGGAGCTTGTCGGCATGATGATCATGAAACGCTATCACGCCGACAAAGGTGACGCCAAGCGCACGAAGATCATCGTGCCCGACTCGGCACACGGGACGAACCCCGCAAGTGCTGCGACCGCAGGATTCGAAGTGGTCGAAGTGGCGTCCAACGAGGACGGAACCGTCAACATAGAGAGCCTCGAAGAGGCCCTTGATGAGACCACCGCGGGCATCATGCTGACGAACCCGAACACGCTTGGCATGTTCGAGAAGGACATCCTGAAGATGAGCCGGCTCGTCCATGAGGCGGGCGGACTGCTCTATTACGACGGGGCGAACCTCAACCCGATCATGGGCATCGCGCGTCCTGGCGACATGGGCTTCGACATCATGCACATCAACCTGCACAAGACATTCTCGACACCCCATGGCGGCGGCGGACCGGGCAGCGGCCCTGTCGGCGTCACCCGTGAATTGAAACCCTATCTTCCCACCCCGGTGGTGAGGAAGGCGGGTGACCACTACCTCATAGACCACAAGGATGACCGCTCGATCGGCCGCATAAGTCATTTCTTCGGCAATGTGGGTGTCGTCCTCAAGGCTTACGCATTCATCCTCTCAAACGGCCGGGAACACCTTCTTGATATCGCCCGTTTCTCCACTTTGAACGCAAACTATGTGAAAGAAGCGCTCAAGGACACCTACAAACTGCCGATCGAGAAGCACTGCAAGCACGAATTCGTCTTCGACGGCCTTCGTGACAAGTCCACAGGCGTCACGACCTATGACATCTCCAAACGCCTGCTTGATTATGGCATGCATCCGCCGACAATGTACTTTCCACTGCTTTACAAGGAGTCGATGATGGTCGAACCGGTCGAGAACGAGTCCAAACAGACACTCGACGCGTTCATTGAGACCATGCGCACCATCGCCACCGAGGCCATCAAGGACCCCGACACCGTCAAGACCGCCCCTCACACCACACCGGTCGGCAGACTCGACGAGGCCAAGGCCGCGCGTGAGCCCAAAGTGAAATACAAAGACCTGATTTAAAATAACGTAAAACCCTTTCATTCTAAAAGGGTTTTCGTTATAATGTAATGGTTGACCAAACCAAACCCATACATTCAAGGAGGATTCATAATGAAAAAACTAATGACCCTGGCAGTGGCATTGTTTGCCGTGCTCACCCTGTCCGCCTGCGGGGAGGACCCCGTAGAAGGGGACACCTATCTGGAGTTCAACCCTTATGAGGGTGTGGACTGGGAGAATGTCGACCACATGCTCTCGAACCTTCACACGCACACGGACCACTCCACCAATGACGGAGAAGGCGCGGCCCACACCGTCATCGACAATTACCAACAAGCCGGATACGGCGCGCTCGCCCTCACCGACCATGACTACATGATCACAGGTCGTACTCCTACATTCGACACCACCCCCTATCCCTGGACGGAACTGAGCTCCATCCAGAATCACTGGGAGGACCGCGACCCCGATGACCTCGGCATGATCGCGATCGACGGCGTCGAATTCTCGGACGCCCATCACTTCGTGGGGCTATGGACCGGCTTTTTGCCAGATTACAATCCCGATGGCAACGCGGACCTCGAGTACTTGAACCGCCTCATCGATGACTCCCTCGATGACAACAGCGACGCGCTCTTCTTCATGGCGCACCCCGGGCGCTACACCGATGACGACTACCCCGTCCCCGACGAAGGGGATTTCTCACTCGAGTGGTATCAGTCCCTCTATGACGACTATGAAGAGATGATCGGCATCGAGATCATCAACACCAACGACCGTCATCCCTACGACCGTCACCTCTGGGATCAGCTCCTCGAGACCTACATGCCTGAGAGACCACTCTGGGCCTTCGCCAATGATGACTACCACGGCGACTCCATGGAAGAACTCGGATGGTCCAAGAATGTCGCCCTCATGGAGGACACCTCCGATGAGGCTGAGTTCCGCCAGAACCTGATCGACGGCA
>CAZCTR010000007.1:0-60505 GCA_964501715.1 uncultured Candidatus Izemoplasmatales bacterium | reverse complement strand
ACTTAGGATCTAGTTCTTCGGAGTGCAGGTTCGATTCCTGTCACCCGCACCATATCGGATAGTAGGACATTGCATGAGCAATGTCTTTTTTTAATGAAAAACGGGACTTGAGGAAGTCCCGTCGGGATGGTCACTGTACATTTTTTAGAGCCTTTTTGATTGTGTCTATCTTGTCGGTCTTTTCCCAAGGAAGGTCGAGGTCGTTGCGTCCGAAATGTCCGTAGGCAGCAACTTGCCTGTAGATCGGACGGGCGAGGTCCAGGGAGTTGATGATGCCTTTTGGAGTGAGGTCGAATACGTTGTCTATGACCTTCCGGATGGTGTCGTCAGAATAAGGGGATGTTCCGAAAGCGTCGACGTGTATGCTGGTGGGTTCTGTGACACCAATCGCATAAGCGACCTGGATCTCCAGTTCCTTGGCGATCCCTGCGGCAACAAGATTCTTTGCGACGTATCTGGCCATGTAGGATGCGCTGCGGTCGACTTTTGACGGGTCTTTTCCACTGAAAGCGCCACCTCCGTGATGGGCGACTCCGCCGTATGTGTCGACGATGACTTTTCGGCCTGTCAAGCCAGAGTCCCCATGGGGTCCGCCGACGACGAACTTTCCGGTGGGGTTGATGTAATAGCGGGTCTCATCATCCAGAAGTTCAGACGGAAGAACCGGTTCGATGACATGTTTTCTCAAGGCTTTTTGCAGATCGGATTGTTTGATGTTCGGAGCGTGCTGAGTAGAGATGACGACATTGTCGATGCGCCTTGGGGTTCTGTCGTCGTTGAATTCGATGGTGACTTGTGTCTTGCCATCCGGTCGGAGTGAAGGGATGGTCTTGTTTTTACGCACCTGCGAAAGCTTCAGCGCAAGTTTTTGGGCATACATGTGGGTGATCGGCATATATTCTTCCGTTTCATCTGAAGCGTAGCCGAACATGATGCCTTGGTCCCCTGCACCGATGTCATCGTTCTTGTCGACCCCTTGGGCAATATCAGGGGATTGTGGGTCAATGGCCACTAGCACACCGAGGTTGTCGGCGTCGAATCCGTATTTACCACGGTCATATCCGATTTCCTTTACGGTCTGTCTGACGATTTTCTGAATATCCACATAAGTTGTGGTGGTGATTTCACCCATGACCAGGATGAGTCCGGTGGTCGCGGCTGTCTCTACAGCCACACGGGCGTGTTCATCCTCTTTCAAAATCTCATCAAGAATGGCATCGGAGATCTGGTCGCATATCTTGTCCGGGTGGCCTTCGGTCACGGATTCCGAGGTGAAAAGACGTTTATGGGTCATGGTAACACTTCCTCTAATAATTGTTGGTTGCATGTACAGTGTATAGAATAAACTGGTGAAAAGCAATCATGATTCGTCTGAATCCCTTCTTTTCACTTTGGGTTTCGGGACAGGGTCATAGCCGCCTTTGGAGAAAGGGTTGCATCTCAATATACGCCATAGACTCAACATCGAGGCGACGAGGAAATGTCTCGTCTTAAACGCCTCTTTTGCATAGTGGCTGCAAGTTGGGGTGTATCGACAAGTCGGGTTTTTGTGCTTTGAGATGCGTTGGTACCATTCGATCAGGCGGATCATCCATTTCTTCATGTTTCTGCCTCCGCGCCCTATCATATCAAACCCCCTGTCACAGAGCAATGTTTACGCTTGTAAAGAGGGTCTTCAAGTAGACAAAGATAAGGATGTTTGGTATAATCTGCTTGGTGATGTTATGGAAAACGACAACAACAATGACAACCATGTAGAATCATTTTATAATTATATTGACACTGTTGCAACCCATGTCGAGAAAAACACTGAAAGCACGTATCTGGAGGGTATGAATGAAGCCCTCAGTTTTCTTTTGGACCACGAAATGCAAACCCCTCTCGACATGGAGACAGAAGACGCGGTCAGTGACGCGAAGCGAGCCATATCGGATGTGACGTTTTCCAAAGAGGAAGTCCGTAAAGGGATCCAACTCGCCCTCCTCAAAGGTCTCAAGACACTGTCTGTCACCAACGCGATGATGACACCGGACTCAATCGGGATGTTCATCGCTTACCTTTTGAAGAAATTATTCGGTGATGAAGAAAAGCTGAGTGTGTTCGACCCGCTAAGTGGAACAGGTAATCTCCTGGCGACACTTGATAACCATTACGAAGGGGCGCTGTCGTTCACGGCGGTTGAGAGTGACCCTGTCTTGGCCAGATTGAATGAAAACATGCTCGATGCGCTCGATTGCGATCAAAAGACCATCAATCAGGACACATTCGCTTTCTATTCAGACCCTTTCGATCTAGTCGTGACGGATTTTCCGATTGAAAGCGTCGACCGTAAGGACACGTATTTTCCCTATCAGGTCATTTTGCATCATCTGCAACATGTGAAACCCGGCGGTTATTTCATCACCCTGATCGAAAACAATTTCTTCGATCAGAACGAATCGGCCGGATTCAAGAGCAGGCTTCTAGAAGAAGCTCACCTATATGGCCTCATCAAGCTTGATGAATCTCTTTTCACCAACCATCCCAAAAGCATACTCATCCTGCAAAAGAAAACGGACAAGAACGATACCATGGAGCAGTTCCTTCTCGTCGATCTTCCGTCATTCAATGACGAAAACGCAATGGGAAGATCCATTCAAAAAATAGAACAATGGTTCAAAAACAGAAAGGTTGATTAAAATGAAACTCATGGCAGTGAACGCAGGCAGTTCCTCTCTCAAATTCCAATTGCTCGAGATGCCGAAAGAAACGGTTGTCGCAAGCGGAGTGATTGAAAGAATCGGTCTTGAGAACGCCAATTTCAAGATCACTTATAATGGAAGCAAGACAGAAGAGAAAAGGGATATGCCAGACCACAGTGTCGCAGTCAAAGCCCTACTCGAGAAACTCGTTGACCTCGGGATTGTCGAATCTTATGATGACATCGCAGGTGTGGGCCACCGTGTTGTGCACGGGGGCGAAGCATTCAGTGATTCGGTCCTGATCGATGATGAGGTCATTCAGGCCATCGAGGACGTGAGCGACCTCGCTCCGCTTCATAACCCTGCGAATCTGACGGGTATCCAAGCCTTCAAGAAGGCACTTCCGGACAAACCGCAGGCAGCCGTTTTTGACACCGCCTTCCATCAGACCATGGAGGAGAACACCTACATCTATCCTACGCCTTATGATTGGTATGAGAAATATGGTGTCCGCAAATACGGCTTCCATGGAACCAGCCACAAATACGTGTCGCAGCGTGTGGCCGAGATTCTTGGTAAAGACCTCGAGTCACTTAAAACAATCGTGTTGCACATTGGCAACGGTGCCTCTCTTTGCGCGGTAGACGGTGGCAAGAGCGTTGACACTTCAATGGGTTTCACACCGCTCGCCGGCATCGCCATGGGCACAAGAAGCGGGGATATCGACCCTGCGATTGTTGAATTCATCGCACAAAAGGAGAACAAAAGTTTGAGCGATGTCATGCAGGATTTGAACAAGGCGTCCGGATATGTAGGCATCAGCGGTGTCTCCAGTGATTCGCGCGACCTTTGGGAAGCTGCGGAGAAAGGCAATGACAGAGCGTTGCTCGCCATCCAGAAACAAGCCAAGATGATCGCGGACTATATCGGAGCCTACTACATTCACATGGGTGGTGTCGACACCATCGTCTTCACAGCCGGTGTCGGTGAGAACGCGCCCGAGACACGCGAAGTCATCACTGAACGCATTTCCAATGCCTTGAACGTGTCGCTCGACAAGGAAGCCAATGCCGTCCGTGGAGAAGAGAAGGTCATCTCCACACCGGATTCCAAGGTCAAGCTCATGGTCGTGCCGACCAATGAGGAAGTCATGATCGCCCGTGACACCCAACGGCTCATGAAATAACATGTTTTTAAAAAGCTGAAAAGAGAAAAAACAATTTGATTCGTATCATATCAATGAGGAGGTATGATATGAAGAGAATTGTTTTTTTATTGAGCATGCTTGCATTTTGGACTTTGACAGACGGCACCCTTGGTGCTGAGGAACCCGTCATGATCACACATGAGTTGATCGACGGGGCTGAACGGCTGGTGATTGAAGGGAAGACGCACACGCCCTTTCGCCTTGTCTTGGGAGACGAACATAACCGTTATGTGGACAGTGGTTACCGACAGGAGAATGGATGGCATGTGGTCTATGGTTATGCGTCTTTGGAGACAAGTCCTTCGTTTTATGAGGGATTTCTGGTCGTCTTTGACGATGGGGGCGTCATCAGGCGTGAATCCACCATCGATTTTGACCACCTGGAAGAAGTGATGGATGTCCGCATCACCGATGATGCGCTTTATGTGCATGTGCGTCAGTCCATAGACAACCGTCCTGAAGGACTCATTCACCGCAGGGATTATTTATTGAAAATGGAGGATGGCGAGGATATCATCCACGAACAAACAGAAAAGATCCGAAGAATGATTTTTGAGGAAAACGTCCTCTATTTCTCCGAGCATTATCAGGGGATTTTTGAAAAAGCCTATCATATGGATCATGGGCTGCTTGAAGAGAACGCCATATTCGGTCTTGAAGACAGGGGTCAATACCGAGATGTTTTGGAAGTGCACTCGCTTTGCGCACATTCCACGTTTGAAGGTGATCCTTTTGAACGGTCTCTTCGAGTGGATTATCCCGGGCACTATACCATGGGGTGCGGGGATGAGTCATACACTTTCACGTTGCACCCCGGGATCGAGGGTGTCACGCTTCACGATGTGACGAAGGCGCCAGCCGCCCTCGATATTAGCGGAGGCAGGGTCTGGTTGAACGGTGCTTTGCATATGGAGGGGGAGACCCTTGATAGACCTGGACACTACACTTTGAAGGTCGAAGGGGCGAACGATTACGCACACACCACGTATTTCACTCTTGAGAGCGGCCTTGAAGGAGTGGAGGAGGGAGGTGTCTACAGCCAGATGAAAACCCTGTTTTTCAGTGGGACAGGCTTCTTGAACGACACCCCTATCTCTTCAGGGGTGACACTTGAGGACGCCGGTGTCCATACGCTGAGAATTGTCGGCGAAGGGGATTATGAAGAGACGGTGACTTTCGAGATCCAAAAAGGGGCTTCTCCGCCGATTAAGAACCTTTTACGGTTCGAAATCATCTTAGGGCTATGCGGTGTGGTTTTGACAGGCGGGATCGTATTTTTATTTCTAAGAAAGCGTTAACGGCTTATGCATTGGTAGGCGAGTGTGTTATAATTTCAATGTGAAAGCGGGGTGGGATCATGCTCGCAAGCCTTTTTTTGGAAACGGCTTATAGTTTCAACGGGTCGAACATCACCATGGACGCGCTTTTTGACCATGCCCGAAAAGAAGGTGTGAGCGTGTTGGTGCTCACTGATACACGCATGCATGCGGCGTATAAATTCTATGCCCGGTGCAAAAAAGAGAATATCACGCCTGTTATAGGGGTGCAGGTTGACGCTGCACCCTTTTTCAAGTCTGTCCCTTTGAAATTGCTCATGTATGCGAAGAATGAGACGGGTTATGACAATCTCATGAAAATATCGACCATGAACTCACTGTACGGCCAGCTTGAACTCACTGCGCTGAAAGATCACCTCGAAGGCATCAGCATTGTCATCAACACCTTGGACGGTGAGATGAAGGCTCTGGATAAAGAGGGGGCGCAAACAGCATTGAGGACTGTCACTCAGGAAGTGAACGATCTGGGTGCGGATGTCTATGTCGGCGTAGGCCCACAGGATGACGTAGAGGATGATCCGCGAATCCTTCCCATCGACCGCACCTTTTATCTTAAACCCTCTCATAAAGCGGTCTTCAAAGCGCTTTGCAAAATACATGAGACGACTTACGACCTTGATGAAGAAGACGCTTCGTTCAAAGGTGAAAACTCTCAAAAGAGTCTTTACAAAGCGCCACGTAAAGTTTCCTCTTTCATTGAGAAACACGCTTTGGAACTGACGATGAAAGAAGCGTCCCTCCCAAGGTTCCCCACACCGGGACAGTTGTCATCAAAACGATATCTAGAAGCCCTCGCATATGAGGGGATGAAACGTAGAATAAGTGGGAAACGGCTTGATAAAGGCCTTTATGAGAAGAGATTAAAAAAAGAGTTGGACACAATCCATGCGCTTGGATATGATGATTATTTCCTGATTGTCTGGGATGTCGTCAGGTATGCCAAGCAGGCAGGCATTCTTGTAGGGCCGGGCCGTGGAAGCGCTCCGGGCAGTCTTGTGGCTTACGTTTTGGGGATCACTTCCCTAGACCCCATAAGACACGGTCTTCTCTTTGAGCGTTTCTTGAACAAGGCACGCTTGAATATGCCGGATATAGATATAGACTTTCCCGATGACAAGCGGGATGAAGTGATCCGCTATGCACAAAACAAGTACGGGAACCGTTTCGTGTCTCTCATTTGCACATTCGGCACTTTTCTTGAGAAAAGCAGCCTGAGGGATACCGCGAGAATCTTTGAGATCAGAAAAAGCCTTGTTGACGAAATGGTCAGGCATGTCAAAAAGTATGATTCGATTCATGACATGGTCTCCCGCGACCCCGATGTCAAAAACCGAATCGATTATGAAGAAAAAATCGGGAAATGGCTCTATGTGGCGGCAGAAATAGAAGGTTTGCCCAGGCATGTATCCACCCATGCGGCAGGCATCATTCTTTCGGATAAGCCATTGATCACCTATACCGCGCTGCAATCCGGACTTAACGGTGTCTATCAAACCCAGTATGAGCAAAGTGACCTTGAGGCGATGGGCCTTTTAAAGATGGATTTCCTCGGACTTAGGAATCTTACGATGATCGAACGGATTGTCGCAGATATAAAACGTGAGCACGGCCGCTCGATTGACCTTCACAAGCTGCCCCTCGATGACTCCAAAACCTATGAACTGCTGAGGGAAAAGAGCACGACCGGTCTTTTTCAACTGGAATCGTCCGGGATGCGTTCCCTTGTGAGAAAACTGCAGATCAGATCGTTCGATGACATCGCGGTGGCGCTTGCGCTTTATCGGCCTGGTCCGATGGAGAGCATTCCGGTGTTTTTGAAGCGCAGGCAAAAAAAGGCGCGCATCGAATCCATCGCCCCTGAGATAGATCCAATTGTGAAGCCGACACAAGGCATCGTGCTTTATCAGGAACAGATCATGGCGATCGCTTCAAAATTTGCCGGGTACTCCTTGAATGATGCGGACATTCTAAGACGGGCAGTATCGAAAAAAGACCGTGAGACGCTTGAGGAAGAACGGTTGAATTTTGTATCCAAAGCAGTGGGAAATGGCAAGGAAAAGGCCTTGGCGAATTCCATTTACGATTATATTGTCCGTTTTGCGGACTATGGTTTCAACAAATCCCATTCGGTCGCCTATGGCCTGATCGCCTATTGGATGGCCTATCTCAAGGCCCATTATCCTGCGGAGTTCATTAAAGAGTTGATGCATACCGCGCTCTCCAATGCGTCACAGATGCGTATGTATATGCAGGAAGCTCTTGATCTCGGGCTTCATGTCGCCAAGCCGGATGTCAATCTGAGCGAGGGGTCATTCACTATACATCAAGGAACGCTTTACTATCCGTTGAACGGTATCAAGAATCTTGGACGTAAGGACGCGGAAACGATTCTTGATGCCCGGCAAGATGGACGGTTCAGATCTTTTACGGATTTTGTCAACAGGACAGTTGACAGGCTCAACCGGAGGCACTTTGAGTATCTGGTTTACGCGGGCGCACTTGATAATCTTGGGGGGCATAGGCGGATGATGGTGGAGAATCTTGATGCGGTGATCACGTATTCAAAATATGACAGTGCCATCGATTCGGACGATTTCATGATGAGTGAAGTTGAACCCTACGACTACGAGTCGCTGAGAAGGCTTGAATTTCAGGCGCTGGGACTCAATATCGAATACGACCTTCTCAAACCTTATGAGTCGCTCATGAAGAAGGAAAACGTCATTCAGCCCAAAGATGCCGCGAAGACGGAGCTGGAAAGACATGTGACCGTCCTCGCTGTGTTGAGCCGTATCAAGGAAATCAGAACCAAAAAAGGGGACCTCATGGCATTCATTACACTTGAGGACCGCGTGACGACGTTGGATGGTGTCTGCTTTCCCAATGTCTATAGCGGGTTGACCTCCCCACCTAAAGAAGGGGAAGTGAAACTCCTTCGAGGAGTCTTGCGTTTAAGGGATGATGCCAGGCAGCTTGTCATAGAAAATATTGTGACACCGTCTGTTTAAGGCGACCGCTCTTTGTGCTATAATCAATTTGAGAAAAGAAGGTGGAAATCCCATGAAAAAAATAGCGGTAATGACATCCGGCGGAGACGCGCCGGGCATGAACACAGCCATTCGGGCAGTAGTCCGTAGCGGTTTTCACTATGGGTTCGAGGTCTATGGTGTGCACAATGGATTCAAAGGCCTTTGTGAGGACGACATTGTAAAAATGGAGAGACATCACGTCTCACGTGTCATCAACAGGGGTGGTACCATGCTCGGAAGTGCAAGATACCCCGAATTCAAGGAAAAGAGATATCAGGAGAAAGCGGCCGAGAACCTTACCAAAAGAGGCGTGACAGGTTTGGTTGTGCTCGGTGGAGACGGGTCTTTTAAAGGGGCTGAAACATTGGTGAAATACGGGCTCACCGTCATCGGTCTTCCGGCGACCATCGACAACGACATCGCCGCGACCGATTACAGCATCGGGTTTTTCACTGCCCTCGACACTGCGGTTGAGTCCATCGACAAGCTGAGGGACACCTCATTCTCCCACCAGCGTTGCAGTGTTGTCGAAGTGATGGGCAGACAATGCGGGGACCTCGCGCTTTATGCCGGCATCGCTGTTGGCAGCGAGTTCATCATCACCCCGGAGACCGGCTTCCTCAAGGAAAAGACCATCAAAAGCGTCCAGGAGTCCTTCGATCGAAACAAACGGCATGCCATCGTCGTCGTGACTGAAGGGATGACCGATGTGGCGGCGCTCGCTAAAGAGATTGAGGAACGCACCGGCCATGATTCCAGGGCGACCGTCCTTGGCCATGTTCAGCGTGGAGGCACCCCACAAGCCTTTGACCGCGTCCTTGCGACCGACATGGCTGAAAGATCTGTGGCCCTTATACATCAAGGCCTTTCCGGAGGCCATGTGTTAGGTCTCAGGGGACAAGAGATCGCTTCATTCAGAATGGATGACGCGTTGAGCATGAAGAAAACCGTGGCGAACAAACGCTATGGCTTGGTCGGAAGACTGAGAAACTAAGGAGGGAACACTGTGCCTTTCAACCAAACGAAAATCGTATGCACCATAGGACCCGCAACAGAATCCAAGGATATGATGCGAAAATTGGTCCAGAGCGGCATGGATGTCATGCGGCTCAACTTTTCCCACTCGAATTACGATGAGCACCGTCTGAGATTGAATACGCTGATCGAATTGAACGATGAGTTGAACACCAATGTGGCAAGTCTTTTGGACACCAAGGGACCGGAAATCAGGACCCATGGTCTAAAGGGAGGAAAAGCCCGCATCACCGTCGGCAGCAAGATCGATGTCCATATGGATGAGATTGAGGGTGACGAGACGTGTTTCAGTGTCTCATACCCCGATCTTTACAAGGATGTGGAAGTCGGTGGGACCATCGTAGTGGATGATGGGTATCTCAGTCTGAAAGTCGATGATATCGATACCGAAAAGAGGATCATCAAGACGACTTCCTTCAACACCCATACCATACGGGATAAACGCGGCATCAATGTCCCCGGAATGAAGCTCAATCTTGATTTTGTGTCCGAGAAGGACCATCAGGATATCGTATGGGCGTGCAAACAGGGCATCGACTTCATCGCGGCAAGCTTTGTGCGACGCAAGGAAGATGTCGAGGAAATACGGAAAATCATCAAGTCACACACGGACAAATACATCCAAATCATCGCCAAGATAGAGAATCAGGAAGGGGTCAACAACATCGATGACATCATTGCGGTCTCAGATGGTGTGATGATCGCGAGAGGAGACCTTGGCGTCGAAGTTCCCCCCGAAGAAGTGCCCGTCATCCAAAAAGACATCATCGGACGCTGTCATGCGGCAGGAAAGATTTCCATCACCGCGACTCAGATGCTTGAGAGCATGCAGGAGAACCCCAAGCCTACACGCGCTGAAGTGAGTGATGTCGCGAACGCCATCCTTGACGGTACCGATGCGATCATGCTGAGCGGAGAGAGCGCCATAGGGAATTATCCCGTCGAGTCCGTGGACATGATGCATGACATCGCGCTCCGCATGGAGAAGGAATTGAAAAGGGATGTGCTTATAAGAAGAGCCAACAAGGCTAACAACAAGGACATCCCGAGCAATATTGCCATGAGTGCGGCGCATGCGGTGCTTCAGGGTCAGGCAGATCTTGTGATTGCACCCACTGTCTCGGGTATGACCGCGCGTCTTCTTTCAAAAAACCGTCCCAACACCATGATTCTCGCTATGGTGCCCTCCAACGAGAAAGCGAGGAGCTTGGCTTTGAACCATGGCATCAAAGCGGTTGAGTTCCATCTGGGTTATGATACAGAATCGCTTGTCAAGCGAAGCATCGAATACGTAAAGAAAGAACACCTCATCGAACCTGGCGGACGAGTCATCATCACAGGCGGCTTCCCGCTCGGAACAACGACGAACAGCATGCGCATCATGGATATCAAGTAAAAAAGATCCTCAATCTTTGAAGCCACTGAAAACCAAACAAGAAGAGACCGATGCCCCCAAAAGGGGCACGGTCTCTTTTTGAATGGAGAAATATAACGGTGGGGGACGGAAATCCTTGCTATGACCGACTGTCCTCAATCGTATAGCGCACCCCGTTTTCGGTGTTGTCGATGCTTATCGAATAGTCGAACTGGGCCAATGATTTTTGTATGATGGTGAGTCCGAGACCGAAAGAACCTTTCGATCCCTTTTCATAAGGCGTGAAAAGCCTCTTCAGAAGATCTTCGGGTATTTGCTCGCCATCGTTGTCCATGATGAGCTTGTGTTCGCTAAGGTGGACGGTGATGGTTTCTGCGCCATGGCGGATATTGTTGTCGATGATGTTTTGGAGTACGGTCCGCCAAGTCTGTGCATCCCCCCGGAAGGTGATCGGGTCAAGCGTTGCATTGATGACAAGGGATTCATATTTCTTCTGATAATCGTTGAAGATAGAGAACATGACCTCGCTGAGATTCACTTTTGCGCGCAATTTCTTCTCGGAAGGATTCTGTTCCTCATAGGCGAGTTTGTTCAGATGCATGATCTGATTCAAGGTGTCCATGAGTGTCTTCGTCTGTGATTGGATGGTTTTCGAAGTGTCGAGGATGCCATCGTGGTCGATGACGCCGTCTTCTATGGCTTCGGCGTAGGATTGGATGGTCGTGACCGGGGTCTTCAGTTCGTGGGAAATGTTCTGGAAGAGGCGTTGTTTCTGGACGTCATGGGCTTCAATGGCACTTTGATAGTCATTGAGTGCAGTTTCCAAATCCGCCAGTTCACGGCTCAGGATTCTTGGCCGTTTCTTTGCAGGGTGTTGATTGGCATAGATATGTTTCAATGAATGGATGGAGCCTGAGATGGAAAGGCTCCAGAGGATGATGGCGATCACGGGAAGGAAGAAGGCGAGCAAAATGAGGAATACCATCTGATTGGTGATCACCTGATTGGAGAAAAAGGGATGAATTTCAGTGATGGTGCCTGTAAAATAGACCTGTCCCTCATTTTCCTGATAGACAAAATAAAATCTCCTGGTGTCATCGTTCTCGAGATTGAAAGCGCCGTGGTGGATGGAATCATCATCTATGTCGAGCTGTCTTAAGTAACTTGCAATGTAAGTGGGTTCGATTTCCAAGGTGTTCTCAGCGATGTGGATCAGATCGTCCTCGTTTCTCTGCAGATAGATATAACTAGGGTCGCTCCTTATGATCCGGCTGTCTTTGAAATCGGTCATCCTGTATTCCAGGTCCTCGTATTGCTGTTCAAGGTAAGGAGCCTCAAGTGCGGGCAGGACAAGGGTGTAGCCGAGAATGGCCATGAGAATGAGAACGGACATGCTTACGATAAGGATCTGTAGCAACAGTGGGATGCGTTTCATTCTAAGCGGTATCCATATCCGTAGAGTGTGGTGATCTCGAGATTCGGCATCCTTGAACGAAGACGCCGCACAAGATCGTCGACAACCCTGTCGCTTCCAAAATAGTTTTCATCCCATACAGCGTTGAGAATGTTGTTTCTCGACAATGCCATTTGCTGGTTTGTAAGGAAATACATCAACAATTCGAATTCCTTGGTGGACAAGGTCAAATGGGTGTTCTGTCTCATGACCACCCGAGAACGCGGCAAGATGGTGTAGTCCTTATACGTCATTGTTTTGTTTGTCGCCTTATAGACTCTGTTCATGATTTTTTTTACGCGCAGGACCACTTCTCTAGGGGAGAAGGGTTTGGTGATATAATCGTCGGCACCTTGTTCCAAACCGAGCACTTTATCATAATCCTCGTCCCTCGCGCTAATGAATATGGTCGGGGCGGGTCCTTTTTCCTTGATGGCCTCATAAATCTTGAATCCGGATGTATCGTGTTCGAGCATGATGTCAAGAATCCAAAGATGTGGAGGGGCTGCGACGCTTTCCATAGCCTCGGCCTCCGTGGCTATGTGATGAACAGTGAAATGTTCCTTTTCAAGATAGCTTTTCAGGATGGCTGCGATGTTTTCATCGTCTTCAACCAGATAGATGATCATGTTTTAACACCTCGTTTCCTTTAGTGTACATGAAAACCCGATTCTTATGGGATAATCACATAGGATTCACACATATTTTTTATAAGGCATGGGATCAGAATGCACAGGTTTCATGTAAAATTGTGATAATTATCCCATAATTCTTCCTTATAATCAACCATACATAAATGCGATACGGATATATACTTAATATTAATCACCAAGATCTTCCTCTCCCGCTTTCGTTATCTTTTTCCTCCTAATTGATTCCGTATTGGTTTATGCAAATCTCCGTTTTATTTTTACTTGACGAACCTCTTTTTTTGAGACAGGGTCCTGCCCTGTCTTTTTTTTGACTTCAATCAACACATTGAAGTTTGGAGGGATTATATAAGACCGGGGATCCTGTAACATCATGTAGACATAATGGTCCATCATAATAGATGCTTTTGAAATTCGCTGACCATTGATCTTGAGTGATAGGGCGATCCATTGGATCTTTGACAGCGATATTTTGGTTTTTTTAAAAAAGGCTGGTATTTGGAAATCGGACATGCTACTATATATAGTATAATAGTTGCTGAGGCGGTGATGCATTGGATGCTCAATTGAAAAAAGGGGTTCTCGACCTTATGGTTCTAAGTTTGTTGAAATCGATGGATGCCTATGGCTACATTATCTATCAAAGGTTGAATGTGACCCTTGATATCAGTGAGTCGACGGTTTATCCGCTATTGAGGCGTCTGGTCAAAGCCGGGTATATGCGTACATATCTCAAGCCGTCTGGGGTGGGGCCTTCGAGAAAATAT
The DNA here is from genome assembly GCA_964501715.1 of uncultured Candidatus Izemoplasmatales bacterium. Classification (GTDB taxonomy): domain Bacteria; phylum Bacillota_I; class Bacilli_A; order Izemoplasmatales; family Izemoplasmataceae; genus M55B118. The sequence continues at coordinate 46,971 of CAZCTR010000007.1, read as the reverse complement.
TTCACTCTGACGGATGCCGGACACAGGCGCCAAGAAGAACTGCTTTCCGCCTGGCAGGCGTTTGAAAAGACAGTGGATACATTTATAGAGGGGGCGTTTTAATGAAAGAACGTTTTATGAAGGATTTGAAATCATTTCTCACTGAGCTCAGTGAAGAAGAACGAAACGAGATTCTCTCATTCTATGAAGAACGGTTCCATACCGGTAAGGTGTTTGAGGGGAAGAGTGAGCAGGAAATCGTATCAGAGCTGGAGAGCCCTGAAGATATTGCACGCAATGTCCTTCGAGAGTATGGAAAGTCGCCTGATTCTTACTTGCGTAAAGATGAAGGTGACGGCGTGAACGTGGGCAGTCTCATAGGTGTGGTGTGTTTCGATGTGTTTATTGCAAGCTGGCTCCTGCCTGCACTATTCGGAATTTTCATCTGGTTTTTAAGCAGTCTTGGATCCTATGTCCTATCCCTCTTTCTCATGCCTTTTAGAGCGGATACAGCTGTCATATCGGGTCTTTTGGTAGGATTTGGAGTGTTGTTTTTCGGGGTGTTGATCGCACTTTGGCTTTATGATGTCCTTTTGTCATTCGTTGCATGGCTTTTGAAATGGCATATGAATGCCCTGAATTTAAGGTTGAATGAATGGCCTAGAAAAATACGGCGATTAAGCGCCGCACATTATCTGAAGAAGCGTCCTCCTATGCGAAAATTGAAAAACCAATTGAAACTGGCCGCATTGCTCATGGTGATCATCGGCGGAGCGTATCAGATTATATCGCTGGATGGTTTTACGTTCAATGTTGGAGCGGAGGATAATGTTTCTGAAACATTCACCAGGGAAGTTGCGGATTTAAGCGGGTGGGAAGTGGAAGGCAACCTTGCGTATGGCGACCTTACGTTCCACACTCACGGTTCATCCGAGATACGTGTGGAAACGAGGGTGCCGGAAAATGCGGACATGGAAGTCATCATCAACGAGGACACAAGAACTGTAGAGCTTAGCAATGAACGTCAACTGTTTTTATTCAATATCGGTTTATGGTTCACCGAAGACACGTATATCGATATCTACCTGCCGGAGGATTTGACTTTGGAAAGGGTAGATATAGAGCATATGAACGGGGAAATTATCATCCGGGACCAAGTCATCGATCACGTCAATCTCAAGACAACCAATGGTAGCATTCGCCTGTCTTCCATCGAATCACCTCATCCGGTCCGTGCGGCAACCACGAACGGAAACGTCACAGTATATTCAAGCACGGCTTCCGAACTCATGGCCACGAGCACCAATGGCAAGATTGAGATCAGGGACGGAGAGTATTCCAATGTGGATGCCAAGACAACCAATGGTAAAATTCTGGTCCTCAACATCAATGACATTCATGTGATAGACAGTGAAATGAGTGTACAGACCACCAACGGCAAGATTGAACTGCACAATGTGTATGTGAATGAGGTATCGATGAAAAGCACGAATGGCAGTCTCCATTACGAAAACGAAGACAATTCGTTTCAAGTCGGACGGTTGAATTACAGTACGACCAACGGAACCATGGATATCCTAGTGCCGCATGTACACGACTGAAACATTTCGATTGTCACCCATGACCAAGTATGATATATTTAAACCGACCGAACGTTCGGTCGGTTTTTTTATTCCTACAACACGTTATAAGAAAAGAGTGAGATCATGAAAAATATCATACGTTTTTCAGTGGAAAAAGCCATCACGGTACTGATGGTGGTCATCGCAGTCATCATATTCGGAGTGGTTTCCTTCAACCGCCTGACGAGTGACCTTTTCCCTGATATTAACATTCCGTACGCCGTGGTGGTGACCACATATCCCGGCGCGGCGCCTGAAGAGGTTGAGCAGGAGGTCAGCGTGCCTTTGGAGCAGACCTTTCAGACGACGACGAATGTGACACAGGTGCAGACGACATCCAGTGAGAACATGTCCATGGTGATGCTTGAGTTCACAGAAGCCGCCGATATGGACTCCATCATAGTCGAGATGCGTGAGAACATGAACATGATGACGGACAACCTTCCTGATGAGGCTAGCACGCCGATGATCATCAGATTGAACCCTGATATGCTGCCCATCATGAATTTCAGCGTATCAAGAGAAGGGGAGGACCTCGAATCCTTGAGCAACTGGGTGGACGATGAGTTGTCACCCCGTCTGGAAAGGATTCCGGGGGTGGCCACCCTCAACATCATGGGGGCTTATGATTCTGAAGTCAGAGTGACTTTGGACCAGGAAGCGATCGATCAGTACAATAGCGATATCAACGATGCGATTGAACAGGCCAATATGGTCATCCCTGATCCGGATGACCACATCGATCCTGATGATTTCGGCATTGACCGCGACATGGTCAACGGTATCCTGCAGGCTCAAAACATGAGTTTCCCTGCCGGGTATGTCGATGTGGGTGGTGTGGATTACCTTGTGCGTGTCGGAGACGACCTTCAGGATCTGGATGAGCTCCGTGACCTCACCGTCTTCAGGGCGGACATGCTGGGCATCGATCCAATCAGGATGGACGATGTGACCGATGTCGGGTTCGCCTCGGCCGATGAGCAGAGATATTCCAAGGTCAACGGGGAGGATGCCATAAGCATATCAATCCAGAAAGGAAGCGAATATGCGACCACGGAAGTCGCGAATCGCATCAACGATGAGCTTGCCGCCATCGCCGAAGAGGACGAAGGTTTTGAATACACAATGCTTCTCGACCAAGGGGAGTATATTGAACAGGCGAACCAATCCGTACTTGAGAACCTGTTGATCGGCGGAGTGCTCGCTGTTTTGATTCTGCTTTTATTCCTTCGCAACCTGAGGGTGACCTTCATTGTCGGTGTGGCGATTCCGGTGAGCCTTTTGGCCGCCGTGATTATGATCTATCTCTCCGATATGACATTGAACATCGTCTCCCTTGGGGGGCTTGCACTCGGTATCGGTATGCTTGTGGACAACAGCATCGTCGTCATCGAGAACATTTTCAGGATGAAACGCGACGGGGCCTCGAACAAGAAAGCTGCGGTGAACGGCAGCTCCCAGGTCGCAGGTGCGATCATCGCAAGCACCCTGACGACTGTGAGTGTGTTCCTTCCGATCATGTTCATCGAAGGCTTCATCCGTGAGATCTTCTATCAACTCGCGCTGACGATCACCTTCAGCCTCGCCGCATCCCTCGTCATCGCTCTCACGTTCGTGCCCACAGTCGCGAACAGGATCATGAAAGAAGACGGTGAGAAGAGTGGCGAGGACACGGCCATATCAAAGGTCCAGAACATTTATGAAACGATACTGAACAAGGCGTTCAAGGTGAAATACCTCATCATCGTCTTTGTGATCGGCTTGCTTGGGGCGATGTTCATTCTGTCGACCTCCCGTGGATTCCAGTTCTTCCCACCGAGTGATGAGGGTGCACTTCAGGCCTCAATCAGTGTCGCTCCGGAAGAGACAGTGGATTTTGAGACTTTCACCGACGACCTTGATACCATGTTTGAGCAACTTTACGCCGATGAGGACATCGAAAGTGTCGGCATCACTGTCGGCGGGGGTGGTCAAGCGGCCATGCTCGGATTCTCCGGCATGGTGTCCGATACCTCGAGCGCCACGATGAACATCGTGCTTGCTGAGGACAGGGAAAGGACCACCATGGAAGTCAGGGATGATCTGCTTGAGATTCTCAATGAGGATTATCCGGCTTATGAGATAGACATACAAGGCACGGAAATGGATTCTGCGGCCCTTGTGGGTGAAGGCGTGTCAGTCAGGATCAAAGGAAGCGACCTGGACGACCTCCGCGATGAGGCCGTTGCCATAGGCTCACAGATGGAAGACATCGAAGGGGTGCGCAGTGTCGATGACGGCATCGATCTGGAGGATGAAGAGATCAAGGTGACTGTCGATAAGGATGCCGCCATCGAGAAAGGGTTGACTGTCGGTCAGGTCCTACAGTCCGTCAGCGAGACTCTGAGCGGCCCTGAGGAAGTGACCAGGATGACGATGAACGGCCATGCCTACAGCGTGTATATCTATCAGGAAGGTGAAAGCGAGCGACATAGCGAAGCCTCACTTGAGGAATTCAAGACGCTCGAGGTCGGAACGGATATGTTGTCCAAAGAACCGATTCTTCTATCGGATGTCGCTGAAGTCGAATACGAAGAGGGATTCGGGTCCATACAAAGAATCGACGGCACACGCTATATCGATGTGAGCGCTGAACTCGAGAGTGATTACAGTGCGACCATCGTGGCTGAAGACGTTGAGGTTATGCTTGATGCTCATGAACAGTTGAGCGGCTATTCCTACGAAATCCAAGGGGAAAGCGAAGAGATCATGGCAACCATTGATGAGCTCATCATCATGGGAGGGCTGGGCATCCTGCTTGTCTATATGATCATGGCGAGCCAGTTCCAGAGCCTGCTTTATCCCTTCATCATCATGTTGACCATCCCGCTGGCTTTCACAGGTGGATTCGGTATTCTGTACCTTTTCGGCCACCAGGTATCCATTGTTGCAATCATCGGATTGATTATACTCTCCGGGGTCGTGGTCAACAACGGCATCGTGCTCGTTGATTACATCAACCAATTGAGACAAAGGGGCTACGCCCTCAAAGAGGCGATCACACGTGCGGGTCGCATCCGTCTCAGACCGATTTTCATGACCGCGCTCACCACGATCCTCGCTCTGATGCCGCTTGCATTGGGGTATGGCGAAGGTGCGGAACTGATGCAACCGATGGCCATCACCGCAATCGGAGGGCTCTTCTATGCGACCTTCCTGACCATATTCGTGGTCCCCATATTCTATGACATGATGACGTTGCACGGACGTTATATCTTCGGTGGCCTGATCGCGGTTCTCGCCCTCTTTGGAGGCATAGTTTTCGCGATCGAGGGTGAATGGCTACTAACCGCGGCACTCATTGGAGTGGTCCTCGTCACTTCGCTTTTGGTCCTGTTTGTGCCTAAACAAGCATTCAAAGCGGATGATGAAGAGGATGAAAAAGAAGATGAAATCGAAGCCTTTCTGAAAAGGACGATGAAACCATGAACAAACGTGAGAAGATACTGGAAAAAGTGCTTGCCATCCTATCCCAGAACGATACTGAAAAATCGCTGACCATATCCAATGTCGCCCGGGAGATGGATATCGGGAAAAGCACGATCTATGAGTATTTCACAAGCAAGGACGAGATGATCGAAGAGGCCATGCGTCTCTTACTCAAGAAGAACAGGGAGTCACTGATCGATGAGTCGGAACTAGAGGAGCTCTCGTTCGAACGAGCTTTCAAAAACCATATGAGACGTTCGCTCGACCTTGCGAAATCCAATGAGATCATTCGCAATTTCGCCCATCATCCTGAAGTCATCAAACTTCCAAAAAGCACCAAGGAAGCCATGATGATGACCATCATCGAACATAACACACATCTGGAAAAAAGCCTCATAGACATGTTTGACAAAGGAGAAAGGGAGCAGCTGCTAAGAGGGCCCTTATCACAGAAGAGGTTTCGCACTATAGAAGCCATGATACTTGGGCTTCATGCGGCTTTCTCGTGGCAACTTGATGATTGGGACATGGAGACTCAGATCGATGACTTGTTTGAATCTCTCATCATGATTTACAATCAATGATCATACACTAAAAAAAGGCCTCAGTTTTCTGAGGCCTTTGTCATGAGACTGTATACAGTGACGCTTCATGGCGTTTGTACAAAGCAATCACATAACCGCTATTGAGAGGGGCGACAACACTGTGTTTGTACAAATCAGCGAGGTGGATCCTCTTGTCTTCAGAGAGTCTCGTAAAGAGCCGTGCCTTGAGGTTTTTGTCTTTGACGGTATCGAAATAGCACTTGGGTTTGACCTTGCTTCTTGCAAGGAAGGTCAATTTGAGCGAATCAAGTGCTTCCTCCAAAACGCCATGTCGTCTCAGGAACTTGTCCATGAAAGCATAGATGTCATCTATCTGATAACCCTTCAGGGGATAGCCTTCGGCGGTGTAGGTGTCATGCATGGCTTTGAACAGATCGAAATAGTCTGTGAAATGCCTTTTCAGTATGGAAAAAAGGGTGTCTTGAAAATACCGTTTATTATGAAAGAGGTTCAATGCGGTTTCGACGTCTTCAATCGTCTTAAGGTCTTGAGGGCTGAGCACATCACTTTTTTGGATGGTGTAGGGAGCGGTCTTGGAAAAAGTGTAGCCGTGCTTTTCGGCTTCTTCGCGGATGAGCGTGCCCCTCAGAAATTTCAAGAAACCAAGTTGCAGTTCCCGGCTTCCAAGGGCGTAGACGTCATTGAATGTCTTTTTGAACCGTGACAGTGATTCCCCAGGGAGTCCTGCGATCAAATCAAGGTGCATGTCGATGATGTCCGCGGTTTTGATCTTCTCAATGAGACGGAACAGTTTATCATTGTCCTGACGCCTTCTGACGAGACGATTGGTGAGGTCGTTTGTGGATTGGATGCCGATCTCGAAACGGAAAAGGTGTCTTGGGGCATGTGCATGAATATGATCGATGAGCGCCTCATCCATGATCTCGCCGGTGATCTCGAATTGATAGACCACTTGGTTTGTACGGTTTTCTATCAAGAAATCGATAATGGCTTTTGCGTCCTTGTTCGCGTTGAACGTGCGGTCGAGGAACTTGATGGTCTTTGCGCCGTTTTCCAGCAAATGAGACAGGTCCGCTTTCACTTTGTACAACGGAAAGAAACGCAGCGTTTTCTCGAGCGAACTCAGGCAGTAAGAGCAATTGAAGGGGCAACCGCGCGAAGCTTCAACGTACTGGATGCGGTTGTTGAAATCCTTGATGTCGGCATTGAAACGGTGCGGTGAACGCAGTTCATGAAGGTCCGGTATTTCGACAATGGGTTTTTCTATGATGCCGTTTTTCTCATCCTTGTAGGCGATATTGGTAAGGCCGTCCATCGGGGTGCCCTCCAAGAAATGCTCGATCACTGAATCGATGATCTTCTCCCCTTCCCCTTTCACGATTACGTCGACGGGAAGGGTCTTGAGGAAATGGCAGGCGTCATAGGAGACTTCCGGTCCACCGAGAACCACTGGGACTTGGCTTCTTTGCTTGATGATATGGACAAGCTGTCTCACCGTCTCCACATTCCATATATAAGTGCTGATGCCGATGAGGAGCGGATCTTTTCCCAGTATCGTCTCCACCATTTGTTCGAGGTTGTCCTTGATGGTGAATTCGATGAATTCGGTCTCATGGGTGCTGTTGGCTTTCAAAAGCCGCACAGCGTTGTTTGTGTGGATGAATTTTGCATTTATGGCGACAAACAGTGGAACCATCGAATCACCTCTGTCATATTTTACCACACGGTGGGCATTTGTGATAGAATGGTAATGATGACAATGACATATTGAAACGGGGTGAGACAATGGCCTACAAACTCATCAGCAAGTATGAACCCAAAGGCGATCAGATTGAAGCGATCAAAACATTGGTCAATAACATCAAAGAAGGTGTCACCGACCAGGTTCTACTTGGGGCGACGGGGACCGGGAAGACTTTCACGATGAGCAACGTGATCAAGGATCTGGACAAGCCCATTCTCATACTCGCCCACAATAAGACCCTTGCGGGTCAGCTCTATTCGGAGTTCAAGGAGTTCTTCCCCGAAAACAGGGTCGAATATTTCATTTCGTATTACGATTATTATCAACCCGAGGCCTACGTGCCCGGAAGGGACCTATACATAGAGAAAGATGCCCAGACGAATGATGAGATCGATGAGCTCAGGCATAGTGCGACAGCCTCACTCCTTGAAAGACGGGATGTGATTGTGGTCGCCTCTGTCTCCTGCATCTATGGGATCGGGGACCCGGAGGATTACAAGAATGCCACGATGACCATCCGACAAGGCGACATTTTGGAACGTGACGACCTTCTCAACAAGCTTGTCGACATGCTTTTTCAGCGCAATGACACGGATTTTGACAGGGGGACATTCAAAGTTAAGGGCGATACGGTGGAGATCATGCCGACTTACAACAAGTCGGTCGCCTACCGATTGGAATTCTTCGACGATGAAGTTGAAAGGATCCGCTCCTTTGATGCGGTGACAGGAGAGATTCTCGAGGACTACAGTGTGCTTACCATCTTCCCCGCGACCCAGTTCATCACGAACAAGGACAAGCTTGAAGAAGGCATAAGACGCATAGAACAAGAACTTGAACATCAGGTCGAATACTTCAAGAGCGAAGGGAAGCTCGTCGAAGCCGAACGGCTTCAACAGCGCACGAACTACGACATCGAGATGCTCAAGGAGATCGGGTCGTGCAAGGGCGTGGAGAACTACTCGCGTCACCTCTCCTTGCGAGATGCAGGCGAGACGCCGTCCACCCTCATGGATTTCTTTGGTGATGACTATCTGTTGATTGTCGATGAGTCGCATGTGACCTTGCCTCAAGTAAGGGGGATGTTCAATGGTGACAGGGCCAGGAAACAGACCCTTGTCGATTACGGGTTCAGGCTTCCAAGCGCGCTTGACAACAGACCGCTCAATTTTGATGAGTTTCTTGAGAAGATGAGCCAAGGTGTTTATGTCAGTGCGACACCGGGAGATTTCGAGATGGACAGAAGCCAGCCCGACATCATCGAACAGATCATCCGCCCCACCGGCCTTTTGGACCCGGTGGTCGATGTGAGACCCAAAGAGGGCCAGATTGACGATATCATCAACGAGATCAAAAAGCGCACCGAACAAAACGAGCGCACCCTCATCACCACCCTTACGATCAAGATGAGCGAAGACCTCACAAGCTATCTCAAGGAGGCCGGGATCAAGGTCGCCTATTTGCATTCGGAGATCGATTCCCTCGAACGCATCGAGATCATCCGCGATCTCAGGCTAGGGGTCTATGATGTGCTTGTCGGGATCAATCTTTTAAGGGAAGGCCTCGATTTGCCGGAAGTCTCTTTCATTGCGATCCTTGACGCGGACAAACAAGGGTTCTTAAGAAGTGCGAGAAGTTTGATTCAGACCATCGGTCGCGCCGCGCGCAACGTGAACGGCATGGTGGCCCTATATGCTGATCGAATCAGTGACGCCATGCGCGAGGCGATCGACGAGACCAATAGGAGAAGGGCCATCCAGAAAGAGCACAATGAGACCTACGGCATCACGCCGACCACCATCAAGAAGGATGTCCGGGATTCGATCAGGATCAAAGTCGAAGCCGAAGAGGAAAAAGAAGGCAAAGCCCTCTCCGAGATGAACAAGGAAGAGAAACGCGCCATGCTTGATGAACTGGACAAGGACATGAAAAAAGCTGCACGTGATTTGGATTTCGAACGGGCCGCCGAATTACGCGACCTCATCATTGAAATCAAAGCCACGCTTTAAAGCCTGATGGAATATCGGGCTTTTTTTCTTGCAATGAAGTGACACGCGTGTCATAATTTAAGTATAAGCGAGGTGATCATGTGCCCAAAAAAACATTTGAGCGTCTTGATGAGGGCAAGAAAAGGCGCATTGAGAATAGTGCGCTGTCCGTCATAAACGCCCAAGGGTATGACCGGACCACCATTCGCGACGTGGTGCGGGCCGCCAACATACCCAGGGGCAGCTTCTATCAATACTTCGATGGGATGGAAGACCTTTTCAACCATCTCATCAACGTCATATTGAAACAGAAAATGGCCTATATGAATGATTTGTGGGAAAAGGTGGAAAAACAATCCTTCATCGGTTTGTATCCCGACTTCATTAAAAGAGGGGTGGCGTTCGCCTATCAGCACAAAGAAGCGTACCTTTTCGGTTATCATCTTTACCATTCGAACAGTGAGGAAGTGTGGCGTTTGCGACGTGAAATCGAACGGGAAGGCATTTCCATGATGGAAACGTTGCTTGATAAGGATAAAGACCAAGGCATTTTGAAAAGGGGGGTCGAAACACACTTGTTGGCCGTACTCCTTTTCGACTTCAACGCAAACCAGCTCGTCCGCATGGTATACGACCAGGTGGACGAGAAGACCATCATGAAAAAGGTTGAAGCGTTTCTTGCGATTGTGTGTCATGGAATTATGGTAGAGGAGGAACTTTATGAAAAAGAAAGTCTTTGAGGTGAGGAATCTTGCTTACACGTATGCCAAAAACGGCGTTCAAGCGGTGAAGGGCATTGATTTCGATATTCATGAAGGGGAAATTTTCGGGCTTCTGGGTCCGAGTGGTGCGGGGAAATCCACCACCCAGAAGATTTTGACGAAACTTCTCAAACATTACCAGGGAGACATCCGTTTTTTGGGCAAGGACCTCCGCTCATACGGCAATGACTATTTCGAGAACATCGGTGTCGGTTTCGAACTCCCTGTACACTTCAACAAACTTACAGGGATGGAGAACATGTCTTTTTTCCAAAATCTATACCGCTCGAAAGCCGACATTGAGTCACTGATGAAAACCGTGGGACTTCACAAGGACAAGGACCGGCTCGTCTCTGAGTACTCCAAGGGTATGAAGATGCGTTTGAACTTTGTCAGGGCGATGTTGAACAATCCTAAATTCCTGTTTCTCGATGAGGTCACTAACGGACTGGACCCTAAAAATGCCCACATTATCAAAGGTCTGATCCGAGAGTTCAAAGAGGGCGGGGGGACAGTACTTTTGTCCACCCATCTGATGAACGACGTGGAGGAGCTGTGTGACCGTGTCGCATTCATCACGCAAGGGGAAATCAGCGAGGTATCAACCACGAGGGACCTCAAAATGAAATACGGCCGCAGGGAGTTGACGGTTGAATACCGTAAGAACGGAGACACAAGACAGAAGACGTTCGAACTTGATTCCATCTCGGAAAACAAGGATTTCATGCACATCATAAAGACCTATCCGATTGAGACCATGCATTCGGGTGAGACCTCGATGGACGATATTTTCATCAAGGTGACAGGGGAGGATGTCCATGAAGACGTTTAACCTGGTGGTCCAAGGTGAATTCAAGCGTCTCCTCAAATACAACATCATCCAGGTGAGTCTCGGAGTGAGCGTGCTGTGGCTTCTGATCCTCTTCATGATAGGAAGAGAGGAGGCTGCTCAGTTCATCGGTCTCTTTATCTTCATGGACATCACGATGATGACCGTGTTGCTTATTGGGGTGTCCCTTTTCTATGAGCGTCAGGAGAACACCCTCAAGACATTGCTTGTCACACCGGCTTCCATCGCGGACCTCATTGCGGGCAAAATGATCAGTGCAGTCTATCTCGCTTTTCAATCAGGCGTGATTCTGGCGCTTTTCGGAAAGTATTTGTTTGACGTGGCCATCGATATTCCGGTATTCATCTTCTTTGTGCTTCTGATTGCGCTCGCGCACAGCGCAATCGGGTTTACGATGAGTCTTTACTCAAAGGATTTCAATGGTTTGTTATCACTTCTCATGGGGTATATGATCATCTTGGCGTTTCCGAGCATCTTTTATGCCTTCGGTCTTATTCCGGAAACTATGGAGATGTTGATGATTATCTCACCGACACACGCATCCTTCTTGTTGATTGAAAGGAGCATAGGCGGTGATGTCAGCATCTGGCAGACCGTGGTCTCCATCGTGTATCTCATGCTTTTACCGGTTGTCCTGACCATCCGCATCATATATCCTCAATATGCCGAAAAAGGCGTAAGGGAGTGATGGCATGTCAAAATATCTGAACATGCTCGTCTATGAATTCAAAAACATCATCCGGGACAAAATGACCATGATGCTGCTTGTCTATCCGCTCTTCATCATCGCGGTCGGAGCCTTCATCATACCGACCCTGATTGAGAATTATGGGAGTGGGGAGGGCAGACTGACCGCCTCTTTGGTGGTGATCATAGTTTTCTCTTCACTTGTCCCGTTCATCACCGGTGCGATGCTCGGGTTCAATCTGCTGGACCACAAGGACGAGCATACGCTCAACACCATCAGGGTCACGCCGCTCACCATGAAAGGCTATATCCTTTTCAAATCCACATACGCCTATTTGCTCAGTGTCTTCGCAGCCTTTTTCTCGATTTTCGGAGTCAAACACCTTAGCGGGGATGGATATCAGATAGGTCAGGTCAATCTATGGGAGATGTTCACCTGGGGAGACATACTGGCTTACGCCTTGGTCGCTTCTCTTTTCACCCCGTTCTTCGCCCTGTTTCTCGCGGCGATCGGCAAAAACAAGATCGAGGGTTTCGCCTATATGAAAACAAGCGGAATATTCGTGCTTCTTCCAGTACTGGTGATCATTGAAACCATGCAGGATTGGAAACAATATCTGCTCGGGGTCTTACCGATATTCTGGCCGGTCAAAGCCATGCTGGTAGACATAGAGATGCTGGATCATGCCCATAATCTTCCAGGGCCACTGTATCACGGCATAGGGATCATCTACATGTCAGCGCTCATCATAGTGGCATACAGGTTTTTTGAATCTAAAATCCAGTCATAAATCAAAAGTGGTTAAATAAAATTAACCACTTTTTTTATTATGTTGATAATAAAATCAAAATATTTAATAAAAAGGTTGACATTGCATATTAAGTTAAATATAATGAAGTTGTAATTAAAAAAATTAATTAACAGGTTAATAAAATTTATTAATATAAAGAAAGGGGTCGATTTGCATGTATGACATCATTGATCTCGACTGCTTGATGCATCAAACCAAACAAAAAGTTTTCCGCCGTACGCATCCCAACCGTCCCAGGAAGGGTTAAGTCCTGCTGAAAGGAGGCCACTATGGAACAATCCATGATATTGCTGATGGCGCTTCACAAAGAAACCGCCTTGAAAGAGACCGCGCAGAATAAAAAAATCAAGCACGAAAGTTCGTGCGTTAGGAGATGAGTCATGAAAGACAGACAAGAATGGATGAATCAATTCAAGAAAAGCTTTGAGGGTAAAATGCACAAAGCCATGGAAGTAGGAGGTCAGGAGAAAAAAGAGATCACTGACACGCCCCATGAACACAATTTGCATGCGCCTCGCTCAACTGATGAGAACACTTTGAGACAGGCTCGTTCATTAAAGGTCATTGTCGACAGTTCCGATGGGGACAAAGTCAGGGTCAATTTGCCTTTGAACATTGGTAAGATGATACTCTCAAAAAGCTCCAAATTGTCGAAAAGATGGTCTGAACACCTGGACGAAGAGACCGTGGAAGCCGTTATTGACATGATCGACCGAGGAGAAATCGGTGAGCTCGTGCATGTGGAAAGTGCTGAAGGGGACAATGTTCTGATCAAAGTCGAATAATTTCTTAGTCACAGGGATAAAACAGCTTGAAAAAGCTGTTTTATTCTTTTTTCCTGTGATATAATTATTGTAAATATGAGGAAAATAAGAACATGGTTCTTACCTGTTGGGAGGCTTGGCATGGCAGATGTGGATTTGACTTTGATGGATTCATTGAACAAGAAGAAACATATAGGTGAAGCAGTGGTTATTCTAGGGGTTTTCCTGTTCCTGATTGTTTTTTTTCTGGTTGGCGGGGACGCTGCACCTTATGGCTTTTTGGGATTTGCAGTAAGCATCGGTGGGGCGGCTTATTATGCCCATATCATCAAACAGTTTAAAAAGAAGTTCTTGAAAAAGCATCTCGAGGAAAAGATTGATGATTGCTCATATAGGCCGTCTTACGGTTTGACGACAGGCGAGGTCATGGAATGCGGGTTTTTGAAGTATCCTGATAGGACAAAATCCGAGGACTATCTCTCCGGGAGAGTCGAGGATGTCAAATTCATTTCAAGTGATGTGAAACTTCAGGAGAAGAAAGTCTATTATCAGGATGGAAAAAGGAAAACAAGATGGGAGACCTATTTCAATGGGCGGGTCTTCGAGTTCGATTTCAACAAAACATTCAAGGGGCATTTGCAAGTGCTTGAAAGATTCAGACCGACCACAAATGACAAGTTTGAAAAAGTTGAGATGGAAAGCGTGGATTTCAACAAGACATTCAATACGTATGCGACGGATAACCTCACCGCATATTACATTCTCACCCCTCATCTCATGGAGTCGATCATGAAGATCGAAAAGAACCATCCGGGGCAGCTCGGACTCTCATTTCGAAAAACCAAACTCAATGTGGCAATCAAGACGCACAGGACCTCTTTCCGTGTCATGCCATTTCAATCTCTCAATAAGAAACTCATAGAGTCATTTGATGAGGATCTCGATATCATCTTTGACATTGTCAAGGAACTCAAATTGAATCGAAAAGTGTTTCAAGCCACCTAAATAGGCCGTGTTCCCTAGGGAGGCTATCAGTGCGGAATAAAGTGTGGTATAATACATAAACAAGGAACCAAGCGCTTCAAAGACCATTCTCTTGCGTGAATGGGATAAAAATAGAAATAGAGGAGGGTAACACGATGGATCCAATCTGGATTGTATTGATTGTAGTGGGTGTGCTGGCATTGGTCGTGCTGATTTGGTACATCGCGACGATGAACAATCTTCGCCAGCTTGAAGTCAAAGTGAACGAAGCGGAATCCGGTATCGATGTCGCATTGACCAAGCGTTTTGACGTGCTTAGCAAGATGATCGAGACAGTCAAAGGCTATGCCAAGCATGAACAAGAAACGTTTATTGAGGTTGTGAAATGGCGTAATCAGCAACCCAAACAGCTTAGTGTCAAACAAAAAGAAGAGTTCATGCAGAAGCTCGACCAGGTGCAATCAGGCATCAATGTGGTGGTTGAGAACTACCCTGAACTGAAAGCCGAGAAGGTCTTCACCAATCTGCAGCACTCAATCAGTGATGTAGAAGAACACCTTCAAGCTTCGAGACGCCTTTACAATTCCAATGTGAGCCGCATCAACAGCCGCATTGTCACATTCCCCACCAGCATTGTCGCCGGCAGGATCGGCATGGAGAAAAAGACATTCTTCGAAGCCGAAATGTCGAAGCGTGCCGATGTGGATGTAAGTTTCTAAGACTATCTTACGGGAAAGCTCAAGCCGCTTTCCCGTTTTTTAGTGGAATATGGTATAATAGGCGTGGACTGTGAAGAAAGGGGGTGGGCCATGTGAAGTCGATCAGGGACCTGTACAAGATTGGCCGTGGTCCTTCGAGCTCCCATACCATGGGGCCCGAAAAAGCGTGCGAACTTTTCAAGAAAAGGTATCCGGACGCCTCCTATCAGGCGTATCTGTATGGCTCTTTGAGCCTCACCGGAAAAGGGCATCTTACAGATGTGATTATCAGACATGTGCTTGAAGATGTGCAAGTGCATTTCAAGAGCGATTTCATTGACGTCCATCCCAACACCATGGACCTCGAAGCATACAAGAATGGTCGTCTTTTGGGCTCGATGCGCATATACAGTGTCGGAGGAGGCACCATCGAAATCGAAGGCGAGCCGCATATCGAGAAACCTGATGTGTATCCTCACGCCACTTTTGATGCGATCACACAATATTGTGAACGTGAAAACATCCGTCTTTATGAGTATGTGGAGCGTTTTGAAGGAAAGGCCATCTTCGGTTTTCTGAAAACCGTCTGGCACACGATGCTCAACTCGATTGAAGAGGGGTTATCAGAAGAGGGGCTGCTTCCCGGTGATTTGAAAGTTCAAAGAAAAGCGAAATCCCTTCTGAAGAAGACGTCAAAAAAAGAGCCTTCTGAAATCCGTGAATCCAGGCTTGTGAGCGCCTATGCTTTTGCCGTCAATGAAATGAACGCGAGCGGGGGTGTGGTTGCGACCGCACCGACCTGTGGCGCGAGCGGCACCGTGCCTGCCGTCCTGAAATACATGAAGGAGCGGCACGGCTTCAGCGAAACACAGGTGCTCAGAGCGCTCGCTACAGCCGGCATCATCGGCAATGTGATTAAACACAACGCAACCATCAGTGGTGCTGAGGCGGGATGCCAGGCCGAGGTCGGAAGTGCGTGCAGCATGGCTGCGGCTGCGCATGCGGAATTGTTCGGATTGTCCCTCGGTCAGATAGAATATGCGGCAGAAATCGGACTAGAGCATCATCTGGGGCTCACCTGTGACCCTATAGGAGGGTATGTGCAGATTCCGTGCATTGAGCGTAATGCTGTCGCGGCCTTACGGGCGATTGATGCTTGCGGGCTCGCTTACTTTTTAAGTGATTCCAGAAAGATTTCGTTCGACCTCGTGGTCGAGACCATGTTCGAGACAGGAAGGGACATGCCGGCAAATTATCGCGAGACCAGTTGCGGCGGACTCGCTAAAATATACCAATTCAAGTAACATACACTATGTTTGAAGCGAAGGTGAGAGTGTGGTTGAAAAAAATAGCTATCATGAAGTGACATTCACGGACCTGACCCACGATGCTATGGGGGTATGCAAGATAGAGGGATATCCTGTTTTTGTAAAGGATGCCTTGAAAGGCGAAAAGGCTCTGATCAAAGTCATCAAGACCAACAAGAATTTCGGTTTTGGGCGTCTGATTGAAATCAAGGAGGAGTCTCCCTTTCGAAAAAGACCGATATGCGACCATTTCTATGAATGCGGCGGTTGCAACATGATGCACATGAACTATGAGATGCAACTGGGTTTCAAGAAGCATCGCGTCAAGGAGACTTTGCGCAAGCTTGGTCATATCGAAACCGACGTCGATGACACCGTCGGTATGCAAAACCCCTATTATTACCGCAACAAGGCGATCATACCGTTCGGTACTGAACGGGGGAAAATCGTCGCGGGCATGTACAAGCCCCGGTCCCACGACATTGTCGATATCCGCAAATGCCATGTGTGGCCCAAGGTCTTTACAGATATCACCCGTTTTCTGAAGCGGATGTTCGAGACACTCGAACTGTCCATCTATGACGAAAAGAGTCATGTGGGTCTGATTCGGGGGATCATGCTCAGAAGAAGCATGCACACCGAACATGTCTCACTGACGCTCATTACCAACGGTGAAAACCTGCTTTATTCAGATACCATCGTTAACGCCTTGATAGAGCGATTTCCCAGTGTTCGTTCCATCGTTCAGAACATCAATGAGGCGAAGACCAATGTGATGCTCTCCCAAAAAAGCAAAGTGCTTTATGGAGAAGATGCGATCTATGACACGTTGTTGGGTGTCAAATACAAAATATCCCACCAATCCTTCTATCAGATCAATCCTGAGCAGACGGAACTCCTTTACAGGAAAGCGCTCGACGTGGCAGACCTTCAAAAGTCCGATACGGTCCTGGACGCCTACTGTGGCATTGGCACCATAGGGCTCAGCGCCGCTTCCGAGGTCAAACAGGTCATCGGTGTGGATAGTGTGGCCAAGGCCATAGAGGATGCTTGGGCCAATGCGAGAATGAACGGCATAGGGAATGCAAGGTTCGAAACCGGAAACATCGAGGACATGATGGACACCTTTCGAGAGGAACCTATTGATATTCTGTTTGTGGACCCACCCAGAAAAGGGCTGAAACGCCCTTTCATCGACGCTGTGATCGACAGGGGTGTCTCACGGATGGTTTACGTCTCATGCAATGTATCCACACTCGCCCGGGATTTGAATATCTTCGTGTCCAACGGATACCGAATTGACTCGGTGACACCTTTCGACATGTTCCCTCAGACTTCTCATGTTGAAACGGTTGTAAGACTTACAAAAGTGTGAAACATGAAGAAAGCCTCGTTCCCGCTGGCGCGGTACGGGGCTTTTAAAAAGGAGGGGCCTTATGAGTCAGAAAAAACGTATGCTCGCCGGAAAACTCTACAAAGTTGAGGGTGAAACACTGTATAATGCGCACAAGAAATCCAAACGTCTTCTGGACGCCTTCAACGCCACGGAATTTGAGGAAAGCGATGACCGGCTCGCCATCATCACCGAACTATTCGGGAGTTTCGGGAAACGTGGTTTCATCACACCTCCCTTCCATTGTGATTATGGAATGAACATTAGCATAGGCGATGATTTCTTCGCCAATTACGACTGCATATTTCTCGATGTGA
Source organism: uncultured Candidatus Izemoplasmatales bacterium (assembly GCA_964501715.1). Lineage (GTDB taxonomy): Bacteria > Bacillota_I > Bacilli_A > Izemoplasmatales > Izemoplasmataceae > M55B118. The sequence goes on along the minus strand of CAZCTR010000007.1, from coordinate 29,031 downwards.
ACAGAATCGTCATAGGGGACAGGGTGATGTTCGGTCCCAGGGTCTCTCTTCTCACTGCCGCCCATCCTGTTGACAAGGCGGTACGTAGCGCCGGTTTGGAGTACGGACTGCCTATCCACATCGGTGACGATGTGTGGTTGGGCGGCAATGTGACGGTGAATCCGGGCGTGTCAATCGGTGACGATGTCGTGATCGGTTCGGGATCCGTCGTCACAAAAGACATACCAACCGGAGTGGTTGCGGCAGGCAACCCCTGTCGTGTCATCCGCGAGATCACCGATGAGGACAAACGTTATTGGGAAGATCAAAAAGCATTGTATGAAAAAGACATGGGATCCCTGGAATAAAGAAATTGTTGCAGGGTGAGCTCTGTGATACACTGGAGTTATCCAAAACCGACAGGAGTCCATTATGATAAAAATTGTTCTTCGTGCATTGCTCGGTACGTTTTCGGTTGTTCTGCTGGCGTTTGCCGGGTTGTTGGTCTTGTTGACAGCGACGGAATACACCCCGGATGAAGAAGAGATGCTTTCCGTGGAAGGGGCTGCAAGCAAGGCTTTGTCCCCAGGGGATTCATTGACGCTGATGACTTTCAACATTGGTTACGCCGGTCTTGGAAGTGATGAGGATTTTGTCATGGACGGCGGCGAGAAAGGGCGGCCTGATTCCAAAAAGGATGTGCTTGATTATCTAGGTGGGTCAATCGCGATCATGGAGAATCATGAAAGTGACGTCTATTTCCTTCAGGAAGTGGATGAACCCTCACGTAGAAGCTATGATACCGATCAGGTCGCTTTGATTCATGAAGCGCTTGGTGAAGAAGATTTCATGAGTACCTTCGCTTACAACTTCAATGTCCTTTACGTTCCCTTTCCGGTATCCCTGAGCGATCATTTAGGACGTGTACAAAGCGGTATCCAGACGTTGTCCGCCTACGAGATCGCGGAGGCGACACGCCATCAGTTTCCGGGGTCCTTCTCATGGCCCTTGCGAACAGCCAATCTTAAACGTGCGATGACGGTCAACAGAATCGTCCTTGAAGAGACTGATAAAGAGCTTGTACTTATCAATCTGCACATGAGCGCTTACGATGATGGCTCTCTTAGGAAGCAGGAAATGGCTTATTTCAATGACATATTGAAAGAAGAAAAGGAAGCGGGGAATTATGTGGTCGCCGGAGGCGACTTCAACCAGACCTTCCCTGAAGCAAAGGCCATCTACCCTGTCATTGACGAGGATTATTATGTGGCGCCGGTCATGGATGAGGACGCCCTTTATGAAGGCTACCGCTTCGAAGTTGATACGAGCTTGCCGACAAGCCGGTTGCTCAACATGCCTTATGACCCCGATGACCCGAGGACGCAATATTACATCATCGACGGCTTCGTAGTCAGTGATAACATTCATGTGGACTGGGTCAAGACCATAGACCACTCCTTTGAATACAGCGACCACAATCCCATGTGGATGAGGGTCGAACTCGTCCCTTGAGAAAAAATAGAACGTGTGTAGTAGAAAAACTAATGTGAGGTGCAAGACATGGAAAGTCCATTGGAGAAACATCAGGAGGTTTTGATCACCATCAAGACCATCGGAATCAACGGTGAAGGCATCGGTTATTACAAACGCCAGGCTGTCTTTGTGGAGGGGGCGGTTCCGCCCGAGGAGGTCGTGATCCGCATCACCGACATCAAGCAGCGGCATGCGGTCGGCGAGATTGTGCGCGTCAAGAAGAAGGCCTATTACCGCACAAGACCTTTTTGTAAGCATTATGACGTGTGCGGAGGCTGCCAGCTTCAGCACGTCGAGTACGAGGAACAGCAACGCCTCAAAGAAGACCTGCTCAAGCAATCCTTTGACCGTTACACCAAGATTGACATGGGCTCGGTGGATTTCCATCCCTTCAACCCCGTCATCCGACCAAGCAGATATCGCCAAAAAGCCCAGATGCCTGTCAGAAACACGCCTAGTGGTCTTACTACCGGTTTGTACCGACGAAACAGCAACAAACTCGTTGATGTGCTCGATTGTCCTGTTCAGGACGAGAACATCAACCGAACGAACCAGGAAGTGTTGAAAATTTGCGATAAATACGATATTTTCGCCTTCGACCCCAAGAAGATGCGAGGCATGTTGAGGTATCTTGTGACCAGGCGAAGCGAAGCGACCGGGGAGATGCAGGTCACACTTGTGATCACGATCTTCAACCACGTGCTTAAAAAGGCAGCCCAGGAGATTCTGGAGCTTCCGGAAGTGAGCAGTGTCGCCATCAGCAAGAACCACGATGCGAAAAACCCGCATATTTTCGGTGAGACTTTTGAAGTGCTCGCCGGCAAGCAGAGCATTCCGGAGCGTCTGGGGGACGTCACTTACTGGCTGAATCCGAAAGCCTTCTTCCAGCTCAACCCCACAGAGGCGCAGTCGATGTATGAATATGTGAAGACGCTTTTCAATCACAAAAAGGAATCCAAGCTCATAGACTTGTATACCGGAAGCGGCGGCATGGCGCTTTATTTCGCAAAGGATTTCAAGAAGGTCGTAGGCGTCGACCGGGATTCGGCTTCAATTGACAGTGCGAAAAGAAACCGCGACTACAACCACCTTAAACACGTCAGTTTCTATCAAGGCGATGCCTACAATGCGCTTTTGGATCTGGAAAAGAAGGGTGAGACATTCGACGTGGCGGTTTTCGACCCTGCTAGGACAGGCCTTGCAGACAACCTGATCAGGCACCTCATAAAGCATCCGCTCGACAAGCTTGTGTATGTCTCATGCAATCCAAGCACACTTGCGAAGGACATTGACAAGTTGTCCAAGCGATACCGCGTGGTATCGGTGAAACCGTTCGACATGTTCCCTCAGACAAGCCATATTGAATCTGTGACACTTCTGGAGGCGAGATGACATGGGATCGATTCTTGTTGGGCTGCTTTTCTATGTGTTCGCCTTTGAACATCTGAAAGCAAAGGAATGGATGGTTTCAAACAAATACAGGGACAAGCTTCCCGCAGACAAGCGCAAGATGTATCAACGTTCGCTCGTCCTGCCGTTTTCGCTCCTTGGCACATGGATGATCGTGATGGGGGTCGTTGAACGTCTGGGGTGGCTTCAGACTTCGCATTTTGCACTGATTTACGCATTGGTCGGCGCAGGGTTGCTCCTTTTCACCCACAAACGGACAAAACGGGTCAAAAGAACAATCCAGTAAACACATTGAGGAGGCATGTCATGGATTATTCAAAACTCCCGAAGGAAACATTGATTCAGATGCTTGAGAACCAGGAGGCATTGAACCGCCAGCTTCTCAGGGAGAATAAAGAGGAGCGGGAACTCAAGTTCGCATGGACGGGGAATCTGGGGAAATGGTATTGGCATGTGCCTTCAAACACACTCACTTTCAATCCGAAAAAATACACGGCCCTCGGGTTCAGCGAAGCGGATATTCCTGAAGACGCAGGGTTTCAACTATTCACCGACAGGCTTCATCCCGATGACTATGAACGGGTCATGGAAGCCATGAGAGCTCATTTGAGGGGTGATGCGGATGTCTATGAAGCGGAATACAGGATCAGGACCAAAACCGGGGAATACAGGTGGTATTATGACCGGGGGAAAGTCACGGAGTACTCAGAGGAAGGCGAACCAGTCTTTTTGGCCGGGATCGTATTTGACGTCACGAAACAAAGGGAGATGGAACAGTCACTTCGTGAGAAAAACCAACAACTCAAGGAGCTTTCATACACCGATGCACTCACAGGCATCCATAACCATCGGGGAGTGATGAAGGGGCTGACATCTTACATCGAGCAACACTCAAAACACCATGAACCATTATCCATCATCCTTTTCGACATTGACGATTTCAAAGTCCTGAATGACACTTTGGGTCATCCGGAAGGTGATGAGGCCTTGAAGAGCATCGCTTCAATCATGCATGACAATCTGAGGGAAGAGGACATGGTCGGACGCTACGGTGGTGAAGAGTTTCTCGTATTGCTTCAAAAGACCGACCATGATACCGCAAGAAAGATTGCGAACAGGATCCGCACCGCTGTGTACGACGCTTTCAAGGACAAGGAAATATCCGTCACCTTAAGTGGGGGACTCGCGAGTTTTGAAGACGACACGGTCGGTTCAATCATCAAGCGGGCCGACGACCGTCTTTATGAAGCGAAGAAGGCGGGCAAGAACAGGGTGGTCTAGGTTTGATACGGTTTATGGACTCACCCATTGATTTGCATAGAGGGAGCTTTGTTTTATGGGAACATTGATCAACACGGCGGCGATCATCGTCGCCTCTGCCATAGGATTGATATTCAAAAAAGGGCTGCCAAAGCCCTACCAGACTGTAATCATGTCGACATTGGGACTTGCCCTTGCGGTGATCTCGATCGGGTGGTTCTTAGAGGATTTCCTGATCGTCGAGGGGGACGGTTTGAGCAGTCAGTACGCCCTTTTAGTCATGGTTTCTTTGATCCTCGGCTCATTGGCGGGGGAGATTGTCGATATTGACGGGTGGTTGAACCGGGTCGCTTACGGAGTCGAGAAGAAATACAACCTCCCCCCACTTGCGAAAGGGTTCATCTCGGCGACACTCATTTTCTGTGTCGGGGCGCTTGCGATTGTGGGGGCGATTCAGGACGGCTTATACGGAGACAGCACCATACTGATTTTCAAAAGCACCCTTGATTTCATCACTGCGATGATGCTGACAACGGTGTTTGGCATTGGCGTCATGTTCTCCGCGCTGAGTGTGCTCATCTATCAGGGGAGCATCACCCTTCTCGCGATGGCGTCTGCGAATTTTCTGACAGACCCCATGATCACTGTCATGACCATGGTCGGAAACATCATTCTTGTGGCTATGGGCATCAATTTCATGGAAATCAGGAAAATCAGGGTGGCGAACATGCTTCCGGCCCTTTTGGTGCCAATAGTTTATTTTCTTATCATCGGTCTTTTTTGAGCCTCCGGGCTCTTTTTTATAGGTTAATTTGGATTTCGAAAAGGGTTGGACGTGCTATCATGGAAATGTAAAGGAGTGATGCCGCATGCATATCCTAGTAGTCGAAGACAATATCAAGATCAATACGCTCATGACAACGTATGCTACCCAGGATGGTTACAAGGCAAAGGGGGTCTATTCAGCTGAAGAGGCCTTGAAATACCTGAACAGATCGAATGTGGATCTGATAGTGCTCGATCTCATGCTTGGCAAGATGAATGGTGAGGAGCTGATCAGAACCATTCGTGAATCCAGTGATGTATACATTATCGTCGTCTCCGCCAAAGTGGAGACTGAAGCAAGGCTTGAAGCGCTTTCCATTGGTGCTGATGATTATATGGTGAAGCCGATATCCATGGATGAGCTGATGCTGAAGATACGCAATCTGTCAACTCGGATCAGTAAGATCAGTGGCCGTGGCACGGTGCAGTCTTTCAATGATGGCGCCTTGGTGGTGCGCCCTTTATTTTCGGAAGTGATGGTCGATGCGAAGGAGGTTGTCTTGACGCAGAATGAACTCACCATGTTGATGTATCTGATCGACCATGCCGGCATGACGTTGAGCAGGGAAAGCATTCTCGAAAACTGTTTAAATAACGAAGATGTGTATGACCGGGTAGTGGATGTGCATATAAAGAATTTAAGAAAAAAACTTGGTGACTCCAAGAAAAATCCGAGGTTTGTCGCGACAATTTATGGCGGGGGATACAAGTTTGTAGGTGAGAAAGATGCGTGATCTCAGCCAATTTCTAAAGCGTAAGTTCTTTGTGGTCTTCACGGTGATCTATACCATTGTGTTCATCATTGTGAACGTGGTGTTCTATGTGACGAACACAGTGTATCTTGAAGAGACAATCGAACGCGAGAACGAGTCGCTTGTGGAGATGACGGAACATCTCATTCTTTACACCGACGAAACAAGCGCGCTTGTGTTCTTGGAACATTACGGTCACACGCACAACGTGTATTTGAATTATGAGAGTCTTGAGACAGATGCGTTCTATGAAACCGAGGTCCCTCCTGAAAGTGCGACTGAATATGAAATTGCAGTGAACGGGAAAACGTATGCGATTTTGAACGTGGACAACGACCAGTCTTCCATGATTGATACACACAGCACCTATATGGTCCTATACAACATCATACTCGCAGGTGTCTATGGCCTTGGGTTGATGTTGTTTTCAGTGTATTTCCAGAAACAATATCGCATTGTTGTCGAGGACATGAAGACCATACACGACAAAATCACAGGCCTTCAGTCCACGGAAAGCTATCACTTTGAAAACATCGCTGAGATCGCGGAGGCATTCGATGAGAAGCTTCGGAGGATTGAAAAACTGCAAGAGAACCACAAAGCCCATATAAGAAGTCTCTCTCATGATATCAAGACGCCCCTCACCATCCTTAAGTCAACCCTTCAGGGTTTCGAGAGTGGAAGAATCGACGTGTCTGAACAGGAGCTCAATAGTCTCATGGAAGAAATAGAGACCATTGATGCGCTCGTTCCAAGACTCATGCATGCATCCAAGGAGGACATCAAAGAGAACAGGAATGTCTCCTTGGCTGTGAGACGGAGTCTTGAGAGGCACTATGCATTATTGAGTTCACAAGGCATTGAAGTGAATGAGTCCATTGAGGATGAAGTGTGCATGCATGTTGAGAAGGACGTCATTGGAAGACTTATGGATCATCTTCTGTCAAATGTGAGGAATTACGCGGGGGCAGATGCGTCTTTGTATGTCGAGTTGAAAGGCGCGCCGGTCACTCTTGTTGTCGAAGACGACGGTGAAGGAATGGATGAGAAGACCCGTGCACGTGCTTTTGATGTGTCCAAGGAAGCGAGAGACCGGAAAAAAGGAAGTGGAATCGGGCTTTCTATCGTCAAGGATATCGTCGATGTACACGGAGGAGAAATATCTGTCGAGAGCGAAGTCGGCAAAGGAACCCGCATCACCATACAATTCCCTTCATAATTGCTTCATGTTTATGGGGTATCATTGCAAAAGTGAGGAGATGATACCTTGAAAAAAGCAACCAAAACCCTGCCAGTCGTGTTTCTCATTTTAGGTTTTTTTGCCCTGTTGGCACTTTTCGCAGGATTCACCGGATTATACCAGCCCCATCATGGATTCATGGGAGGGGGTATGATGACTATGGGTTTCGTTGGCATGCTGTTATTCTGGGGTCTTGTGATTTTGCTCTTGGTCTCGGTTTTCAAAGACTCCCCTTCAACCTACCAACAAACCGGGGCTCATTATAATCATGGAGACTTTCCCGAGGATATTGTTGAAAAACGTTATGCAAAAGGCGAGATTTCACGTGAAGAGTACCGTGAAATCCTGAACACGATCAAAAAAAGGAGAGATTGAAAATGAAGAAATGGCTTCTGGCCGTCCTTGGCGTTGCCATCATAGGCACGGTTTCTTACCTTGCATTGCAAGATGCCGGAGGGTCATCGCATCCGCTCAGCGAATATGGTATGGACGAAGAGGATGTCTATGATACTGTGGCTTTCCTGGAACGCACAGAGTTTGAAACAGATGAAATGCAGGCTGGTGTGAACGCGGAAGTGTTGACAGTATCAAACGGTGATCATTACATGAGTTATGACATGCCAAAGGATTGGTTCTACGCTTCTGTCGCGCCATATTATGACACCACCCATCCATGCGGGGACCACAACCTTGTCACCTGCCAGGGCGAGCTAGTCGAAGAACAGTTCGATGTCACTGTGAAGGATTCAGATGGAAATGTGGTCTATGATGAGACTGTACAATCAGAGTCGAACGGATTCTTCGGCATTTGGCTTCCACGGAATCTTGATGGTTCGATCACCATCACACATGGAAGCAGTGTGGCGGAAGGGGACATCCAGACCTTCTCTGATAGCGGCACGTGTTTCACCGATTTCCAATTTGACTGAAAAGCGCGGAATCGCGCTTTTTTTGTTCGTGCGGATTGATTGTGACCCAACCGCCCCTTTGGTATAATTGAACTGCAATGATATGGGGGGGCTGAAAGGAAACATGTCCCACCAATGAAAGGGTGATGCGGATTATGAGTGAATATGTCACGATCGATATGAAGAATCTTGATAAGCAGACGTCCCACAAACTGTTGTTGAGTGCTGTTGCGCCCAGGCCTGTGGCGTTGGTAACCACGCTAGGGGAAAATCAAGTGATGAACGGTGCGCCATACAGTTATTTCAACCTGGTATCGACCCGGCCCCCGATGGTCAGCGTCTCGATAAGTCGACGAGACGGTGTTTATAAGGACACGACCAAGCATATAAGGGATACTGAAGTGTTTACTGTAAACCTTGTGGATGAGGATAATGCAGAGGCCATTCACAAGACGGCGAGGAGTCTGCCTTCCGACCGGAGTGAACTTGAAATGTTCGGTCTCACTCCTGTCACCAGCGCTTTTGTCAAAGCGCCGGGCATCAAGGAAGCCAAGGTCAGACTCGAATGCCGCATGAAACATATTGTGCCTCTTGAACATAGGGGGACTGTCACCGGGGATTTGATTCTCGGGGAGATTCTTGCGGTTCATGTTGAAAGCTCCCTCTATGAGGACAAGTCTGTGAACACCAACGCCTTGAAACCTGTCGGAAGGCTAGGCGGGGATGACTACACCACGCTTGGCAAGATTTTCACGTTGGAACGGGAAGATTAGAATGAGACATGTGTATAAGCCTGGAAACACCAATCGTGCTCTCGTTCTTTTTCACGGTACTGGAGGAGGACCCGAGGACCTGATGGGCATAGCGTCCTTCCTTGATTCACAATCGCCTGTGGTCGCGTTCGAAGGGGATGTGGATGAAAACGGCACGAAACGTTTCTTCAAACGCTTGAAGCCTGGTGTTTTTGATGAGGAAGACCTTGTCAACCGGACCCATGCACTTGATAGAACGTTGCACTCCATAGAAGAACGCTATGATCTGCCGGTGAACAAGATGGTGCTCTTAGGGTATTCCAATGGTGCGAACATCATCGCAAGCTATTTGAAATTATACGGTAAGAAAGTATCCGGTGCTTTTCTTTTTCAACCGATGACACCGTTTAAGTCATTCACTTATGATGACTTGTCTGACCTGCCCGTCTTTTTATCAGCTGGAAACAACGATCCGATTGTTTCTTCAGAGGATTCGAAAAGATTGATTGAAGCTCTGCAGAAAAGCGGAGTCACTTTGCAGCCATTATGGCATGATGACGGACACATGCTATCGAAAGGCACGATCTATGAAGCGAGAGCCTTTTTCAAAAAACATTGGGGCTGAAAAAGTTCTTTTCAGTTAATGATCATGGATTCGGCAATGGAAAACATTGTCAATGCTTCATTGACCCGTTATAATGGTAAGATAGTGCAATAGATACTGTTTTTCTGTGCTTATTGTCGCTAAGGAGGTGGACAACCCTTGAAAAACCCTTCATTGAAAAAGGCACTGCCATTCATCATCGCCGGCTTGAGCATACTGGCTACGCTCACTATCTTTTTACCCGCGCTCAGATATGAGGGCGTAGTGGTATCAGGGGTGGATATCGCCTTTGGAACCACATTGACCAATGTGGATCCGTTCGGTTTCGATTTGGCCAGTGTGGAACTTGAGGTCAGCTCATATGCGATCGCCGCTTATTTCGCCCCACTGATCGCGGGGGTGCTCACGCTTGTATTCAGGACCGGAAATGTATTCTCTTTGGCCATGTTCGCCATGGCGGCAGTTTTGTTCTTCACCATGACCAACAACATTCACCTGTTGGTGAATCTTGCAGGTAGCGAATCGATTGAACATGTCGATTGGTCTTTGGCTTATGGGTCGGTCCTGGCGGCTTTGTTATCCATTTTTGCCGCTTTGGCGGAAATGCTGCACATTTCCATGACCGAGGATCACTGATTCATCCGAGACGGGTTTGTCATTTAGACCCGTCTTTTTTAATCATTAAAAGAACAATACGGATTTATAGAATGTTTCCAGTGGATTCACGAGGAGTGATGACATGAATGCGCATGTTCTGATTTTCAATCTGATCGCCCCGATTTATGGCCTGTTCTTCGGTTTTCAAGTAAAGAAGTACCGTGAATTCATGCAAACCATGCATGAAAAGGGATATTTGAATGGTGTGAACAAGGTGATTGACCTGGGGTTTGGAACAGGAGCCTTATTGAAAGTGTTCGCCGATAATGAATATGACGCCCATGGTGTCGAAGCATCCTCTTTGATGCATCGTGTTGCCAAGAAAAAGTTGAAACACACACAGGTCCGACTGCATCAAGAGGATGTGCTGAAAGGTTGCATGCAGTGTCCTGACAAATCATATGACATGGCCGTATCTAGTTATGTGATTCATGGACTCAAAAAAAGTGACCGTTTTAAATTCTATAGAGAGATGAACAGGATCGCCAAGAAGCGTATTGTTTTATATGAACATAGCGAGACACCATCCATGGGGATTCGGATTGCAGAGTTGTTGGAGGGCGGACGATATTTTTCTTTCATTAAGATTGCCGAAAAAGAGCTGAAAAGTTTTTTCGGTAACGTGATTTCCTTGCAGCTGAGCAAAAGAATCACACTGTTCATCATCGAACCCGACGATGATAAGAAAACATTTACAAAAACTTAATGATAAATTTTCAAGCGAAGATATTGACATGAAAACATCTTTCATTTATAATATGTAATGCAATGAAAGAAAATCATTGCTTGCCATTTAGCGAGAATCATCAAGCAATAAAACTGAAAGAGGTGAGAGCCCTTGGCATTCTTGATGCATGGCAAAGTGTTTATTCAAGACAAGCGGCTTTTACCGCTTGACTGATTGGACACTTCAAATTATTAATAAGGAGTGTGATAGCATGAACAAGAAACAAAAAGGTATCACTAACAAATTTCTCAAAACGCTTGAGGAGTATTTCAATACCGAGATTGAACTGCGCTACAAAAGACCTCTTGATCGTTAACAGATTGAAAGCCTGTAGAAACAGGCTTTTTTATTTTGATTGACACTTGTGTGGCGATTGTATAGAATGCATATTAACGGAGGGATACACATATGGGCGAATTTGAAAACATGACAGCGAAGGAAAAGATTGCGGCCTTGCATTTGAGGATATGGGTCACCGGGATCATCGCTTTGGTCTTCTATATTGGAATCAATTACATTTTGTCGGACACTTATCCAATAAATGAAGTTCTTTTCCAAGGAGGCATATTCTTCATTGCGTGGCTTATTGTCAATTATTTGATCTATCGCAAGACTTTCAGACAATTCAAAGATGAAAATCGCAACAATTGAGATTTTAAAAGACGCTTTGCGTCTTTTTTTTACTTGTCCCTCTAAAGTTGCATTAAAATCTATCAAATGATTGCAGTTCTGATCGAATTGAAAAGAAGGTCGTAATTTGAATGGGCATGTTAATTAAAGCGGAAATAAGTTATAATTAAGTAAGTGTTTTCATGTTTATGAGGCACAAGGAATGCATGTTGGGCATTGAGTGTAAGGTTTGCACCTTGAATTTTGTTGAAAGAGTGGACCGACATCCAAGTCCGAACGGAAAAAAGCGGTGGGAACGCTTGAAGAGGGGATAGCAATGGAAGGGAAAGATTATCGGCGGCTTTTGGAACATCTAGAGGAGCCTTTCGCGCTTTTTGAGATGATGCGCGATGAGAATAGCGTATGGATCAGTTATACATTAATTGATGCGAACGCGGCATATGAGAAACTTTTAGGTATTGATCTAAAAGATGTTAGAGGCATGAGGATTGAGCGCATTTTGCATACACAGGAGCCCCCTTTTATGGAAACTTGTAAAGACCTTGCCTTCAAAGGGGGGGCTAAGACTCTTAAAAGGCATTTTGCGTCTTTGGGTAGAACGTTCCGCATCTCGTTAATGTCTTATGGGGATGGGCTTTTTGCGGTTCTCATGTTCGATCTCAGCGGTCAGGAATCCTTGAAACAGAAGATGCACAACCTTGTATACCGCGATTCTCTTACAGGTTTGTACAACCGGCGTTATTATGAGGAATCTTTGCCGTTTTTTGTTCAGGATCATAATTTCCCGCTTACGGTCATCCTTATGGATATCGATGCACTTAAACTTGCGAATGACGCTTTCGGTCACCGTACCGGTGATGAGTTGTTGCGAAGGTTCAGCAGTTTGGTCAAATCGTGTCTGAAAGAGGGCGGCTGGATGGCTCGAATCGGGGGCGATGAGTTTGTCGTGCTGATTCCACGATGCGAGGAAGAAGAAGCGCATGCATGCGTGAAGAATCTGATCAGAAGCACTTCGAAGACACAGGTGGAGCACGTGAAATTGTCTTTTTCTTATGGTTTGGCTACGATGCGCAAGGGAATGGTTATGGATGCGGTGCTTAAAAACGCTGAGAACAGGCTCTATGCCGAAAAGTTGAAAACGTCATACGAAGTGAGACGAAAGATGTTGAAACTGGTCGAGAAAACACTTTTTGATAAAGCCCCTTGGGAGAAGGCGCATGTTGAACGCGTCCGTAACATGTGCAGGGTGTTCGCCAAGGCTCTAGACCTTTCTGATGATGAGACCCACAAGTTGCTGCTGGCTGCGTGGTACCATGACATTGGTAAAATAGCGATGCCTGAAGCGGTTCTGAACAAAACCAGCGAACTCACCAATATAGAGGACCTTCAGATGCAGCGACATCCCGAGATCGGGTATCGGATCTTGAAAAGCATGGATGCTTATGGCGAAATCGCAGACTACGTGCTCAAACACCACGAAAATGTCGATGGAAGCGGCTATCCTTTAAAACTTGACAAAAAGGATATTCCGCTGAACTCAAGAATCCTGCGCATTGTGGAGGCATATGACGCGATGGTTTCTGAGCGTCCAGGCAGCATGGCCACATCTCATCATGCCGCCCAGGCTGAACTCTACAGTAAAAAAGGGAAGATGTTCGATGAAGACCTCGTCGCCATTTTCCTTCACAAGGTTGTTCCTTTGGACGACGTTCTTCCGCTCTTATTTCATTCATTGAAGATTGAACGCGGAGAAAAAGGCATTAGGAGGATCACTTTCACAGATTCCTTGAATCCTGAAAATGATTCTGACCCCATGGTCGATGATGCATATGCCCAGATTTCAGCGTATTTGAAAGGTGAAAGAAAATCATTTGATTTTCCTTTGGAGCTAGAGGGCACCGCTTTTCAACGCAAAGTCTATCAGGTTGTTCGTCATATTCCGTATGGAGAAGTCTGGACTTATGGCGACATCGCTGCATACCTTGGGAAACCCGGAGCATCAAGGGCTGTCGGTAGCGCCCTTAACAAGAATCCCGTTGCATTGGCGGTGCCTTGCCATCGCGTGGTGGGGGCCAATGGGGATTTGACAGGGTTTGCCTCAGGAATCCCCCTTAAAAAGGCGCTTTTACGTCATGAGAATGTGTTTGATGATTAAAAACAAGTTTTACGCCACGAACCGGATGGATCGTGCTGGGTTTATATCGCAAAGAATGCCACATGAACAGTGAAGAACCCGATGTCGCCTGGTCTTTAAAGATCATAATCACTTATGAGGTGGTGGCAACCTAAAGCATCAGCTGATGTCTTTGAAACATATCGGTGTGTATCATGCTGTTGATAAGACATCCGGCCTATTTTGAAAATAACAATTTTGAACACCACATTGATTGGAAGGACTTAAAATACGCTGGATACCAGCCAAATAGAGGTTAATTATGAAAATAGTCCCATTGGATGAAAAAACCTATGCTAGCATTCCCATGCATATATCGGGAAACCGTATTTATCGATTGACAAGACCGGACGCTATGACGCTTCAATTATGTGAAGAGGAAAGGGAACCTTTTGCGTTCGATGTGCTGGATGAACACCCGGCCTCATGGAATGCATTCATTTCTTTTCGCAATTTCAATATGGTCGGAATTTATGAAGGAGAACAAGCAGTTGCGGCAATGAGCCTTGTCCATGACAACCCTTCTGTCAGGATGCTTGATGGAAGAAAGGATGTCTTGCTCCTATGGGATTTGAGAGTGCTTCCTGACCACCAGGGAAAAGGCTATGGAAAGGCTTTGGTATCATACGCCAGAAAAAAGGCGGGGACGCTTGGGATGAAGCATTTGCGAATCGAGACGCAGAACACGAACCCGGATGCCGTGGATTTCTACAAGGCGATGGGTTTTGAGCTTGCTCACATAAGGGAGCACGCCTATAGCGATGATGCTGTCGATGATGCTGGGAACGAAAAGGAAATCATGCTCATATTCAATGAGAGAATTGGCAATTGATCCCGATGCGATGCATCGGGGTTTCTTTTTGGTCCTTGAGCGTTTCCGCTTTCATTGTGGGTTCAAAACCATTATAATATAAGCAAAGGGGTGGGGCTGATGGATGGATATCAAAAACGCACCATCAAAAAACAGAACGCCATATTGGAAGCGGCTTACCGGTTGTTTTTGAAACAAGGGGTCCGTGCAACCCCTGTTCATTTGATCGCCAAGGAGGCGCATGTGTCTCAGGTGACCATTTACAATTATTTCAAAAACAAGCAGACGGTTGTCCGCAGGGTGGTCCAAAGACTCATTGAGGATGACTGCAGGGACCTTGAGGCGATCATTTATGATTCCTCCACACAATTTTCGCTTAAGACGGACCATCTCATCCGGTTTTTACATCGCAAGATCGAAACTTACGACATGGCACTCATCAAGGAACTTGTTGGATCAGAGGAACCGTCTCTCTCGAAGGTGCTGAAATGGTATATGGATAATAGAATCGCCACAGCACTCTCCTATTTTGTTCGGGAGGGTATCCGTGAAGGCAGGATTTCCGATGCGTTTGACGAGCAGATTGTGTTGGATCACTTGACTTTCTTTGATTACAGTGCCGTTCAAACCAAGTCGGCTTTGAAAAAACACATCTCCTTGCTTGTCTTCGGATTGAAAGGATGACGCGCGTGCGCAAAAGATGGTTTAGATGGGGACGGGCATCTTTTTTCATCATTCTTTATGGAGCGCTTCTTACATTCGCCTTGTCGGTCAACAAGGCAGAGGAAGAGGCCATTGAATCTGTAGAGGTCGATTATCGTTCACATGGCGGGACTTATCATGTCGAGGTGCCAGAGGCCATGGCGCACGTGGTCATATATCCAGGAGCCCTTGTGGAACCTGAGGCCTATCTTCCGCTGGCTGAGAAAATAGCAGATCATGGATTCAATGTCCATATACCGAGGATGCCATTCCACTTCTCCATTCTCGATGCGAACGCTGCTGAAAAGCTGGACTTGGACGATGGGTTACCCGTCTTTATCGGAGGGCATTCGCTCGGTGGGGTTGCAGCCTCCAGCCATGTCGAGGAGAACCCTGGGAAATATTCGGGGCTTTTTCTCCTCGCGAGCTATCCCCAACGAGGAGTCGATCTGAGCGGGTGGGACCAACCTGTGCTCTCCTTGAAGGCGTCCAATGACGACATCATCGATCTGATCGCCTATGAAGAGACCGCGGAGCAGCTTCCTGATCACACCGTGTTTCATGAAATACACGGGGCCAACCATGCCAATTTCGGATCATATGGAAACCAAAGGCATGACGGGATGGCCGGCATTTCTGAAGAAACCCAACAAACCATCACCGCTGAGAAGATTGTGGCGATGATGATGGAAAATTTGGAGTGATTGTATGCAGTTGGATGGAAAGTATGTGGTTCTGACGGGCGCGTCTAGCGGCATTGGGCGTGCCCTTGTACCTTTCTTGCTCAAAGAAGGGGCGTTTGTACTCGCCGTGAGCCGTAAGATTGAAAACACCATGGATATCACACATGCCAGGTTATGGCTCAAGAACGTCGATCTTTCAGGTAAAAAAGGTGTGGATGAACTGTTTGACCACGCTTTGGATTGTTTCGGCAAGGTCGATGTATTCATCGCCAATGCCGGCTTCGCTTACTACGAACCCTTTGAAGAGGCGGATTATGACAAAGCGGAGACCATCGTATCGATCAATGCCGTGTCAGTTTTTTATTCTGCAAAGAGGATGAAGGATTTGAATCATGACCGTGCTTTCAATTTCATGGTGACATCCAGTGCGATAGCAAGGCTTCCCATGCCGGGCTATGCGCTTTATGGGGCCACGAAATCCGCAGTGGACACCTTCGTGAAAACAGCGAATCAAGAAAAGCTCCGCAAAGACCAGGTCTATCAAGCCGTCTTTCCTGTTGCGACGGACACCGCGTTTTTCGCCAAGGCGAATGCGGATAAAAAGCCTTGGCCGGTGCAAAAGCCTGAAAAAGTAGCCCAAAAGATTCTTGGGGGTCTCAAGAAGAACAAGAAAGAGATTCATCCATTCGGTCTTTTCAAATGGACGCACAAACTATGTCCACTCTTCTTCATTCCGTATCTCAAGAAACAAAAGAAGAATTTCCTGAATCGTGAAAACAAGTCATGAACCCTGAACAATGGTCTTATACATCATCCTGAAATCCTAGGAGGCCCTATATGGAAAACCTTAGTGTCGAACTGATTCTTTGGCTGCAAAAAACCAGTGGGACAGTCATTGAATGGTTTTTCCAGTTCATTTCCCTTCTCGGGGAGGAATACCTTTTCATCGTCGTGCTGGGAACAGTCTATTGGGCGGTGAATAAAAGAACGGCTGAATATATCGGGACCGCGCTTGGAATCTCTTTCTCCCTCAATAATGTGATTAAGAGTCTCACTCAAATGCCGAGGCCATTTGAACGTTATCCGGAGGTGCAGAACCTCCGACCTGGGACTTCGACTGGAAGCAGTTTCCCTAGCGGGCATACCCAGGGGTTCGGGTCTTTCGTCTTTGCGATTGCCTATACGCTTGGAAAAAGAAAGTGGTGGGTGATTGCCGGGGTATTAACGGTGCTCATGATGATCAGCAGGATGTATCTCGGTGTGCACTATTTGAGTGATGTGTTTGTCGGCGCTGCGCTTGGGATTATGGTCGCCCTTGCCCATGGAGTGCTCTTCAACCGGATGTATCACGACAAGGTCAAACTGAGACGCTACTATGGTGTCCTGATAATCGTTTTCTTCCCGTTTCTTTTCTTTGTTTCCAACAATGACTTCTTTCAAGGGTATGGCATCATGGCAGGATTGATTGTCGCGGCTTCCCTTGAGAAAAAATATGTCGGATTCTCTATGCAAAAACCCTTGAGAATCAAGGTCTTACGTGTCATTATAGGCATTGTGCTTCTCGTGGTGACGCTCACTGCCCTGAAGACCCTGTTCGGACTGTTCGGGTTTGTGGAAGGCACATGGTCCTATAACATGTTGGATTTCCTTCGGTATTTCCTGCTGGCGAATGTCGGTTTCTTCTTGTATCCCATGGTGTTCAAACACCTTGGCTATTAATTGAACGGAGTGGTATTATCGATACTTTCAAAGCTATAAACAGGCTTATTTTCTCGATCAACCGAGTGCTATTCATTGTCGCCATCTTTTCCCATCTGATTGGTACCCTCGGAGAGGCTTACGGGTTTTCCGGAGCGACGGAATGGATTGTGAACATCGTGTTCTTCACCCTTGCGGCTGGTGCGTTGAGTGCCTTTGTGGAATACCTTCTCACCAACGCCGCCAAAGAACCGATCAAGCTTTTCTATCTGCAATTCACAGGGGTCGTCACATTGGCGCTTTATATGCTTCTGACCATGATCATTGAAAGGATGCTTCAAGGATGAAAAAAAGCCGGCCACACCGCAGGTTCATGCGTGTGACCGGCTTTGTTGTAAGGTGTTAAAGATAGAATATGTTGTCTTTGTACATCCTGAATATTTTCTGGTTGTGCTCGTCGCCTCCGTCTAGGTTCGCACTGTAGAGGACGGGGACGTCCTTGTCATGGTCCAACAATTTCTGAGTGAGTCCCGTGACGATGCTGTTGACGATGGTCGCACCCACGACAGTGCTTGTCGGAGCGACTTTTTGATTCATGCCGTCGAACTTCATGGCTGCATCACCTTTGTCACCGTGATTGTCTATGACAAGGTCGGCGAGTTCGAAAAGGCGTTTCCCTGAAGGGTGACGGCTTTCGACTTCTTTCGAATAGTTGAGATTTGTGAGCGCGATGATTTTCGCGCCTTTTTCTTTTGCGGCGTTGACAAAATCGATCATCACAGTGTTCCTTCCGGAGACGCTGTGTGTGATGATGACATCGTCCTTTTGGATCGGAGTCTTGTCGGCGATCAGATTGCCATACCCATCAAGACGCTCCATTTTGGATGTGAAGGTGACTGGTTTCACGTTGAGCATGAGGCCTGGTGAATGGACGGGATTGATGGTTGCAAGGCCTCCGGCTCTGTATGTGAGCTCCTGTGAGAGGATTCCGGCATGTGATGCACCGAAGACAAAGATGTTGCGCTTGTTCACCGTGGCGTCATAGAGCATGTCCACCGCCTCTTCCAAGGCGGTGGATTCATGCTTCAATACAGTATCAAGCAAGGATTGAATGTGGTTGAAATAATCCTTGTGGTGTGGCATTAGCCGGTGATTCCGCTAAAGAGTTCTGCGATGAATCCGGTGACAGTGCCCCAAAGAGACATGTCGTTACCACCGAATATGAGCATCCAGTCCTGGATGGTCTCGCTGAAGAAGAAGAGACTGACACCGAGGAGAAGAGGCATGACGATCGCAGCGGCGATGGTACCTATGATCGCGCCTCGCATACCGCCTTGTCCTTCGGCCATGATGGACGCTGTACCACATTCAAAGAAGCTGGTGATGACCAATGGGATCAGCATGACGCCGAACAGGTTGAACGAGTTCGATAGAATGATCACAATGGTGGAGGTGATCATGGCGACGATGAAACCGATCAGAAGCGCGTTCGGTTTGAAATTGAAGAAAAGGGGCGCGTCATAAGCCGGTTGGGCATCTGGAATGAGTTTCTCGCTGATACCTTGGAAGGCCGGTACGATTTCGTTGACGAGCAAGCGGACACCCTGAAGCAGGATGATGAGTCCGATACCGAACTGAAGACCCTGTTCAAGAGCGTAAGGGAATAGCGCCTGCTCAACACCGATATCCGAGAATCCATCTCCGACCAGGAGGCCGCTCACGATGAATGTGATGAAGATGACAATTGCACCCATGATGGATGTTTCGCGGAAGAATGAAAGACCTTTGGGAAGCTCGAGGTCCTCGGTTGAATTTTCAGTGTTGCCGACATATTTCGCAATGGTTCCGGAGATCAAAGCGAGTATGGCGGAAGGATGGCCGAGGGTGAAAGAATCGTCTCCGATGACTTTCCTTGAATAGGGGCGCATGAAATAAGGCATGAATGACCAATAGAGTGCGGAAAGGATCGCACCCCAGATTACGAGCCCTGCGCCGCTCCATCCAGCTCCAACACCGATGGCAACGAATATGAACGGCATCCACCAGATGAAGTGCCCGGTCAAGAAGACGGTCTTGACCTTGGTGAAGCGTGCGATGAGCAGGTGAAGGATATAACCGAGTACCATGGCATATCCGATGTCAGACCCATATTGTTCAGTGTAAGCCGCCTCACCCATGCCGGGAACGTCATCGGGTGAGCCGTAGATGCTTTGATAAAGGTCATTCAGTGGGGCGATGGATCCGACCAATGTGTCGACACCGATCTGGATGATCGCCATGCCGAACGCGGCCATGACACCGCCTCTGACAATCTCGGCAATTTTCTTCTTCTGTAGGATCAGACCTACGACTGCGATGAAACCAAGCAGGAACGGTGGTGTTCTGAAGAAGCCAATAATGGCATCCACAATCGCTTGCAGTGCTTCCATGTTTTCTCAATCTCCTTTTTATATAATTTTTATTGTTTCCTTAATTATTTTCCAAGGTCGTCGAGCAGTTTCTTGATTTGTCCTTTGATCTCTTCTTTGTCCGAATATCGTTCGACTTTATAAAGCGGAACTGAGGTCCTGCTTTTCAAGTCATCAACGAATTGTGGGGATGTGAATATCGCATCCGCCTTATAGGAGGACGAATCGGAAATATCGGTATTGACCACTTCGGCATCCACATCCAAATCCTTGAGAGCTTTTTGTATGGTCATCTTGAGAATCATCGATGAACCGACTCCGAAACCGCATACGGCAAGTATCTTCATGATGTTTTCCACCTTTCTTTAAGAATGTTTTGGATGGTCTTTATATCATCGCTATTGATCACATCCTTGATGTTTTCCTTTTCCATGAGAAATTCAGCGAGAGAGCCCAGGAGTTCTGTATGGTCGGTACTGTTCTTTGCAGCGAGGACGATGAAGAGTTTGACGTGATTGTCCATCAGGTCGACTCCGTCCTTGACGACAAGCAAGGAAAGCCCCGTCTCTTTGACCGCTTCGCTCGGTCTGGCATGTGGCATGGCGAATTCGTCGGCCAGCACGATATAGGGTCCGTAATCCTGAAGCGCTTGAATCATATCATCTATATATTTTTCTGTGATATAACCGTCATCGAGCAAAGGTTTCGCAGCCAGACGGATCGCTTCCTGGTAAGAATCCTGTGAGTTCACAATTTGCATATGTTCGGATTTTATTGTATTTTCCATGTTTTTCCTCCAAACCTGGTATATTCCACTTGCATAACTTATTATAAAAAGGTTTACACGAAATGTCAAACGCATTGGAAAAAAATTATATAAATGCCTTTAAATCGGGGTTTATAATTTAACTATCTTGACATTTTTTTGGTATAAGTCTTATAATATGGTATAGACCGACTGGTATATTGATGAGGTGATAAAACATGACAATCAAGGTTTTCAAAGACAAGCCAGCTCTTAGCGATTATGTCGCGAATCTTTTGATCGAGCGTATGAATACTGATGGTTCCGTCTCTATAGGGCTTGCTACAGGGTCTACATATACCAAGGTGTACCGCAAATTGACTGAAGCGAATGTTCACGGCCGTGTGAGTTTCCGTAATGTCCGTACATTCAATCTGGATGAATATGTGGATATAGATGAACACCACCCTGAGACGTATAGAAACTTCATGAACAGGCATTTGTTCGATCATGTGGACATCGATAAGGACAAAACACACTTTCCTCCGACTGAAGCTGATATTGATTACACTGAGTATGATGCGTTAATCGAGAAACATGGGGGAATAGATATCCAGCTTTTGGGCATCGGGGTGAATGGCCATATCGGTTTCAATGAACCCGGGGTGCCCTTTGACACCAAGACACACAAGGTCAGGTTGGAAGAAACCACAAGAAATGCGAACAAGAGGTTCTTCGGTTCCTTGGACCAGGTCCCCACCCATGCGGTTACGATGGGGATAGAAAGCATCATGGCTTCGAAAAAGATCATCCTTACGGCGTATGGGCATCATAAAGCGCGAGCGGTCAAGGATATGATAGAAGGGGAAGTCACAACAGATCACCCTGCGAGCATTTTGCAAAAACACGAAAACTGTTTGGTGGTTCTCGACGAGGCCGCAGCCTCCAAACTCGAAAATTCAATATGACCGGAAGAGGGATGAGATATGAAACCAAAGTACATGGAACTGGTTGATGCGATTGACGCGATGACCGATCGCATGGGGCACAATGAGATGATCCCATCAGAAAGAGAACTTGCGAAACGCTATGACATGTCTAGGATGACTGTGCGAAAAGCCATCGATTATCTGGTGGACAAGAACAAACTTTATCGGATCAAGAACAAAGGGACTTATACGACGGATGAAAAATTATATAAGAAAATGGATGCGTTCGTAGGATTCACCAGGGAAGTCAAAGAGGCTGGAGGTGTCCCTTCGACAGAACTGATCGAATTCAGCTTGAGAGCTGCCGGCGAGGATGTCGCGAAAAAACTTCACATCGAACCGACAGATAAGATATACAAGGTCATCAGGCTTCGCAAGAAGAACGACCTGCCCCTGATGATCGATGAATCCTATTTCCCGAAAGACATCATCCCGCTCACCGAAGAAGTGGTCAAGAGTTCAGTCTATGATTATATCCAAAACACTTTGGCGTTGGATATCGCCCATGCTAAACAGAAGATATACGCCACGTTCGCAAGCGAGACCTATCAGCACTATTTGGATATCAACCCCTATACACCGGTCATCCATCTGGAATTGACGGGGTATTTAAAGGATGGAAGGGTGTTCGAATACACCAACTCATTCAAAAACAGTGAACGCTACGACCTGGTGATCAATTCATCTCAATGATCTTTAGCAATTTTCAGTGCACGCTTCTTGAATGCGTGCTTTTTTCTTTGGTCATATGATAGAATGGCCTTAATAGAGGTGATGATATGGAGTTCAAGCTTGAAGGCGTCCGCTATGGATCCATTCTTTTCATTGAGGATTTGACCATCGAAAAAGGAAAAGTCACGGCGATCATCGGAAAGAGTGGTGGAGGGAAAAGCACTCTTCTGAAACTTTTGAACAAGAGCCTGTCACCGGATTATGGGACGATTCACTATGATGGCGAACCTTTGTCTGAGAGAGATAGTGTCTTGCACCGACGCAAGGTGTTATACCTCAATCAAAACCCCATGGTTTTTGATGGGACCATCAAAGATAATTTGTTAAAGGGGTTCATGTATCAAAGAAGAGCTTTACCTGATGATGAGAGGCTTGAGAACGTTCTCAGGAAAGTGCGGCTTGAGTTGTCTTTCGACCAAAGTGCCTCCAAGCTTTCCGGAGGTGAGGCGCAAAGGTTGGCATTGGGCCGGATTCTTTTGCTTGATGCCGAGACATACCTTTTTGACGAACCCTCGAGCGCTTTGGATGAGAAAAGCGAGCTGGACGTTTTGAACTCGGTGATCGCATGGCTCAGGTCATCTGGAAAAACCGTGGTCATGGTGACGCATTCAAAGGATGTGGCCCTCAAGCATGCGGACAGGATTCTCGCTTTGAACGATGGAACCATAGAGGAGGTGGAGACTCATGAATGAGGGAGTGATCGATCTTTCCGTAGTGGATATTGCCCTGGGTTATGTGTTCGTGCTCCTGGTGCTTTGGATTCTCAGAAGGCAAAGCATCAAACGCGAATCTGTGCTTATCATCGCGACAGTCCGGATGACGCTTCAGCTCGTCGCGATGGGGCTTGTACTGACTGTGGTGCTAGAGAACCCGACCCCATTCGTCACGTTCCCCATTATTCTTGTGATGGTGGTTTTTGCCGTGTTCACAGTGTTCCGGAAATTCAAAGGCCAGCTGAACCAGTCATTGAAACGGGTCATCATGTTTTCACTGCCTGTTGGGACGCTCTCGACAGTGTTTTATTTCCTCTTCGTGGTTGTGAGGATCACGCCTTATTATGACCCTCAGTACTTCATTCCCATATCGGGCATGATCATCGGCAACAGCATGACGGGGATTTCACTTGGTATCCACACCATGATCAACCGTTTCACCGACAACAAGGATGAGGTCGTGGAAGCTCTCAATCTCGGGGCCCGTCCAAAGGACGCGAGCCAGCCGATCATCAGTGAAGCTTTCGACAGTGCGATCATGCCCACCCTCACCAACATGCTCGGTCTCGGCATCATATTTCTTCCGGGCATGATGACAGGACAGATCCTCTCGGGGGTCATGCCCATGACCGCAATCACTTATCAGATCGGCATCATGCTAGGCATTCTAGGAGGGGTCTCTCTCACAACCTATGTGTTTCTTCGCCTCGCGTACAGAACATTCTTCAATGACCAATCACAACTTCGAATTTCCGATTCCGTATAGGAAATCAGGGGCTTCTATGCTATAATTTTCATAACTGGGGAAGGGTATCTTTTCAATATGAAATGAGTGATACCTTGAAAAAAAATACAATGGACGTGTTTAACGCTTTGCTGTACCCTTCAATTAAACACCAGATCGGAATGGGGTTCCTTATCGCCGTCATGATGACCGGTTCGTGGTTTTTCGTGTATGCGACCGGTGGGACCCGGTTCGGATTTTTGCATGTGATATATCTTCCGATCATTCTCGCCGGTATGGTGGGCGGGTTCAAAGGAGGGGTTGCGTCCGGAATCATCGCCGGACTGATACTTGGTCCTTTGATGCCTCTCAACACGCAAACCATGGAAAGCCAACCCTTGTTCAACTGGGGTCTCAGGATGGTCTTTTTTATTTTGGCTGGTGGATTCGTCGGTTATGTCTTTCATATGTTTCGCCTGAAAGACAGTAAGTTGAAGGCCATGTATACCCACGATCATTCTACGGGGATTGAGACTTTGAACAGTTACTGGAGTCGTCATCCTAAAAACGTCAAGAATAAAGACCGGGTCTCGATGTCTTTGCATATCAACAATTATGATTCCTTGGTTGTCTTGCTTGGTATGGACGAGTATACCGCATTGCTTAAGAACATCCATGAACGTCTCAAGGCCTTTCTTCCGGAAAAGACGTCAGTCTACCTCAGGGACCGCAGACTGCTGTGGATTGACATGTCTGCTGAAAGTTTCAAGACCATAAGGGATGATTTCGCTGAAAGAATAGAACGCGATATCATTTACAGCGAGACCGTACCGCTGTTTTTGGACTTTTCCGTCGGGCTGAGTTTCCCAGGACATCCCAAGACTATTTTGGAACAGTTCAAGGAAAGTGACATCGCCGCCTTGCACGCCGCCAAACAGGGGGTGAACATGGAAGTCTTCCATGAAGATCTCAGAGAGGACACTTTCATGTTGGAGAGGCTGGCAAATATGCCCAGAGCTCTTGAAAAGGATGAATTCCATCTGGTCTATCAACCCATCATGAACTTGAAGGATAATACCATTGTCGGGGTTGAAGCCTTGATCCGTTGGAGATATGGCGATGCAATGCTCACCCCTGATCAATTCATTCCTTTAGCCGAGGAGACGAAACTCATCGATCATATCACCGAATGGGTTCTCGATGCCGCGCTCAAGGACTATGAACGGTTCCGCGAAGTCAAGGATTCGATAGAAATCGCCATCAATGTGTCGTATCGGAACCTCTTCAATCCAGGACTGATAGAACGCATGGTTGAAAGGATTGAGAAAAGCAAGTTATTGCCTGATAGACTTCATATCGAGATGACAGAATCCACCCTGATGCGAAACCGCACCTCCACACAGGCTTTCCTGTCATCTTTCAGAGCGCTTGGGGTCTCGACCATCCTTGATGATTTCGGTACCGGTTATTCTTCCCTTTCCTGCCTCAGGGACCTCCCGGTTGACAGTGTCAAGATCGACCGTGAGTTCACGATGAATATCCACGAGGACAAGGGGATGTATGATATGATAGCGACGATCATTGAACTCGCGCACAAAATGGATTTAAGGGTCATCGCCGAAGGTGTCGAGGAAAAAAGTGTCCTTGATGAACTCAAACGTCTCGGATGCGACTATGTGCAGGGCTACTATTTTTCGAAACCACTTGACAATAATGATGTGGAAGCCTTCATTAAGAAATACAACAGCTGATTGCAGCTGTTTTTTTCTTTAGAAGACACCACAGCCATGAACCACGCAAAAGCAAACACAATCAAGATCTGACCAATGGATGATTGCTCTTCGCTCACCCTCCAAATGCCCTTTCCTCCTCGTTCGTGATTGACGCGCGTACCGGATGTGCCCGGAGCCCATGAAATGAATGCATATCCGCACATAAGGATTTGCTTTCCGCTGACAATACGGTAGGCACTTCCTGGTCATTCATTGACTGGTTGCCCTCAAGGGCCCATACCTTAGCCTGATTATGTTGGTTTGATCGATGCGGATGATAATCCGCATTATTTATGTGTGCATCCTCTTGACAATTTGTAAGACCCGATTTATAATGAAATTGAAATTAGCACTCGATAACAACAAGTGCTAACAACCATAAAAAGGAGGTTTCGTTATGTGGAAACTCACACCATTCAGCAACGCACCACGTAGACGTGATGACGATTTCATGGACTTTGCGGATCTTGTGGACGATTTCTTCCGTCCAGGCCGTTCACTTCGTCATGACACGTTCAAGATTGATGTCGAGGAAAAAGAAGACGCTTATGAGATTAAGGCGGACCTTCCTGGCATCAATAAAGAGGACCTCAAGGTTTCTTACGACGATTCAATCTTGAACATTGAAGTGAACAAGGAAGACGAGACAGAAGATCGTGATGAGGACAGACATTACATCCATCGTGAGCGCCGCCTCACCTCGATGCGTCGTGCCATCAACCTGCCGGACATTGATCCGGGCAACATGAAAGCCAAGCTCGAGGAAGGCGTGCTCACCATTCATGCGCCCAAGAGCGAAGTCCAGGACAAAGGGTACGTGGTGGACGTAGAGTGATAAGCCCCGCGACCGAAAGCTTCAGGGCTCTCCCTGAAGCTTTCATATGTATTTAAGGAGATGATACCATGAATGCTGAAAACATGACTGAGAAAACCCGCCAGGCTTTACAGGAAGCGCAGAACCTGGCGCTCAGATACAACCATCAAAAAATTACACCGGCGCACATCGTATACGTGCTTTTGACACTTGAGAGTTCATTGATTGCGGAATTGCTCAAGAAAATGCATGTTGATGTCCAGGCGTTCAAAGAAGAGATCCGGCAGATTGTAGCCGGGAACTCGGAGGTTGAGAATGCGCAAGACCTTTATATGACACGGTCAGCTCAACAACTCATGGTCTACGCTGAAGACATCATGAAAACCTACAAGGATACATATATGAGTGTCGAGCATCTGTTCCTTGCGGTTTTCAAACTGAAAGATTCAAGCATTGAGAAAGCCTTCAAAAATCATAACATCACCAAGAAAGGCTTTGAAGAAGCACTCAAGGGTGTCAGGAAGGACCGCAATGTGACCACGGACAATCCCGAGGACAGTTATGATGCCTTGTCAAAATATGGTCGTGACCTAGTAAGCCTCGCCAAGGATGGCAAACTTGATCCTGTGATTGGACGTGACAATGAAATCCGCAGGGTCATAAGGATTCTTTCGCGAAGAACCAAGAACAATCCGGTGCTAATCGGCGAGGCCGGAGTCGGCAAGACCGCCATCGCTGAGGGACTTTCCATGCGCATCGTGAATGGTGACGTCCCGGAAGGCCTCAAGAACAAAAGCATCTTCGCGCTTGACATGGGTGCGCTCGTCGCCGGTGCGAAATACCGCGGCGAGTTCGAGGAACGCTTGAAAAGCGTATTGAAAGAGGTGTCTGAGAGTGACGGGGAGATCATCCTCTTCATCGATGAATTGCATCTCATTGTCGGAGCGGGCAAGACCGATGGTGCGATGGACGCCGGCAATATCCTCAAACCGATGCTCGCACGCGGAGAACTTCACTGCATCGGTGCGACGACATTGGATGAATACCGCAAATACATCGAGAAGGACGCCGCACTTGAACGCCGCTTCCAACAAGTCATGATCGATCAGCCGTCCGTAGAAGACACAATCTCGATATTGAGAGGCATCAAGGACAAGTTCGAGATCCATCATGGTGTGCGCATCAGCGATCAGGCGATTGTGTCATGCGCGACACTATCCAACAAATACATCACAGACCGCTTTCTTCCAGACAAGGCGATTGATCTGATGGATGAGGCCGCTGCCCTCGTACGCACGGAGATTGACTCGATGCCGAGCGAACTCGACGACCTCTCGAGAAGGCTATTGCAACTTCAAATTGAGAAGACAAGCCTGAAAAAAGAAAAAGACCCCCAGTCCCGGAAGCGACTCGAGACAATTGAGGGGGAAATCAGCAACCTTCAGGAAAAATACGACGCGTTGAAAGCGCAATGGGAGCGAGAGAAGAGCGGTCTTGGCGAAGTGAAGGAACTAAAACAGAAAATAGAATCGATCAAGAATGAAATCGAGGAAGCGAGCCGCAATTACGATCTCGAACGCCTCGCGAAACTCAAGTACGGCGATCTTCCCGAAGCGGAGAAAGCCCTAAAGAAAGCGCGTGAAAAAGAAGACGAACATGACGAGGAGAACGCGTTGATCAAAGAAGAGGTCACCGAGGATGAAATCGCGGAAATCGTCTCCAAATGGACAGGCATTCCAGTCAAGCGCCTTGTGGAAAGTGAAAGGGAGAAACTCCTCAATCTGGACAAACATCTTCACCTCAGGGTAGTCGGACAGGACAATGCAGTGAGGAGTGTCAGTGACGCCATCTTGCGTGCACGGGCCTTTCTCAAGGACCCCAAAAGACCGATTGGAAGTTTCATCTTCATGGGGCCTACTGGCGTGGGCAAGACCGAACTCGCGAAAACGTTGGCTGAATCGCTTTTCGACAGTGAGGACCACATGGTCCGCATCGACATGAGTGAATACCAGGAACGCCACACTGTCGCCCGCCTCATAGGCGCACCGCCGGGTTATGTCGGATACGAAGAAGGCGGACAGCTCACCGAGAAGATACGTAGGAAACCCTACAGTGTCATCCTCTTTGACGAAATCGAGAAAGCCCATCCGGAGGTCTTCAACACATTGCTCCAGATTCTTGATGACGGACACATCACGGATGCCAAAGGACGGTACGTCAGTTTCAAGAACACCGTCATCATCATGACCTCCAACATAGGCAGTGAGCTTCTGCTCGAAGGCACGGATGAGGACGGTTCAATCCGTGAGGACGTGAGAAGGCAGGTTTTTGATCGCCTTCATCAGCAATTCAAACCGGAATTTCTAAACAGGATTGATGACACCATCCTTTTCAAACCGCTCACCAGGGAAGAACTCGTCCAGATCATCGACCTTCAGATTGTCGAGCTCAACAATAAGCTTGAAGAAGAGGATATCGAAGTCGTGTTCACTGATGATGCGAAAGCACACATCCTTAATGAAGCGTACTCGCCCCAATACGGCGCCCGTCCGATGAAACGGTTCATTCAAAAGAACATCGAGACCGAACTCGGGCGCGCCATGATCAAAGGGGAGGTCACCCCTGAATCGAGAGTTCGCATCGATGTCGACGAAAACGGACGTTTCACTTTCAATGAAGCCTATGTGAACTGATTATCCCCCTCTTTGCGAGGGGGATTTTCAATTTAGGGCATAAAGATGTTGCATGATGGTGCAATTTTGATAAGATAGGTTTGAGATTGGACGTGAT
>CAZCTR010000006.1:0-73363 GCA_964501715.1 uncultured Candidatus Izemoplasmatales bacterium | reverse complement strand
ACTTTTAATCAGAGGGTCAGAGGTTCGAATCCTCTGCAGGACACCATTTGCCTGGATGGCGGAATAGGTAGACGCGTTGGACTTAAAATCCAATGGTATAGTATACCGTGCCGGTTCAAGTCCGGCTCCAGGTACCAACGGAACACTTTGTAATAAACGGTGCGTTGTGTATGAACCCGATAACAACAAGACCAGGTTGCAGTGAGACTTTCTCTCTGAGGGTTGTCCTAAACGTCCGTTTATATTGTATGGCGGTGTAGCTCAGTTGGTCAGAGCGTTCGGTTCATACCCGAAAGGTCAGGGGTTCGACTCCCTTCGCCGCTACCATGTATGGACCCGTAGCTCAGCTGGTCAGAGCTCCCGGCTCATAACCGGTTGGTCGCAGGTTCGAATCCTGCCGGGTCCACCAATCGGTGTCAGGCATGTCTATAGTGGAGGAATACCCAAGTCTGGCTGAAGGGATCGGTCTTGAAAACCGACAGGGCGTGTGAGCGTCGCGGGGGTTCGAATCCCTCTTCCTCCGCCATTGACACTTTAAAGCTAAGCTGGTAGTATTATTATGTCTTTATGTTTATCGCGGGGTGGAGCAGTCTGGTAGCTCGTGAGGCTCATAACCTCAAGGTCGGAGGTTCAAATCCTTCCCCCGCAACCAATAGGTCCTGTGGTGTAGTGGTTAACATGCCAGTCTGTCACACTGGAGATCGCGGGTTCAAATCCCGTCAGGACCGCCATTTTTTTTGGCTCAGTAGCTCAGTCGGTAGAGCAGTAGACTGAAAATCTATGTGTCGGTGGTTCGATTCCGCCCTGAGCCACCATTTATAGCTTAATGAAGCCATTTAGAGGCTTCTTTTTTTTAAGTGAAAATGGTATGAACTCTAAGTATCGGTGGGGGATTCTTTAAGTGTCGGACAACACACGACTAGTTAGAAGGATTTTTCCTGTAATTGAACAATGTGATATCATCGCTCATGTTTTTGGTATTGATTAATCTACGCTTATTATTTTCTCTAACTAATGAGGCGTTGGTTAACTTCCCCGTCATTTTTCGCACAGTGCTTACATTATTTAAACAGGCATTTAAAAGCCTATCATTTAGCTCTTTTTGTATTTTTCTATTTTTTAAAAAAACAAAAACTAAAATATAAAAAAGTAAAATCACCTATTCATCACGATTATTAAAGTGAAAGGTGATGATAAAATGTATAGTTTCAAGGAAAACAGCATGTTAGCTTTTGACTCGGTTCTTGATTTTAAATCGTATTACAGAGAATTGAATTTTTACAATGGTTGGACCATTACTATGGAGAAAAACAATATGAGAGGAGAAAAGATCAAGGATAGAACCTATGTGCAACATATTCGCAAGTTGTTTATGGAGAAACGCCTTTTTAGAAGAAACATATCAATAGCCGAGATAGTATCCCTATTGGATAGCTACAGTATCATGATGCGGGTGATTTCAGAACTGGAGACGATGATTGAAGCGGAACGACTTAACAGAGTCAAGATGTATTCAGAATACAAAATTTATTTCTCTAAAAACCGGAGAATCGATTTTATCCTGGAATACGGTAAGCGATTGCTGCTAGTGGAATTTCGAGTTTCGTTCACTTTCCCTAACCTCTCTTCAATGTGGCAGAAAAAAGAGAACGAATTATTGTTTTACAAAGAATTGTTAGGCAATTATATTCCAGATTATTATAAAATCCATCTTTTCGCTTTTATTGCAATGCCTGAGTATGATAATAGTTTCTGGCTCCCTAAACATGTGAAATACAACAAGGATAATGTGAGATTTTTTGCAGAATACATTAAAGCTTTTCTTCTGGACCAAGAAGATTGCAAAGATAATAATATGGATTGTGCTTGAATATTGCTTGATTTGATAATAGAATACATTAGGTATGTAATTTAATTTCAAGGATGTGTATTCGAATGAAAATCATATTGGTCAATGATGATGGCATACGTTCAAAGAGACTGGAATTCGCGGAAAAGATTCTCAATACTTATGGAGAGGTTTATGTTGTGGCTCCCGAGGAACAACAGTCGGGTAAAAGCACCTCTATTACTATCGGTGAGTTTGGGTACAGAAAAATCTCTGACAATAAGTATGCGGTCAAGGGCACACCGGCTGATTGCGTGTCTTTTAGCCTTTTCGGCCTTGGCATAGAACCGGATTTAATTGTTTCGGGTATAAATGAAGGGTATAACATAGGTGTGGATATTCTTTATTCAGGAACCGTCGGAGCGGCTTTTCAGGCCAACTATTTCCAGAAGAAAGCCATCGCTTTCTCAGGGGATTTTCAAGGGGATAGCATTGTGAAAAAACATTTCCAGTCAACATTGGATTTTATCCTTGATAACGACCTTCCATCCGAAGATCATATTCTGAATGTGAATTTTCCTGCCGACGATTTTGTTGAGCCAAAGGGCACTATGCTGACTAGGCAGTATTTCAGACGTGCAAAATTGGTTCCTAAAATGGAGAACAATGTCTTCAGGCATGATAAATTGTATTATGAAGAGGACGTTCCAAAAGACACGGACGTCTTTGCACACCTCAACGGTTATATTTCCATATCTAAAATAAGGTTGAATAATCTGTCATGGAACGAGTGATTCGGGTGGTTGCGGCCGCTATTTTGGATGCCAATCATCGTGTTCTTTGCGCCCAAAGAGGTGTTGAAGAAAGGTTTCCCTATAAATGGGAATTTCCCGGAGGTAAAATCGAGCCTGGTGAATCGCCCGAAGAGGCACTGAAAAGAGAACTGAAAGAGGAATTGTCCGTCGAAACCGTGATTCGTAAGAAGATAGTCTCAACATCTTTTGCCTATGATGACTTTCAGTTGAATCTAACGCTATTTGATGCCGCGATTTCAAGTGGTTCCATTACGCCGCAAGTGCATCATGACGTAAAATGGTTGTCTTTCAATGAAGCAGAGCAACTTGAATGGTTACCTGCAGATGTCCCATTGATAGAAGCCGTTAAGCGGCATTATAATCCATACCTTGAATAATGATTTAATGGCTTGGCTCATACGCTGAGCCATTTTTTTATTTGATACAAATGTAAGGGCTTTTATGTTATTATGTTTATAGTGTTTAATAAGTTAAAAAAACAGCGAAAGGTGGCAGTTATGAACAAAACCAGAATTGGAGTATGGGGCTTTGGTGCAATGGGACGAGGAATTGTTGAAATGATTGGACAAAAACCCAGTCTGGAATTGGTCGGAGTATGTGATATCCATCCAGACTATCAAGGGAAAAGCACTGGGGAAATTCTTGAACAGGGCTATGTCGGAGAGAATGTCCCGATCAGCAAAAACATAGAAACTGTGATTGGGCAGAAACCTGAAGTTATGATTATTGCTACGGACTCACATGTGCATAAATCTTATTCTAAGATAGAAAGAGTTGTTATGGAAGGCATTCATGTGATCAGCACGGCCGAGGAAATGGCATATCCGAAGGCTAATGCTCCTGAATTGTCAGAAAAGATTGACTACCTTGCTAAAAAGCATGAAGTGAGTGTACTTGGCACAGGCATTAATCCGGGCTTTGTGATGGATCTCTTGGCTATTATTTTGACGGCCCCTATGCAGTCTGTAACGAAGATTGAAATCACTCGTGTGAATAGTCTTTCCCCTTACGGCAAGACTGTTATGGACGAACAAGGTGTGGGGTTGTCTTTAGAGGAGTTCAACAAAATGCACTCTAGTGGAGACCTGGCTGGTCATGTGGGTTTTAAAGAGAGTGTATATATGATAAGCGAAGCTCTCGGAGTAACCGTTGACACATTCGATCAGAAAATGGAGCCGATTATTTCCGGTGTCGACAGAAAAAGCCTTTACGGATATTGCAAAAAAGACCATGTTGCGGGCATTAACATGACCGCAGAAGCAACAGTTGATGGGAAGCCATTCATAGTCATGAATCACCCTCAACAGATTGAACCACAAGCTGAAGGGGTGTACACAGGGGACTATATCACCATCTATGGTTCGCCTGAGATAGAAATGTCGGTTCGACCCGAAATTGAAGGGGGCATTGGCACGATCGCCATGTGTGTGAACATGATTCCTAGGCTTTTGGAGACCACACCTGGGTTAAAAACCATGCTTGATTTGAAACCTCCTCGCGCATTTTTTGACTAAAGACTGTGTGAAGGGAATGTTTATATACAATGAAAAGGCTTTTATGATATCATAGTATCGTGTTTGAAAATACTTTAAGCAGGAGGGAAAGCATGACCGCGAAGAAAGGGACACACGTAAAAGTTTCAACAGTGTTGTTAAAACCGGAAGAAAGGATGGAAAATCTCCCTGAGAAGACTGCCAAAACGCCTTTGAAAGCATGGGTGAAAGGCGAATTGATGACTGAAGCCGAACTTTATGAGCCCGCTACTATCAAGACAATTACCGGGCGCTTCATAAGAGGCGAATTAAAGGAGATTGAACCTCGACATAAACATGATTTTGGTCAATATGTCGCTGAACTGGATGCCATTAAAAAAATTGTGACAAAAGAAATGTGGAGTGATTCTAATGGCAAAACCCAAATATGAGTTTGACATAGGCAATCTTGAAAAGCGTAAATCCGATATTATAAAAACCTCTATCGGACTTGACTATGATGCATTTGAATATGATGGTATCGGATTTGACTATAAGAAAATGATGGATTCGGCCGGCTATACTTTTGAAGAGGTTCAGCGCATCCAAAAGGAAAATATGGTTGGCGACACCCCTTTGACAGAACTGAAGAACCTTACGGCTTATGCAAGAAAATTTTCCAAGGAAGGGTATGGAGCAAAAATCCTCCTCAAAGATGAAGCCGCGAATCTCAGTGGCTCTTTCAAGGCTCGCCGTGCAGCGATGAGCGTCCATAAAGCCAAAACCATGGGATATAAAGGTGTGATTGCTGCAACTAGTGGCAATTACGGAGCAGCCGTAGCCGCGATGGCAGCCAAATATGGATTGGAATGCATCATTGTCCAAGAATGTTTTGACTCCAATGGCAGAGCGCAACCTGAGATTCTGGAGAAGGCACGCGCTTGTGAAGCGTATGGTGCGGAAGTCATGCAATTGAGCGTGGGTCCGGAACTGTTCCATACGTTCTTGCACCTGTTGGACATCACCAAGTTCTTCAATGCCTCTCTCTATTCGCCTTACGGCATTCTTGGCATTGAGACACTAGGGTATGAAATAGCTGAGGAAACTAAAAACCGGTACGGTAAATTTCCTGAATTGGTTATTGCGACTAATGCTGGAGGAGGAAATCTGACGGGTACTGCAAGAGGTCTTCTTCGCGCCGGTGCAACCAAAACCCAGGTCTATGCGGCGAGTGTGAATCTCAAAGGTCTTCACATGGCGAATGACGAACATTTCAATCGTAAATCATTCACGACGGGGCATACCGGTTTTGGCATCCCGTTCGCAATCAACCCTGATCGAAGCGATGTTCCAAGAAGCGCGGCGCGTCCCCTCAAGTACGCCCATAGATATTTTGTCGTCAATCAAGGAAGCGTGTTTTTCATCACGGAGGCCTTGGCTGCTTTGGAAGGCATGGAGAGAGGTCCCGCAGGAAACACAAGCCTCGCAGTGGCATTCAGGATGGCACAAAAAATGAAGGAAGACGAAATCATCGTTGTTCAGGAGACGGAATATACAGGAGCTGGCAAACATCATAATGCACAACTGTCTTTCGCGAAGGACAACGGCATTGAACTAACATTCGGTGATCCTCTTCAGGAAGTGCCTGGGAAGAATATCGTTTTCCCAGAAAGCGGAGAGGATATCCTGTTAAAGGAAATCCCCCTTAGACACATTCAAAAGACTTATTTGAAGAAATACATGGATGAGCCTCTAAAACCGATGGATTATATATTCCTAGAACAGGAACTCAAGGTTGATGAAGAGGAGATTAAGACGATGTTAAAGGAGGTTCGCGATGAAAGAGAGAAAAGATGATTTCAAGCAACGCAGGGCGCATCTTGCGTCTATGAGCGACGAAGCGTTGAAAGAGTATTTCTTCGAACTTTCAGAAAAACTGGTAGACCCTCTGGTGAATATGGGAAGACAATACACATCCAAGTCCATTGAACGAAGTGTGCTTCTTAGGATGGGGTTTTCAAGCATTGAAGCCAAGTCCATTGTAGACAACCTATTTGACCATCACCTTTTGTCCAAAGGGGCAGGCCATTGTGTGTACCGTGTTTCAAAGGATCATTCCATCACCATAAGAGAAGCAGGGCTAGCATTGGCTGAAAAACAATATACGGGATATCTCAGGGAGGTTTTTGATATTCGTGAAGACACTCAATCCTGAAAAAAGACTGGAAATCAGAAACATTCTTGAGAATCTGGAAAATTACAGACCCAAGCGCCATGGTTGGACATGGAGGAAAAAGGGTTCGCAAAAACTGGGCCCTTTTGAATTCAAACAGGCAAGCGAATCACTGAATCGGTCGGTTCCGCTTCAAGCTGCAAGATTTCTAGAGAATATTGACCCCCAGCCCGACCCGGTGGTTACCGCGGAGATCGCTTCTGGACGATTTGAGGATGATATCCGGAGATTCAGGATGGCAGCCTACCACGGTGCCGATCATATCATGGTTATCCGGACAGCGGGACAATCACATTTCGATGGACTTCTTGAAGGCACCCCGCAAGGTGTCGGCGGCATCCCGATCACACGAAAACAAATCAGGGCGCAGAGGAAAGCGCTCGATTATATTGAGGAAGAGGTTGGTCGACCGATCAATTATCACTCCTATGTATCCGGGGTGGCCGGACCCGAAATTGCGGTACTATTTGCAGAAGAAGGTGTGAATGGCGCTCACCAGGACCCCCAATACAATATCCTGTATCGGAACATTAACATGGTGAGAAGTTTTGTGGACGCAGCCGAAAGCAAAAAGATACTGGCATTCGACAACATCGCACAAATTGATGGTGCACACAATGCGAATGCCACTGCCCGTGATGCTTGGAAGGTCATGCCCGAGCTTCTCGTCCAACATGCGATCAATGCTGTTTTCAGCGAGAAAATCGGCATCAAACCGGAAAACATCTGCCTCTCTTCCGTCCCTCCTGCTGCGCCCCCCTCACCGGATCTCAAGCTCAACCTTCCTTATGCCGTGGCGCTCAGGGAATTTTTCGACAAGTACAAGATAAGGGCACAGATGAACACCAAGTACATGGATTCGTCCACCCGTGAGGCGACCGTCACCCATGTGTTGAATTTGTTGATATCACGGTTGACAAGTGCCGATATCCAAAGCACGATCACACCGGATGAGGGACGCAATGTCCCGTGGCATGTCTACAATGTCGAAGCACTGGACACCACAAAACAGGCCATGATGGGTATGGATGACCTTTTATCGATGGTCGGTATCAAAGATAAAGGGTATATTCAGGAGAAAAAACGCGAGATCCAAGAACGGGCTATCTTGATGATGGAAGAGATATTGAATATAGGCGGATACTATGAGGCGGTGGAAAAAGGGATGTTCGTCGATAGTGGAGAATATCCTGGACGAAACGGGGACGGCATCGCAAGGGCTATCGACGGAGGCATCGGTGCCGGTACGGTCATTGAGCGCGATGAGGATTATATGGCACCAGTCACCGCCCATTTCGGTTACAACAATATTAAACAGTTTGCCTCAAAGAAACCATTGAAAGCGGCAGACCTTATCGGAGGCTGCACTTTTGAAAAGCCGGAAAAAATTCAATATATAGACGAGCTTGATGAGAATGATAACGTTTATCTGAGGTTGGACGAATCGGAGAAATACCGTAATTCGAACCTGGTAAAACCGGAGGTTGAATGGCTCGGAGATGGTGTGGTCACTGTTGACTTGTTCTTTCCTCTGGAGAAGCGTGTGGCCGTTGAGGCGGCTATTGAGGCTGGAAGACGGATGAACCTTCAGGATGTGGAGGCCATACATTCTGAGATCTTGCATCCGAGTGAAGGCACACGCGTCCAGATCAAAGGCCGTGTGAATTTTGATATCGACATTTCAAAACTGACACTGCCGGAACAGTTGGACACTATCTCAGAAGAACAGATTTTTGATTACGTGAAAAAGAATCCCTTGAAGATCATTGCGGGAACAGGTGGCGATGATGAGCACAGCGTCGGCATGCGCGAAGTATTGGACATCAAACATGGAGGCGTAGAAAAATACGGCATCACCTACGAGTACCTGGGCACCAGTGTCCCCATAGAGAAATTCATTGACGCCGCCATAGAGACAAATGCGGATGCAGTACTCATGTCCACAGTGATTTCCCACGACAATGTTCACTACAAGAATATGAAAAAGCTTCATGAGTATGCGGTGGAAAGAGGTGTGAGAGACCGCTTGATCCTGATTGCAGGCGGCACACAGGTCACACCGGAGGTTGCACGTAAACATCATGTCGATCAGGGATTCGGAAGAGGCACGACCGGCCAGCATGTAGCCACCTTCATCATTCAGCAGCACAAGGCGATGCGTCCCCATGAAGGTTGATGTTCTGGTCGCTGAAATCGGAAGCACCACCACCGTCGTGAACGCATTTATGTATAATCCTGATCCCGCATTCATTGGACGCGGTGTGGCGAACACCACGGTGGATACCGATGTGAGGGAAGGTCTCGACCAAGCGGTGGGTAATCTGGAGACTCATGTCGGGGAACCAGTATGTTTTGAGCACATGTTTGCCACATCGAGTGCGGCCGGAGGGTTGCGGATGACGGTTTCGGGCCTTGTCTATGATATGACCGTGAGAGCCGCGGAGGAAGCGGCTCTCAATGCCGGCGGGAACATCCGGCTTATCACCGCAGGTGATTTGGAGCAGGAGGACCTTAAAACCATCAAGAACGTCAAACCGAACATTGTCCTGGTCTCGGGAGGAACGGATTATGGTGATCGTCGCACAGCGTTCAACAACATCAAAAAAATTGAATCTTTGAAATTGGATGTGCCTATAGTCTATGCCGGAAACAAAGAGAACATCTCGAGGATCAAAGACTATTTTGAAGCCAGCGACCAGCTTTCACAGTTGACCATCACTGAAAATGTATACCCGAGGGTGGACTACATGAACATCCAACCCTTGAGAAAAATCATTTACGAGACGTTTGAGGCGAATATCACCAAAGCGAAAGGCATGTATCATATCAAGGAGAAAATCGATGGTCCGATCATGCCTACGCCAGGCGCCGTTATGGAGTCCGCGATGTTGCTCAGCAAGCATCTAGGAAACCTCATGGTCATCGATGTCGGAGGCGCAACCACTGATGTCCATTCGATCACTGACCCCAGGGAAGAATACCAGGCGTTCATGGAGGGGGAGCCCAGGGAGAAAAGAACAGTCGAGGGTGATCTCGGTGTCTTTGTGAATGTCCAAAATGTATGGGAGAACCTGGATGAGACGGCATTCATGGAAAAAGAGACAATTGATGCGGGAACGTTACAATCGCTTAAGGAACAGTACACTTATATGCCCGAATCAGACTTGCAGAAAACATTCGTCAAGGCTTTGAGCAGAATATGCGTTTTCAAGGCGCTTGATCGTCACGTCGGCAACCTTCGCAAAGTTTACACCTCCTCAGGTAGAAAAGTGATTCCTGAGGGTAGGGATGTATCGCGTGTGAAACACATCATTTTGACAGGCGGTGCCCTCGTGAATCTTGATAATACAGAATCCATCATCGAGGAATATATCAAGACCCATCAAAGCAGAATGATGCCCGGGACAGATGTCAAAATTCATAAGGACCATGATTATATCTTTGCGGCTGCGGGCGTGTTATCATTGAAGCATGAGGTCGAGGCTATGAAATTGCTTTTCTCTTCTCTCAGGATGGAGGGGTTTGATGAAATATCCCAGGATGACCATTGATTTGAAAAAATACAAGCATAACCTTGTCAGGATGAAAAAACATCTTGAAGCAAACGATTTGGACATGATGGTGGTATCTAAAGTCTTCCGGGCAGACCCTCGCCTGATGAAGGTCATCAACGATGTCAAAGTACCTTATGTCGCGGATTCGAGGATAGAGAATTTGCAAGGCATGCAAACAGACGCTGAAAAAGTGTTGCTGCGACTGCCTTCAATCCATGAATTGTCCGAAGTGGTCCGGCATGCTGATATTTCCCTAAATTCCGAATTGGCAACCATCCACGGCCTTAACGAGGCATCTAAAAATCAAGGTGTGGTGCACAAGGTGATTTTCATGGTCGATATCGGTGATTTGAGGGAAGGGGCGTATCACACCGAGCCCATTTCCGATTATGCGAAGGAGATAGAATCCCTGTCCCATATCAAGCTATATGGAATTGGGACCAATGTCACATGTCACGGTGGTGTGTTACCAACCAAGAGCACGATTCAAAAACTTGACAAGGTGGTGAGGTCAGTTCAGTCGGTGATTGGAAGACCACTCAAAATGATTTCCGGAGGGAACTCCTCACAGCTTGCGTTTTTGGATGCCGCACCGAAGGGGACTATGACCAATCTCAGGATAGGTGAGGCGTTAGCGCTCGGAAGAGAGACCTCCTATGGCACGACCTTGGAGGGATTTTATGACGATGTGTTCGTGCTTGAGGCCGATATCGTCGAAGCGAAGGTGAAACCGTCCTATCCCGAAGGTGAGACAGGGATGGACGCTTTCGGGAAAAAACCTGTTTTCAAGGACAAGGGAACCAGAAAACGTGCAATCCTCGCAATCGGAAAACAAGATGTGGACCATAATGAGCTCATGCCTTTCGATGAATCTGTCACGTTGATCGGAAGCAGTAGTGATCACATCATCGCGGATATCACGGATTCCATGACCGATTACACAGTAGGCGACACATTGAGGTTCAAATTGAAATATGGTAGCCTTTTATCACTGATGACTTCACCGTACGTGGTGAAAGCCTATGTCTAGGAGGTTCAGGCCCACATGGGCAGAGATAGATCTTGATGCGCTCAGTGGAAACTACAATGCCCTTAGGCACCTTTCCCAAGGAAAGACACTGATTCCCGTTGTCAAGGCTGATGCGTACGGACATGGGGCCAAAGAAGTCGTGATGCATCTTCATGAACATCACGGAGTGGATTTGTTCGCGGTGAGCCTGATAGAAGAAGCGCTTGAACTGAAGACCTTGAAACTCGATATCGATATTCTCATCATGGGTCCCATCAAACCGCAAGACTTGCCTTGTCTTGCGGAAAACGGTCTCATCTTCACGTTGACAAACGACACTGTCTATCATTCAATGAAGGCATCAAGTGTGAATTACAGATTTCATGTGAAAGCCGATACGGGCATGCACAGGCTCGGATTTACGGATGTTCCTACCATTTTGGACGTTTTTCACGAAGCCCAAAAAAGAAATGGGTGGTCTTTGGAGGGTGTATTCACCCATTTTGCGACCTCGGATTCCGATGAATCGTATTTATCACGTCAATACAATGCGTTTCACTCCATCATGGAACAATTACCCTATCTCCCCGCCATGGTCCACGTGTCCAATTCCTCCGCGGTTGTCAAATATGAAAAAGACATGAATCTCACTACCCATACCCGCACGGGAATATCCCTCTATGGTTACTCCTTGGAAGGAAGACTCAGTTATCTAAGCCCTGTGATGACCCTCAAGAGTCAGATTGTAGAAATCAAACATTTATCACCAGGGGATTACTTGGGGTATGGCATCACCTATCGCGCATCGTCGCATGAGAGGATCGGAATACTTCCTATCGGATATGCGGATGGTTGGATACGGAAGAATCAGGATGGCATGGTGTGGATCAAAGGTGGAACATATCGGATGGTCGGAAGTGTCTGCATGGACATGACATTTGTGAAAATCGATGAAAACATTGAGCTATATGATGACGTGATACTTTTCGGAAACAAGCACATTGATGCGGACCATGTGGCGCAACGACTCGGCACCATAAGTTACGAAGTATTATGCGATGTTGGCAAACGTGTGCCTAGAATATATAAGACTGTTAGGAAGTGACTGAATGATCAATGTTTATTCTGAAATCGGGAAACTAAAGACCGTGTTGTTGCACAGACCCGGCAAGGAACTTGAAAATTTGACACCAAAAGTGCTTGATAGACTGCTTTTTGATGATATTCCCTTTTTGGATGTCGCACGGGACGAGCATGATGCCTTTGCGGAAACGCTCAGACAAGAAGGAGTTGAAGTGCTCTATTTGACGGACCTTGTCAGCGAGGCGCTCGACAGTGTGGGAGAAAATGAAGTGTCTGCGTTTGTACGTCAGTTCATCAAAGAGGCCCGTGTTGAAACCAAGAGTGGCGTGGATGCGATCTATAGCTATCTGAGAGGGATGAGCACACATGAGATGGTGGAGAAGATGATCGCTGGAATTAAAAAAACAGAAATCCCAGAACATTTCGGTGGTACGATCATGGAAATGCTCGAAAGCGAGTATCCGTTCTACACGGATCCCATGCCAAACATCCTTTTTCAAAGGGATCCCTTCTCAAGTATCGGCTCAGGTGTCGCGATCAATCACATGTTCACCTCCACCCGCCAAAGGGAATCGCTCTTCTCCGATTTCATGCTCAAGCACCATCCCCGGTTCAAGGCGGCGGATTTCAACACGTATTATGAAAGGACTCAGCCACACTCGCTTGAAGGCGGGGATGTGCTTGTCCTCAATGAAAAGGTGCTGGCCATCGGCATAAGCATGAGAACGGATCCCAACGCGATAGAGTCCCTCGCGCGGAGCATATTTGAACACAAAGAGACATTCACAACCATTCTCGCTTTCAACATTCCAAGCTCCAGGGCTTTCATGCATCTGGACACGGTTTTCACCCAAGTTGATGAAAAAATCTTCACAGTGCACAGCGATGTGTTCAGGACGATGACGGTCTTCGAAATCACGAAGGCTAAAGACGGTGCGCTCAAGATTGACAAAACCGTCACCACTTTGGATGAAATATTGAGAAAGCACCTTGGACATGAGATAGAATTGATCTCCTGCGGCGGAGAGGACATCGTGGACAGCGAACGGGAACAATGGAACGACGGGGCCAACACCCTCGCCATAGAACCGGGGAAAGTGGTGGCGTATTCAAGAAACCATGTCACCAATCACCTGCTTAGGCGAAAAGGCGTGACGGTGCTTGAGATTCCATCCAGTGAACTCTCAAGAGGCAGAGGCGGACCCAGATGCATGAGCATGCCCATCACAAGAGAACGGAAAGGGGAATAAAAATGAATTTGACGAACAGGAATTTTCTCACGTTGTTGGATTTCACTGCCGGAGAACTCCATGAACTTCTCAATCTGGCGGCTCAGTTGAAACAGGAAAAAAAAGAGGGCATCAAACATACGCATCTGGCGGGTAAAAATGTCGTCCTGCTCTTTCAGAAGGACTCCACCCGCACCCGTTGTGCATTTGAAGCCGGGGCTTATGATTTGGGTATGGGCGTGACTTACCTCGGTCCTTCCGGATCCCAGATGGGCAAGAAGGAATCCATCAGGGACACTGCCAGGGTGCTTGGTAGGATGTATGACGGCATACAGTTCAGAGGGCATTTCCATTCGGATGTGGTCACTTTGGGAGAGCATGCCGGAGTGCCGGTATGGAACGGTCTCACGGATTTGTACCATCCGACCCAGATTCTTGCGGATTTCCTTACCATCAAGGAACATTTTGGAACCCTCGAAGGGGTACGTCTTTCCTTCATCGGCGATGCCCGTAACAACATGGGCAATTCGATGATGATCGGCGCCGCCAAGATGGGACTTCATTTTACGGCGGTCGCTCCGAAAGCACTGTGGCCCGATCAGCACCTTGTGGATAGGTGTAAAAGCATCGCTGAAAAGAGTGGTGGAAGCATCACTTTGGAAGAGGATCCCATCATAGGGGTTAGAAATGCGGATGTCGTCTATACCGATGTGTGGGTATCCATGGGTGAATCACAAGAGACCTGGAGGTCAAGGATTGAGGCTTTGCATCCATACCAAGTGAATGACAGGATGATGGATCACGCCAGTGAAAAAGCAATCTTCATGCATTGTCTGCCTGCTTTTCATGGTACAGACACAGAGGTTGGTGCCAAGATTGCCGATACTTTCGGTTCTTTGTATCCCAATATATCCCAAGGCGAGATGGAAGTCACTGACGCGGTCATAGAATCCGATAAAAGCGTCGTCTTTGAAGAGGCGGAAAACCGGATGCATACCAT
Source organism: uncultured Candidatus Izemoplasmatales bacterium (assembly GCA_964501715.1). Lineage (GTDB taxonomy): Bacteria > Bacillota_I > Bacilli_A > Izemoplasmatales > Izemoplasmataceae > M55B118. Next base: position 59,140 of record CAZCTR010000006.1, on the reverse strand, counting down.
CAAGGCAGTCATGCTTGCGACCATGAGGGAAGCTGACTGATAGCCCACACGGTCATTGTGAAAAAAGGGTGAAACAAGTTATAATTCAAGGAGACCATGTTGAAAGGAGGAGTCCGCTTGACTTATCTCGCAATATTTTTCATATATGCTTTGGTAGGCTGGATCATTGAAGTCGCTTTTTACTTATACAAGCATAGACGTTTCGTCAACAGAGGATTCCTCAACGGGCCGATGATACCAATCTATGGTTTCAGTGCGTTGTTCCTGCATGTCTTCGTGGACACTTTCTTGAGACAGACGTATGCGCTGCTGGATCTCTCGGATATATTAACCGTATTCTTCACAGTCGTCGTAGTCACCACACTGTTTGAATTGATCGGCGGGATGCTTCTGCTGAAAGTCTTTCACGCCAGGTGGTGGGATTATTCCACTCAAAAGTACAACTATAATGGCTTCGTATGTCTGAAATATACCCTTATATGGGGAGTGTTCGGCACTGCGCTCTATCTTTTGGTCCATATTCCATTCATTGTTCCCATGGTTGAAGGAATCGCCCCCGCAAGCATGAGAGTCATGGTTCAGATACTGAGTGTGTACGTGATCGCTGACGCTGTATTGACAACGGTCATGTTGTTCAATTTCAAAAAATGGATGGTCTCCTTCAAAAGACGGCTGGAAAGTCTGTCGGAGAAATTGGATGAAACCACAGGAATGAGTGAAAACAAACGTCTTAAAACCCTGAAGGATACGGTTTCACACACCCTTGGGAGAATTCGTTCGAATGTGCCGATCAATGAAGTGAAGACAGATTTGGAAAAAGTGAAATCTCATTTGACGAATGTGGCGGGGAACGGCACCAAAAAAGAACTATCAGTTTTACAACGGCTCATGGGGCGGATCACATCCAGCCATTTGTATAAAGGTTTTCCCAACTTGAAAATTAACATTCGCAACAAAGGTCGTTCCCAAAATGATGATGATGGAAAAGAAGACAATGGATGAGTTCAAGGAATTTTATCACTTCGGGAAGGACATATTGAGTCACCCCAAATTCCAGGAACAGCGTCAATTCATCCACCATAAGACGATCACGCTCTATGATCATAGCATCGAGGTCGCTTTCAGGGCCTACCTAGTCGCCAAAAAATTAAAACTTGACACAAAGGCCGTGGTTAGAGGAGCTTTGCTCCATGACTTCTTTTTGTATGATTGGCATGTGGAAGGGAAAAAGAAACACAAATCGCTATTCAAGAAACACGGTTTCACACATGCGAGGGTCGCATGTGACAATGCCGAACAATATTTCGATCTGACCCGCAAGGAAAAAGACATCATCATCAAACATATGTTTCCTTTGAACATCCGTCCTCCGCGTTACCTGGAAAGCTGGGTGGTCAATTTCATAGATGATTATACCAGCATCAGGGAAGTGTTTCCCCGTAAGAAAAAGGGCGCAATGACAATTCATGAGTATGTTTCTCAGCAATTGAAAAAGTCACCTTGAAGGTGACTTTTTAGTAGGATTTCAAACGCTTGATAAAGTGCTCAATGCTGATGACTATGGCAATGAGAAGCACGGTCCAAGCGAATACGACGTCATAAGCGATTGTGATTCTGCCCATGTAAAGGGCATATCCGATGCTTCTGGGAGTCTGTGAGATGAACTCCGCGACAACCAGGACCTTGAAACCGATGCCGATGCTTTGAAGGAAACCAGTTTTAATATAGGGAAGTGCAAGGGGAATCCTGACTTTCCAAAGACCTTTGAGAATGTGGTCGCTTTCCAAGGTCAGAACTTCTTCGAGGCTTCTCTCTATATTGGCAATGCCTTGTCTTGCGGCTTCATAGTTGAGCGGAAATAGCATAAGGAATGTGATGACGTACAAGGCGAACTGTTGTCCGAAAAGAATCAGGATGACGACAATGAGCGAAGCGACAGGCAATGTGCGAAGGGTGCTCACAATCGGGGTGAGTGCGCTCGCTATCATCGGTTTCAGACCTGCTAGGATGCCTACACCGATTCCGACTAAACTGGACAATCCGGCGGAAAAGATGAGCCGGAACATCGATAGTCCGATGATGCGATAGGTATCTGTGCTGGAAAGCAGTTCGAAAAGCGCATTTGCGGTATCGACAGGGTAAGGAAAAAGCGTTCTGTTCCCAATCCTTATCGCTTGAATCTGCCAAAGCAGAACGAGGACTAGTACCGTGAGAAAGGGAAGCCATTTATTCTTCATGACGGGTCATGTAGAAAGACGGACTAGGCAGGGTGTCGTTGATCAGCGCAGGGTTCAGTTCGAGAATTTTTTGAAAGTAAAATTCCAGGTCCTCTTTGGCATCTTGCGCATGTACGAATTTCAAGTGGCTTCTCGGTATGGCTGAGACAAGAATGTCCTTGGCGAATGGGACATCCAGGCTCTCGCCCAAGTCGGCCACGGATTCGGGGGATTCGTTGGCTTGTTGAATGCTTTCTTCCAATGCATTGAGGTAGTCTCCTGCGGTTGAAGGATCCACATCATCATGAATGAACACGCCGGATTGCGGATAAGCGTCTTGACCGAAGGCATCTTTCCAAGATTCCTGAAGGTCCAATATGTTCATGGATGCATCATTGTTCTCAAGTGTGCTTAGAAGGGGTTCCGCCAACATGACGATATCCGCTTCATCAGTCTTGAACTCAGACAACGCACTTTGAACGGAATCCATGTATCTCAAATTGGGCTCTTCATCAAGATCGGCTTGCTTGATCAGGGTCCTTAGCACAATGTCAGGAGTAGCGTTTTGACCGAACAGGGTGACGTTCTTACCCGAGAGGTCCTCTATGGATTCGATTGTGATTTGTTCATCGGATACAAGATACAAGTTACCATGTGTGACTGCGGCTGCAAAGCTGTAGGGAACTCCAGTGTCAATGAGTCTGGCTCCCAGGTTTGTGGGTGCAAAAATGATGTCGTGACTTTCGCTGCCGAAGGCCGCTGGGAGGGTGTCAGCCCCCTGAACCGTATCCACGTTCAGCGAGAACGATTCGTAGTCTGCTTGGTTCGCCTGCAAATACAGTTGTGAAAACATGGGCGATCCTGCGGGGACGACCACGTTTAGTGAAGTTTCATCCTCACCCGTATCAGCACAAGCTGCAAGCAATGTTACCATTAAAAATAATGAGAGAAGTGTCAGTTTTTTCATTATCATTTCCTCCAATCCATTGTTATGGTACAATGAAATCCCATTAAAAACATGTAACCCATGTTACATTAACGGAGGTTTGTTATGAAAACGGTTTGCAATGATGACGATATACGTCAGCACATGTCTTTGGCGTGCGTATATTCTGAAGGGAACATCATCTCTCGCGAAGGTCAAACATGTGATTCGGTAGGGTTCATCGCCACGGGAAGGGTGGATTTGATCCATTATGACCGTGAGGGGCGCAAGCTAGTCTTGTCATCCTTGAAGTCAAACGAGCTATTCGGTGATTTTCTGATTCATTCCGATACCCCGGAGTATCCTGGGTATCTTGTTGCTAAAGAAGTGAGTGAAGTGTATTTCCTGAGCCGAAAGAAACTTGATCAGCTGCTACGGGAAAATGCAAAATTCCGTTCATTTTATTTGAAGTATCTAAGTGAAAAAGCACTGGATTTCAGCTTGGAGAACAAAATGTTGAGATTAAACACCTTAAGAGAACGAATCGTTTTCTATATCCAGAGATACGGTGTGGTGAATGAAAACCTCACGCGCGCATACCGCGTAAATATAGAAAGCAAAGCTGTCCTGGCGTCGTTTCTTAACGTGCAAAGACCTTCTTTATCAAGGGAGTTGGCCTGTATGAAAAAAGAAGGGATCATTGAATATGACCGCCATTTCATCACATTGTTCGAATGATTGATATATGGAGGGTTCTCATTTTTTAAAAAAAGTTTACAAAAACCTTGAAATTAATCGGTGGCTTTGATATCATACTTAAGACTTTTGAAAAGTCGGCTGTGAAGTGGGAGGTTGTTGACACGCCTATACGCGTTGTCTTGACGAATCCGGGCGTGATCAAGATATTTCCATGGAGCAAGTCTATACATTGATGTAGGCGGAAGGAGGAACAAGAATGGCAAACCAAAACATTCGTATCCGATTGAAATCATACGACCACAGGTTGCTCGATCAATCGGCCAAAAAAATCGTTGACACGGTGAAGAAAACCGGATCCAAGATTTCCGGACCCATCCCGTTGCCAACGGAAAAAGAGGTGTTTACCGTATTGCGCAGTGTTCACGTCAACAAAAAGTCCCGTGAACAATTCGAACGCCGTACGCACAAACGCCTGATCGATATTGTGGACCCGAATCCTCAAACCATCGACAGTCTCATGCACCTGGATCTGCCATCCGGTGTCGATATCATCTTGAAGTAATTAATTAAATAGGAGGTGTACTCATGGCCAAAGGTATCTTAGGAACAAAAGAAGGTATGACACAAATATTCGACGAACAAGGACATCTCGTCCCGGTAACCGTCGTCAGTTGTGAACCGAACGTTGTTCTGCAAAAGAAAACCGTTGAAAACGACGGTTATCAAGCGCTTCAACTCGGATTCAAAGATAAGCGCGAAAAAAGCACAAACAAGCCCGAACAAGGGCATGCCGCAAAATCGAACAGTAACCCTAAGCGCTACTTGAAAGAAATCGTCGGTGAGGAAATGGCGAATTTCGAAGTAGGTCAGGAGATCGGAGTCAACATATTCGAAGCTGGGGAAATCATTGATGTGACTGGAACCAGTAAAGGTAAAGGATTCCAAGGTGCAATCAAACGCCATAATCAGGGACGCGGCCCGATGACGCACGGTTCTCATTATCACAGAGGGCCCGGCGCGATGGGAACCATCGCACCGAACCATGTCTTGAAAGGGAAGAAACTTCCTGGACACATGGGACATGAAACCGTCACAATCCAAAATCTCAAGATTGTGAAAGTAGACCCGGAACGCAATCTCTTGCTTGTAAAAGGGAATGTACCTGGTCCTAAAAAAGGAATGGTAGTCGTTCGCAACGGTGTCAAAGCGACTCCGGTTGAACCGCTCGACCCTAAACAATACGATCGTTCCGGCAGCTCAGAAGAGACTGCGGAATAGTACGCGAAAGGAGGACTTGGAATGCCAAAAGTCACAGTGTTGAATCAAACAGGAAACAATGTCGAAGAAGTCGACATCGCCAATACAGTGTTTGGAATCGAACCGAACCAGGATGCCCTTTACAATGTCGTCAAGGCTCATAGAGCCGCGAAGCGTCAAGGGACACACAAAACCAAAACACGCAGCGAACGCCGAGGCGGCGGACGCAAACCATGGCGTCAGAAAGGCACAGGCCGTGCCCGTCAAGGTTCCATCCGTTCCCCGCAATGGGTAGGCGGAGGCGTGGTTTTCGGTCCTACACCGAGAGATTATACGCTGAGTGTGAATCGCAAAGTAAGAAGACTCGCACTCAAATCGGCGCTTTCTCTCAAGGTGCAAGAAGAGAAGCTAGTCGTACTCGATGGACTCGCGCTAGAAACCGCGAAGACCAAAAACATGGTTGAAGTGCTCAACAACCTTCAACTTGAAGGACGTACGCTCATTGTGTTGAGTGAATACGCTCCGGAGGTCGTACGCGCAGCCCGCAACATTCCTGAAGTCGAAGTGAAAACCGTGTCCAGCGCAAGTGTGTATGATGTGCTTAATGCTGAAACCGTGCTCACAACCAGGGATGCCGTCAAAAATTATGAGGAGGTGCTTGCATAATGCTTGCTTCAGAAATTGTTAAGCGCCCAATCATCACAGAAAAAAGCATGCAACTCGTTGAAGACGAAAACAAATACACATTCGAGGTAGACGCACGAGCCAACAAGATTGAGATCAAGAAAGCTGTCCAAGAGCTTTTCGATGTCAGCGTGCTCAACGTGAATGTAATCAACATGCCCCATAAAAAACGTCGTGTCGGACAATACGAAGGTTTCAAAGCAAAAGTGAGCAAAGCCATCGTCGAACTCGGCAAAGACGACAGTATCGAAATTTTCTCAGCGTAACTAATCAGCGAAAAAGGAGGTTAGCGAAATGGCTTTAAAGAAATACAAACCAACAACCAACGGCCTTAGGAACATGACCCGTCTTGACAATGTTGAAATTACGACCAGTAAACCCGAACGCTCCTTGCTTGTGTCCCTTTCCAAGAAATCGGGCCGGAACAACCAAGGAAGAATGACGGTCCGCCATCAAGGTGGCGGAGCGAAACAAAAATACCGCCTGATCGATTTCAAACGTGACAAGGACGGCATCGAAGGCCGCGTCAAAACCATTGAATACGACCCGAACCGTAGCGCAAATATCGCCCTCGTCCATTATATCGACGGTGAGAAACGCTATATTCTCGCACCCAAGAAGCTTAAGGTCGGAGACAAAATCGTCTCGGGCTCAGACGCCGACATCAGGGTAGGCAACGCAAAAGTCCTTAAGGAAATCCCGGTAGGCACCATAGTGCACAACATTGAATTGACTCCGAAGAAGGGTGCCCAACTCGTACGTTCAGCGGGAACCCGGGCTCAAATCCTCGGTCGTGAGGACAAGTATGTCCTCGTCAAACTCGCTTCCGGCGAAGTTCGCAGGATTCTCGGCACATGCCGCGCCACCATCGGAGAGGTCGGCAACGAGAACCATGAACTGATCAACTACGGAAAAGCGGGAAGAAACCGTCATCGCGGCATTCGCCCGACTGTACGCGGTTCAGTCATGAACCCGACAGACCACCCTCATGGTGGCGGGGAAGGCCGTCAACCCATCGGACTCAAAAGCCCAGTGTCTCCTTGGGGTAAACCAACCCTCGGACTCAAGACACGCCGCGGCAAAAAATCCAGCGATCGTCTGATCGTCAGACGCAGGAAGAAATAGAAAGGAGGAACTCACATGGCACGTTCAATCAAGAAAGGTCCATTTTGCGACGAGCATCTGATGTCCAAAATTGAGAAGCTTAACCAGGATAACAAGAAAAAGGTCATTCAGACGTGGTCAAGACGTTCGACCATCTTTCCCGATTTTGTCGGGCATACCATTGCGGTGTACAACGGAAAAGAACACATCCCTGTGTACGTCACCGAAGACATGGTCGGCCACAAACTAGGAGAGTTCGCTCCTACTAGGACTTTCCGTGGACACGAAAAAGATAAAAAAGCAGTCAGGAAGTAGAGGTGGATTACATGGAAGCCAAAGCACAAGTTAAAACCGTTCGCATTGCACCGCGCAAAGTCAAGCTCGTGATCGATGCGATCAGAGGCAAAGATGTCGGTGATGCGTTTGCGATCCTGCAACACACACCTAAAGCCGCTGCGCCTGTCGTTGAAAAACTACTCAAAAGCGCCGTGGCCAATGCTGAGCACAACTACAGCATGGATACAGACAATCTTTATATCAAGGAAATATATGTGGGAGAAGGTCCGACACTCAAAAGGATCCGCCCCCGTGCTCAAGGAAGCGCAACACAAATCTTGAAAAGAACCAGCCATACGACCGTCGTCGTGGCTGAAAAAGAGTAAAGGAGGGAATCTTATATGGGTCAGAAAGTTAATCCGCTAGGATTAAGAGTTGGCATCATCAAAGACTGGGATTCTCGTTGGTACGCGGACAAGAACGATGTCGCCGATCTTCTCCAAGAAGACATCAAGATCCGCGAAATGTTAGAGGAACTCTATGTAAACTCGGCGGTTTCGAACATCGAAATCGAACGTTTGAAGAATAGAATCGTCATCACAGTCCATACCGCCAAGCCAGGCATGGTCATCGGACGTGAAGGCTCAGTTAAAAAAGCGGTTGTCGACAAGCTTAAGGCACTCACTGACAAGCAGATCATTCTGAATGTCGTTGAAGTGAAAAAACCTGAGCTGAACGCAAAGCTCGTTGCGGACAGCATCGCATCCCAGCTTGAGAATCGCGCATCATTCAGACGTGTCCAGAAAATGGCCATCCAACGCGCTATGCGTAGCGGCGCCAAAGGGGTCAGAACCCTTGTATCAGGTCGGCTTGGCGGAGCTGAAATCGCTCGCGAAGAAGGCTACAGCGAAGGAAACGTCCCCCTTCACACCCTGCGTGCGGACATTGATTATGCCGCAACAGAAGCGCATACTACATACGGTAAGCTCGGTGTGAAAGTATGGATTTACAAAGGTGAAATCCTGCCTAGCAAAAAAAGGAGGGCTAGTTAATCATGTTAATACCAAAAAGAACAAAATATAGACGCCCTCATCGTGTATCGTACGAAGGCAAAGCGAAAGGCGGAACGACAGTCAGTTTCGGTGACTACGGTCTTCAGTCGCTTGAAGGCGCATGGATCACCAACCGTCAGATCGAATCCGCCCGTATCGCGGTCAACCGTTTCATGAAACGTCAAGGGAAAGTCTGGATCAGAATTTTCCCCCACATGGCGAAAACCGCCAAACCCCTCGAAGTCCGCATGGGCTCAGGTAAAGGGTCTCCTGAAAACTTCGTAGCTGTCGTCAAAGAAGGGACCGTCATGCTTGAGGTTGCCGGGGTCTCTGAAGAAGTGGCCAACGAGGCACTGCGTCTTGCGTCGCACAAGCTCCCCGTCAAGACAAAAGTGATCAAGAAAGAAAGTGGTGATTTTAGTGAAGACTAATGAAATCCGTAAATGGGAAAATGCTAAAATCAACGAAGAAATCGGAACACTCAAACGTGAACTGTTCGACCTTCGGTTCCAACAAGCGACCGGTCAGCTTGAAAACACCGCTCGCATCAGCAATGTCAAAAAGGCGATTGCGCGCATGAAAACAGTACTCAACGAGCGCAATGCCAAATGAAACGGGAGGAGAATTTGATGGAACGCAATAACCGGAAAGTATTCATCGGCACCGTGGTTTCAGACAAACCTGACAAAACCATCTCGGTATCCGTTGAAAGCTATACAAAACACGCGAAATACGGAAAACGCGTCACACATTCTACGAAATTAATCACACACGATGAGAACAACGAAGCTAAAGTCGGAGACGTTGTCAAGATCATGGAAACCCGTCCACTATCCAAGACCAAACGCTTCCGTCTGCTCGAAATCGTAGAGAGTAAAGTTCTTGTTTAAAAGAGCTTAAAAGGAGGTTCTTTAGGATGATTCAACAACAATCGAGACTCAAAATCGCTGACAATTCCGGCGCCCGTGAGATCATGGCTATCAAAATCCTTGGTGGCACCGGAAGAAAATACGCAACCATCGGTGATATCATCACCGCATCCGTAAAGCAAGCCACACCGGGCGGAACGGTCAAAAAAGGCGACATCGTCCAAGCCGTCATCGTCCGCACGGTAAACAAGGTCCGCCGCAAGGACGGGTCCTACATCCGTTTTGATGACAACGCCGCCGTGATTGTCAAAGAAGACAAATCACCCCAAGGCACACGCATCTTCGGACCTGTGGCGCGCGAGCTTCGCGAAGATGGATTCATGAAAATCCTTTCGCTGGCTCCGGAAGTACTATAAAGAGTAGGAGGAATCCGCATGAGAATAATCAAAGGGGACAAAGTCCGTGTCATCACCGGTGAAGACCGGGGAAAAGAAGGCTCAGTCCTTAGAACATACCCGAAAGAAGACAAAGTGCTGGTCGAAGGCATCAATATCGTTAAGAAACACGCGAAACCTACTCAAGCCAATCCTGAGGGTGGCATACTCGAATACGAGGCGCCCATCCATGCTTCGAACGTCATGCTTGTCGACAAGAAAGACGTGACCAGAGTTGGTTATAAGACCATCACGGAAACACAGAAGAAACAGGAAGTTACCAGAAAAGTCCGCGTTTCCAAGAAAACCGGAGAGGTTCTGGACTAACATGAAAGGAGGCATCAGTGGATGAACCATCTTAAAAAACAATACAGAGAAGAAATTCGACCTTCGCTTATGGATACGTTCGAATACTCTTCAGTGATGCAGGCCCCACGCATAGAGAAAATCGTCGTCAACATGGGGATCGGGGATGCAGTAGACAATTCCAAGGTGCTTGACGATGCAGTCGAAGAACTGACCCGTCTCACCGGACAGAAACCCGTGGTGACAAAAGCGAAGAAATCCATCGCCAATTTCAAATTGAGAGAAGGCATGGCGATCGGTGCCAAAGTGACCCTCCGCGATGAAAGAATGTATGACTTTCTAGAAAAGCTTATCAACATTGCGCTTCCACGTGTGCGCGACTTTCAAGGTGTCAGTGCGAACGCATTCGACGGCCGTGGGAATTACACCCTCGGTGTGAAAGAACAGCTGATCTTTCCGGAAATCGAATATGACAAAGTCAACCGTGTACGCGGTATGGACATCGTCATTGTAACCACTGCCGAAACCGACGAAGAGGCTCGGACCCTTCTAGCGCAATTCGGCATGCCGTTTAGAAAAGGATAAGGAGGCTATCTATGGCTAAAAAATCTATGATTGCAAAACAAAAGCGCGAACAGAAATTCAAAGTCAGGGAATACACCCGCTGTGAACGTTGCGGCCGTCCTCATTCAGTGATCCGCAAGTTCAAGCTGTGCCGTATTTGTTTCCGTGAACTCGCATACAAGGGTCAAATCCCGGGCGTTAAAAAAGCAAGTTGGTAAAATATATATTCCTAGTTATTGGGAGGAGGCAATTCACATGGTAATGACAGACCCTATCGCTGATATGCTCACCCGTATCAGAAACGCGAATCAAATGAAGAATGAAACTGTCGACATGCCTGCATCCAAGCTCAAAAAAGAAGTGCTTGAGCTGCTCAGGGATGAAGGCTATATAAAAAAAGTCACCGTTGTCAGAAGCAAACCGGTCGACAAACTTCGCGTCACACTCAAATACTCGCAGTCTGAACGCGTCGTCAAAGGGCTCAAACGCATTTCCAAACCTGGTTTGAAAGTATATGCAAAGAGCGACGAAATCCCGAAAGTGCTGAACGGACTCGGAATTGCGGTCGTTTCAACATCCCGCGGCATTCTTACAGACCGTGAAGCACGCAAACAAAACGTCGGCGGAGAAATTCTCGCCTACGTATGGTAATCAAACAAAGGAGGTACACACTATGAGCCGTATAGGGCATAAACCCATCACTTTACCTCAGGGTGTGACTGCAACGATCGATGGAGATTACGTTGAAGTCAAGGGCCCCAAAGGGACACTCTCCTTCACCGTCAACCCAGAAATGGATGTGACGCTTGAAGAAAACGAACTCACTGTTGCAAGACCAAGTGATTCAAAAGCGCACCGCATGGTGCACGGCACCACACGCGCTGTGCTCCTCAACATGGTCAAAGGCGTCAGTGAAGGGTATAACAAGAAACTTCAAATGGTCGGTGTGGGGTATCGTGCACAGATGAAAGGCAATCAGCTCGTCATCAACGCAGGGTATTCACAACCGGTTGAACTAGATATTCCTGAAGGCCTCACCGTTGAAGTCAACAAGAACACGGAGATCAGTGTTTCAGGCATAGATAAGCAGAAAGTCGGCGCATTCGCCGCCACCGTACGCGCAGTTCGCAGACCGGAACCTTACCTCGGTAAAGGCATCCGTTACGCTGATGAACAAGTACGTCGAAAAGAAGGAAAAACTGCTAAATAGTAGTTAGGAGTGACGATTATGATTAACAAGAAATCAAGAAATGCCATGCGCAAAAAGCGGCATTTGAGAGCACGCAAGACACTTATGGGCACTCCGCTTCGTCCGCGTTTCAATGTGTATCGTTCCAACAAGAACATCTATGCACAGCTGATTGATGACGTGAACGGCGAAACGCTCGTCAGTGCTTCCACGCTCGAACAAGAGGCCGCACAAGAAAACAAAAGCAACATTGAAGGTGCGAAATTCGTAGGGGAGAACCTTGCGAAACGCGCTTTGGACAAGGACATCAAAAACGTTGTGTTCGATCGTAGCGGATACCGCTATCACGGACGCATCAAAGCTATGGCCGACTCAGCTCGCGCCGCTGGCTTGGAATTCTAAGAAGGAGGTAAGCCCATGCAACGTAATCGTAAAAAGAAGAAAAGAAAAGATGAAGATCAGTTCGAAGAACGCGTTGTCAACATAAGTCGTGTCACGAAAGTTGTTAAAGGTGGCCGTAATTTCCGCTTTAGCGCATTGGTCGTTGTCGGAGACAGAAAAGGCAAAGTCGGTTTCGGTACCGGCAAGGCCGCGGAAGTCCCCGATGCCATCAAGAAGGCGATCGAAGTCGCGAAAAGGAATATGGTCACAGTACCGATGTACGGTGCGACCATTCCTCACGAAATCACAGGAAACCACGACGGTGGAGAAGTTTACCTGAAACCCGCAGTCGAAGGTACGGGCGTCATCGCAGGCGGACCTGTCCGCGCTGTACTTGAGGCCGCTGGTGTGGCGGACATCCTCAGCAAATCCATCGGGTCCGATTCGCCGATCAACATTGTTCGCGCCACCATGGACGCGATTTCACAACTCCGCACAGCTGAACAGGTCGCCCGCACACGCGGCAAGACCGCCAAGGAGATTCTGAGCTGATGAAACAACTTGAAATCACGCTGAAAAGAAGTCTGATCAAAACCACACCCAGACAAAGAGAAACTGCCAAGGCACTCGGTCTCACAAAACTCAACAAGACCGTCGTGAAAGATGACAATGAAAGCATCCGCGGAATGCTCAAAGTCGTCAATCACCTAGTGAATATTGTCGAAAAATAGGAGGTACCCATATGAAACTACATGAATTGAAGCCGACGCCAGGGTCCACGAAGAACCGCAAGCGTGTCGGACGCGGTATGTCCAGCGGAAACGGAAAAACATCCGGACGCGGTCACAAGGGGCAAAAAGCGCGTTCAGGTTCAAGTCTGAAATTCGATTTCGAAGGTGGACAAACCCCTTTGTACAAGCGGTTCAGAAAAACCGGATTCAAAAACCCGCACCGCAAGGAATACGCGACGGTGAATGTCGAACGGCTGAACGCCTATGACGACAATGCCACCATCGATTATACCCGTCTTTTAAAAGACCGCCACATCTCCAAAGCCAAACATGGCGTCAAAATTCTCGGAAACGGAAAACTTGAGAAAAAACTCACCGTAAAAGCACATAAATTCACGGCCTCCGCCGAAGAGAAAATCAAAGCTGCCGGTGGAACCATCGAGGTGATTTAATGGAAACGATCAAAGCGGTATTCAAAAACAAAAGTCTGATGAAGAAGATTTTGTTCACACTCATGGCTTTCCTGATTTACAGGGCGGCCACCTACATACACATGCCGCTGATCAACACTGAGGAAATCTCCCAGTTCTTTGAAGGTCAGGGTGGATTCCTCGGCATCATGGACGCATTCACGGGTAATGCATTGTCGAACTATTCAATCATCGCGCTCGGGATCAGTCCGTATATCACAGCCTCCATCGTCATGCAACTTTTGAAGATGGACATTGTACCGATTTTCTCGGAATGGAACGAAGAAGGACAGACAGGCAAGCAGAAACTCAATCAGGTCACCCGCTATCTCGCACTCAGCCTCGCGTTCATTCAAGCCATGGGCATGACTTATGGTTTCGCGCTCACAGGCGATGCGATTTTCGATATCGGTGTCGACCCCAACTTCCTGACCTATACCTATCTCGCCATCGTCATGACCGCCGGTACGGCGTTCTTGCTCTGGCTTGCTGACCAGATCACCCTTAAAGGCATCGGAAACGGCACATCCATGATCATTGTCGCAGGAATCATTTCGGGTCTTCCCGGGATGTTCACCACCTTGTTCGATCAATATGTCGCAGCGGACGGAAGCGATCTTTCCAGCTATTCCATCTTCGCGATTGTAGTGCTTCTTTACCTTATCGTTTTGATAGGGGTCACCATCATGCAGTCAGCGCAAAGGAAGATTCCGGTTCAATACTCGAACCGTCCAAGCAGCGCAAAATTCCAAGGGCGTTCGGATTCCTCGATTCCCTTGAAGATCAACTCGGCAGGGGTAATCCCTGTCATTTTCGCGGTCACCATTCTGAGCCTTCCCCAGACCATGCTCAATTTTCTCCCTCAACTTCAAGGCACCACCACGGGGCTTTGGCTCAATGAGCTGTTCAATTATCAAAGACCGCTAGGGTATGTGATCTACGCAGTGCTTATCGTGACATTCACATTCTTCTATTCATTCGTGCAGATCAATCCCGACAAGATATCCAACAACCTTCAGAAACAAAACGCCTATATCCCAGGTGTTCGTCCCGGTGTGGAAACGGAGAACTACATCTCCAAACTGCTCTTCAAGATCACTGTGGTGGGCGCGCTTTACCTTCTTGTCGTCGCATCGCTTCCGATCTTTACATCCATCATCTTCAACCTGCCCGCCTATGTGCAGGTCGGAGGGACCTCACTCTTGATTGTGGTTGGTGTCGCACTTCAAACCACCAAACAGATCAAGACAGACGTCCAAGGTAAGAGCTACAGCGGATTTATACGATAGGAGGCGTTCCCATTGAAAATACTGCTCATGGGGCCCCCTGGCGCCGGAAAAGGCAGTCAGGCCCAGCGGTTGATTGAAGAATACGGCCTCTCCCATATATCCACAGGAGACATGTTCAGAGAAGCGAACAGACGTGGGGAGGCTCTTGGCGTTGAAGCCATGAAGTACATCAACAACGGGAATCTCGTATCGGATGACATCACCAACGAGATTGTCCGCAAACGTCTGCTGGAAAACGACAACGAGGATGATTTCCTGCTCGATGGCTATCCCAGAACTGTAGACCAGGCGAAAGCGCTGGATGATATGCTGAGGGAAATGAACTCAAAATTGACAGCAGCCATCAACATCGTGGTCGACAAGGAAGTCATTCTGGAACGGATGGTTGGAAGACGTGTCTGCAAGGATTGCGGACAGACCTATCACACCAAGTTCAAACCCCCGAAAAACGAGGGGGTGTGCGACTCGTGTGGCGGCGAGCTCTACCAACGCAAAGATGACAAGCCCGCATCTGTGAGGAACCGGCTCAACATCTATGAATCCAAGACAAAACCCATCATCGATTATTACAAGGGCCGCGGCATCCTCGTCAATATCAACGGCATGCAGTCGTTCGAGGCTGTGTACCGCGATATTGTGAAGGCGCTCGGTGAAATGTCATGATCACCCGAAAGAGCCAACGTGAAATCGAGCTCATGACAGAGGCGGGACGCATTGTCGCGCTCGCGCACGATGCCGTCAGAAAAGCTGTCCGTCCCGGCATCACCACGGCGGACATCGACCGCATCGTGGAAGACCTTGTCATTGAACACGGCGCCACACCTTCCTTCAAAGGTTATGGCGGTTTCCCGGGAAGCGCATGCACATCCTTGAATGACGAAGTCGTGCACGGCATCCCATCCAAGGACAGGAAGCTCAAAAACGGTGACATTCTCAAAGTGGACATCGGAGCAAACTACAAAGGCTATCACGGTGATTCTGCCTGGACCTATCCGGTAGGGACCATCTCCAAAGAAGCGCAGGCCCTTCTGGATGTGACTGAGACCGCTCTTTTCAAAGGGTTGAAAGCCATCAGGAAAGGCGCCCGACTATCGGACATATCCCATGCTGTCCAGACCCATGCCGAAGCCCATGGTTACAGCGTTGTCCGTGAGTTCGTAGGGCACGGTGTAGGAAGCAATCTTCATGAAGACCCTCAGATTCCGAACTATGGCCTTCCGGGAAAGGGACCGAAGTTGAAACCCGGCATGACATTGGCCATAGAACCCATGATCAACAGTGGAGGCAAGGAAGTCCATGTCAAAAGCGACCAATGGACGGCTGTCACACATGATGGCTCCTTGAGCGCCCACTTTGAACATACCGTACTTGTAACCGAAGAGGAATACCGGATTCTAACTGCGCTTTAAAGGAGGAAATCGACATGGCAAAAGAAGAGAAACTCGAAATGGAAGGCAAGATTGTCGAAGCTTTACCGAACACGGAATTCTTAGTAGAGCTGGACAACGGCCATACCGTCAAGGCTCACGTTTCGGGTAAAATCCGTATGTATTACATACGCATCTTACCTGGCGATAAAGTCACGGTGGAACTCTCGCCGTATGACCTAACACGTGGGCGCATCACCTACCGACACAAGTAGTGTCATCCATTCAACGCTCCAAAGGAGGATATTTCAAACATGAAAGTAAGACCATCGGTAAAGAAAATGTGCGACAAATGCAAAATCGTGAAACGCAAAGGCAAAGTCATGGTCATTTGCGACAATCCCAAGCATAAACAAAGACAAGGTTAATAGGAGGTGCTTTTATGGCACGTATCGCAGGCGTAGACATCCCGAGAGACAAACAGATCCAAATCTCGCTCACCTATATTTACGGAATCGGGAAAAGTCTGGCGCAAGATATCGTTACTGACGCGAAAGTCAATGGCGAAACACGCGTCAAGGATTTGACAGACGATGAACTCACCCGTATCCGCGAGAGGGTTGGACAAACCAAAGTTGAAGGAGATCTCCGACGCGAGGTATCACTCAACATCAAAAGGCTACAGGAAATCGGAAGCTACCGTGGCATGCGTCATCGCCGCAAACTTCCCGTACGCGGACAGAAGACCAGAAACAATGCGCGGACCCGCAAAGGGCCACGCAAAACTGTAGCTAAGAAGAAGAAATAGGAGGAGAGCAATATGGCACGTAGAGCTAGAAGCAAAAAACGTACCAGGAAGAATATTCCATCCGGAGTTGCGCATATCCACTCAACTTTCAACAACACGATTGTGACCATCACCGACCCCAGCGGAAACGCAATCGCGTGGACCAGTGCTGGCGCTCTCGGATTTAAAGGCAGCCGGAAATCCACCCCTTACGCGGCACAGATTTCAAGTGAAGCCTGTGCGAAAGCCGCGATGGAACACGGCATGCAGCGTGTAGAAGTCTCCGTCAAGGGACCCGGTCCCGGACGTGAAGCCGCAATCCGCTCCCTGCAGACTGCAGGATTGGAAATAACAGCCATCAAAGACGAAACCCCCATTCCACATAACGGATGTCGTCCACCAAAACGACCTCGTGGCTAATTGAATACTATAGAAGGAGGTTGTTCATTTGAAAGATCTAAAATTTGAAAAACCGGACACCAAGATCATCGAAGACGAACGGGACCATGGTGTTTTCGAGATATCCCCGCTTGAACGCGGATATGGTGTCACACTCGGCAACGCCCTAAGACGGGTGCTTCTTTCGAGCCTCCCCGGATCAGCCATCATCAACTGTCAGATAGACGGTGTGCAGCATGAATTCAGTTCGATCGAGGGAGTGGTTGAGGATGTGACGACAATCGTCCTCAATTTGAAGGATGTCATCCTTAGGATCGACAGTGATGATCCGGATGTTGAAAAAGAACTCGAACTCGATGTGCAAGGACCCAAGGACGTGACTGCGGCCGATATCAAGGCCGACCATGAAGTCAGCATCATCAATGAGGACCAGCATATCGCGACCGTCAATGAAGGGGCGTCCCTCCGAATGGTCATGGCCGCCCGCAAAGGCGTGGGTTATGTGACTTCGGAGAAAAACAAAGCTTATAACAAGATGGTGGGTGTCATCCCGATCGACAGCATCTATACGCCTGTCAAACGGGTGCAATACGACGTGGAAAAGACGCGTGTTGAAGAGAGCGCCGATCTGGACCAACTCATCCTCACCATTGAGACAAACGGAGCGACAACCCCGAAAGAGGCGCTCGGCATCGCGTCCAAGATGATGATGAACCACCTCGAACTCATCGTGGAACTTTCCGAGAAAGCCAAAGAAGAAGAATACATGGTAGAACGGGATTCCGAACAGAATTCGCAGGTGCTCGATATGCAAATCGAGGATTTGGACCTCTCTGTCAGAAGCTACAACTGTTTGAAGCGGGCAGGCATCAACACCGTCGAGGAGCTTACCCAGAAAACCGAGGAGGACATGATGAAAGTCCGAAACCTCGGAAAGAAATCCCTCAAGGAAGTCAAACAGAAACTCGAGGATCTCGACCTATCACTCGCAAAACACAAATAGGAGGTTTTTCCCATGGCCACATACCGCAAACTGAATCGCAGAAGCGATCAGCGCAAGGCGATGTTGCGTGATCTCGTCACTCAGCTCATCATCCATGAGCGCATCGAGACCACCGAAGCCAAAGCCAAGGAGCTGAGCAGACTGTTCGACAAAATGGTCACGCTTGGCAAAAAAGGCACGCTTGAAGCACGCAAGGATGCTGCGAAGACTGTACGTTTCCTCGATACCGAGGAAGACAAGAACGCACTTCAAAAGCTGTTCGACGATATCGCGGACCGCTACAAGGACCGCCAAGGCGGTTATACCCGCACCATGAAACTCGGCCCACGTCGTGGAGACGCGACCGAGATGGCCATCATCGAACTGGTCTGATTGATCAAGGCGAGCTCCGGCTCGCTTTTTTCATATAAGGTTATCTTTCGCACCGCAAATTTGATATAATGATAATCGCTTTTGGGAGATGATACTATGAACATGATTGAAATCAGGGACCTTTCTTTCTCCTATCAAAACACACCCGCATTGAAGGATGTGTCTTTGGACGTGAAGAAAGGTGAATGGCTAAGCATACTCGGACATAACGGCAGCGGAAAATCCACGCTTTCGAAACTTTTGATTGGATTATTGCGCGCCGACAAGGGGACGATCAATGTCGGCGGAACCCGTCTGGACGAACACACCGTATATGATATCCGCAAGAAAATAGGCATCGTCTTCCAAAACCCTGACAATCAGTTTGTCGGTGTCACAGTCCGAGACGACATCGCCTTCGGACTGGAGAACCTATGCATCGAGAGAGATGAGATGATCGAGAGGATCGACGAATATGCCAAGAAAGTCGACATGTTCGAATTTCTCGACAAGGAGCCCCAGGCCCTTTCCGGGGGACAGAAACAGCGCGTGGCCATCGCCGGCATCCTCGCAATGCGGACGGATGTCATCATTTTCGACGAGGCGACGGCCATGCTTGACCCCAAAGGTCGAAAAGCGGTGCTTGATTATATCAAGAAATTGAATGAAGAAGGCGTCACTGTCATCACCATCACCCATGACATGCGCGAATCGGTCATGAGTGACCGCATCGCCGTACTCAAGGATGGAGCACTGCTGAAGGTGGGTGCCACCAAAGATGTGCTTATGGATAAGGACACCCTTGAGAGCTCGAATCTGGAATTGCTTCTGCCCCTGGAGGTCATGCACGTGTTCGAGTCGAAGGATATGGGTCATCCTGAACTGAAGGAGTATTTATGGCGATTAAGTTTGAACGGGTGAGCTATCAATACAGGGGCATCGACCAAAAAGGCTATCTCGCTTTATCCGATATAAACTTGAATATTGCCAAAACCGGGGAATTCATCACGCTGATCGGCGAAACCGGAAGCGGCAAGACCACCCTCTCACAGCACATGAACGCGCTGCTCACACCGAGCGAGGGCCGTGTACGCATATTCGGCCTCAGCATAAGCTCAAACCCCAAGGAAAACCGTGATATCAAACTCAACCCTGTGCGAAAACAGGTCGGTCTCGTCTTCCAGTTTCCCGAATACCAGCTTTTCGAGGAGACGGTTGAAAAGGATATCATGTTCGGCCCGCGAAATTTTGGCGTGAGTATGGAGGACGCGAAAAAACGTGCAAAAGAGGCGATCAAAACCGTCGGTCTGAGTGAATCCTACTTGAAACGCAGCCCTTTCAACCTGAGCGGCGGCGAGAAAAAAAGGGTGTCCATTGCGGGGATTCTTGCCATGGAACCTGACATATTGATTCTGGACGAGCCCACCAGCGGTCTCGATCCACTTGGAAGGGACGCCCTTTTGAAGGTTTTTCATGATATTCACCAAAAATACGACAAGACTGTGATCATCATCACGCATGATATGAACACGGTCTATGAGTATGCTAAAAGAGTGCTTGTGATGCGTGAGGGCGTGCTGGTCTACGATGGAGACCCCCTCGCTCTTTTCTCACGGAAGAACATCGATAACTGGAATCTCGACGTCCCCGACATCCTTGAACTCAGAGGGAAGCTCGAAGACCGGTTCAACCTCAATCTCGGAGCTCCCACAAGAAGCAAGAAAGCGTTGATAAAGCGCCTCGAGGAGGTGCTTTCATGAACAATGTCGTCATTGGACGCTACGTTCCGGGCAAGGGGTTCTTATACCGGATGGACCCCAGGACCAAGATCATCGCGTTGGCGCTTCTCATGGTGAGTGCCTTTCTGATCGACCGCTTTTGGCACATGCTTGTGGCGATCGGGCTGGTCGTGATATTGATGCTGGTTGGAAAAATCAGTGTGAAGCGTGTTTATCTCGGTTTGAGACCCCTCATGTTTTTGCTGCTGTTCACATTCACTTTCCAGATTCTTTTCAACACTCAAGGGGATATCATCGCCTCGATTCCGGTTTTCTATTCCCCGTTTTCAATCGGGCTGTCAATCACCATCCTTTTACTTTGGCTCTTCACAAAAAAATACATCAAGTTCAAATTGCTCTATTTCCTCATAGCGGTGGGCATGATTCTTCTGACACTCACATCGCTTGAAACATACGCCGTCTTCGCGACGGGGACGCTCGCCGTACATGAGGAAGGATTGCAGATGGCCGTTTTCATCATGCTCAGGCTGATCATCATTGTCACCCTTTCCACATTGCTCACCATCACCACGAAACCCACGGATCTGAATCTCGGTCTAGAGCATGTCTTGAAGCCACTCAAGATTTTCCGTGTGCACACAGAGGATATCGCGATGATCATCTCGATCAGTCTGCGTTACATTCCGACCCTTCTCGACGAGGCCAACAAGATCATGCTCGCGCAAGCGAGCAGAGGTGTCGATTTCAAGGAGGGCAAACTCAAGGACAAGGTCATGCAGGTGGTGAGTCTTCTGGTGCCGATGTTCATCATCTCATTCAAAAGAAGCGACGAGCTCGCGAACGCCATGGAGGCAAGGTCTTTCTCACCCGGGGCTGAGCGGACAAGGCTTCATGTGCTCACTTGGGGGCGGCTGGACACTCTGGCCATCGTGCTCGCTTCCATTGCCCTCATGACCACGATTGCGACGAGGGTGATCGGATGATGGACGTGCAAGGCCATCTGGAACAAAAGGACTGGGATGCGCTCATGGCCGCATCGCACGCCGCCATCATTCTCAGAAAGCCCTCAGGCGACATTGTGCATGGCTGGAAGGATGTCGGTAGGGCTTTGCGGGATTATCCCTGGCCGGCTTTGAAACAGGTCACCAAGTATGAAAACATTCTTGTCGGGGAGTTTGAAGGATCCCTTCAGCTCAAAGTCAAATTCAAAGACCGGAAAATCAGCCGGCTTTATCTGACTGAAGTCATCCCCGGTATCAAAAGGTACCGTCTTGATTGCGCCTATGACGGCACGCTTTATCACGGCTTTCAAAGACAGAGGGGCAAGCATACCGTCCAAGGCGAGATCGAAGGCGTGCTCAGGCATATCACCCAGGAACGCATCACAGTCACACCCTCCGGGCGCACAGACAGAGGGGTGCATGCGAAAAGACAGACGCTGCATTTCGATACCGGGAGCCCTCTTGAAGAAGGCCATATGCTTTCGCTCATGAAACGGATGCTTCCCGGTGACATCGAAGCCCTCAGCTTGCATCGTGTCCCCAATGTGTTTCATGCGCGGTTTGACGCAAGCATGAAGACATACCACTACGTGATCATCCGTGAAAAGGATCCGTTCATGGCCCATTATGCCTGGCATTGTCCCACAGTGGATGCGACACGCCTCAACGCCCGGCTTTCGAGTCTGGAAGGCACCCATGATTTCAGTGCGTTTGGAAAAGGGACGGACGGGTCGCTCACAACACGGACCGTGAGGACCGCCCGCGCCTACGAAAGTGCGGGACGCATCATAGTGGAAATAAAAAGCGAAGGCTTTCTCAGACACATGGTGCGCTACATGGTAGGAACCGCCGTGCGTGATATGAATAGGGGCACCCGAAAACTCGAGCATGCGATCGATCATCCGCAACAAGGACAGGTATACCTCGCCCCCGCTTGCGGTCTCGTGTTGCAGCACGTCGAATATGGCCTTGAAAAATAACCCCCTCAATAGCGGAATGCGCTTCTAAAGGGGGTTGCTTTATATTTCACAGGAATATTGATACAATAAAGAGGAACCCATATAGGGAGATGATTATTATGAGGACATTGATCAAGAACGTGCGCATCATCACAACCGAAGAGGTGCTTGAAGGTTATTCGCTCATGCTTGAGGATGATCTCATCAAGGGACTTCTCGCACCGGAAGCGCCTTTGCCTGAAGTGAATAGGACCATTGACGGACAAAATCACTACCTGGGCCCGGGGATGATCGACATCCATAACCACGGGAATTCCGGCTATGATACGATGGACGCCACTCCGGAGGCTCTTGAATCCATAGGGGCCTACCATTTGAAAAACGGCGTGACGGGATACTTGGCCACGACGGTGACCAATCCTCACGAATCACTTATGGAAGCAATAGAGAACGCATTGGAGTTCAAAACGCATCAAACCAATGACGATGCAATAGCCACACTGCTCGGCATCTACTTCGAGGGCCCTTATTTCAATGTGAAGAAGAAAGGCGCCCAGCCAGAAAAGGATATCCAGAAACCGAGCATAGACACACTTGAGGCTTATGTGAACAAGAATCCGGAGCTTTTCAAAGTCGTCGCGCTCGCACCGGAACTTGACGGCGCTTTGGCTTTGATCGGCTATCTGAAGGAAAAAGGCATCAGAACCGCCTTCGCGCATACGGACGCCTCCTATGAGGAGACCATCAGAGGCATTGACGAAGGGTTGACAGTTGCGACCCACATGTATAACGGAATGCGCGGATTCACCCATCGTGAACCCGGAGCTCTCGGGGCGGCTTTGACCGATGACAGGGTCATGAGCGAACTGATCGTCGATGGCGTGCACCTCCACAAGGCTGCTGTAGATCTGGCCCTTAAAACCAAGGGTCCAGACAGGATTGTGCTAATCTCCGACGCGATGCGCGCGGCCGGTCTTGAAGACGGGACTTATAACCTCGGTGGACAGGACGTGACCACGAAGAACGGACAGGCCCGTCTGGAGGACGGAACCATCGCCGGGTCGACCCTGGACTTGAATCAGGCCGTCAAGAACATCGTGAGGGACAACGGCGCAAGCATCGAGGACGCTTTCAAGATGGCATCGCTGAACCCGGCGAAAGTCATCGGACTGGATGAGGAACTCGGAAGCATCGAGGCCGGCAAGAAAGCCAATCTTGTTTTATTGGATGACGAGTTGGATGTGAAAAGGGTTTTCAAGGACGGTCGAGAAGTGTTCAGGCGTTGATTGTTATCAAAAAAAGAAAAGACGCAAGGGGGATTGGTGCCCCCTGCGTCTTTTTAAGTGTGATCAAGTTTCCATCTTTTCCTGCTTTTCCTTCAGGGAACGGTTGAAAATGAATTTCTTCAGTGTGATGACCGCTACGAGGATGAAGATGTTGAAAAGCACGATCGTCGCACCTGAGGGAATGGAGAAGATATATGAGAACCATAGCCCCATGATTACAGATGTTTCTGAAAACAGTATTGCCAGGAACAAGGTGTTTTTGAAGCTCCTCCCCACCTTCATCGCAGTCGCGACAGGAATAATCATCAAGCTCCCGACCAGGAGCACGCCGACAGTCTCGATCGCCAAGGAGACGACAATCCCCAAAATGATCGTGGTCACAATCTGGAATTTCCTGACCGGTATGCCCAACAGTCGTGCATAAGCTTCGTCGAAGCTTATGATGACAACTTGTTTGTAGAATATGATGACAAGCCCTAGCACGGACAGTGTCACCAGGGAGATGATGACGACGAAGTTTCTTCCCACAGTGAGGATGCTTCCGAAAAGGTAGTTGTACACACTGGAGTTGAACCCTCCGGAAAGCGAGATGAAAAGCGCGCTCAATGCTGTTCCGATGCTGATGACGATAGGCATGGATATCTCTTTGTAATTACGATAATAACCTCGCAGGATCTCAATCAGCAGCGCGCCGATCACACCGAAAACCATCCCGATGTAAAGCGGATCTCCCAGCGGTAGGGCCAGGATGTTTATGAAATACATGCCAATCGCGAGCCCCGCCAGGGAAAAATGGGACAAGGTATCCGCGATCAGGCTCAAGCGCTTGATCACAACAAAAGCACCGATCAGCGGTGCCAAAAAGCCGATCAGTATTCCTGTGATGAGCGCGAACTGCATGAACTCACGTTCCAAAAGCGCCCGGATGAAACTGGAGGCGATCATCATGGTGTTGATGGAGATGCTCATGAGCGCTCACCCCCGAGCGCGACTTCGCTGACATCCTTGAGAGTCGCGACTCCTTCGTCAAGCCACATGGCATGAGAAAAATTGGCCCTTGAAGTTTGCAGGTCATGGGATATCAGGATGATGGTGACGCCTTCGTCATTCAACTGGTTGACGACGCGGTAAAACTTGTCTGTATTGTCCTTGTCCACTCCGACGGTGGGCTCATCAAGGATGAGAAGGGACGGATGGTTCAAGAGCGCACGGGCTATGAACACCCTCTGAAGCTGACCGCCTGAGAGCGTGTTGATATTTTCGTTTTGAAGTTCAAGAATGCTTAATTTGTCCATGATGCTCAGCTTTTCATTGTCGTCTTTTTTACTGAGTTTGGACACACTCAATATTTCGTTGACTGTGATGGGGAACTCATAGTTGAAATCATCAAATTTCTGAGGGACATAACCGATATTGATCCATTTTTCATATTCGTTGATCTCGATATCATCAAGATGGATCTTTCCTTCGGGGACCCGGTTGATTCCCAAAAGACATTTGACAAGTGTGGATTTCCCGCTTCCGTTTTTCCCGACAATGATTAAAAAATCACCGCTCTCGATAGAAAAAGAGATGTTTTTCAACACGGTTCTGTAGTCATAACCGAAGGAGAGATTGTTAACACTTATGCGCATGGCCCGGGCCTCCCTTTTGTATCAATGCTCATTATAACACATAGGAGGCTCTTATTCTCAAAATCGTGTTTAAAAATGGGGTGAAATGTGCGATAATACTTAAAGTAGAAAGGGAGTGAAAGCCCGTGACAAAGAAATTCATCACTTTCGAAGGGCCTGAGGGTTCAGGCAAGACCAGCATCCTTAGAGCCGTCGAAAACAGGCTCCATGAGAAAGGGCTTGATTTTGTCAGCACACGGGAACCGGGTGGCATCAGGATTTCGGAGCTGATTCGCGATGTCATTCTCGATGTCAACAACAAGGAAATGGATGCAAGGACTGAAGCCTTGATGTATGCGGCTTCCAGAAGACAACATATAGTGGAAAAGATCTGGCCTGCGCTGGATGCGGGAAAAATCGTTCTGTGCGACCGTTTCATCGACAGTTCGCTCGCATATCAAGGTGCCGGCCGAAAGCTAGGCATAGACAACATATACATGCTTAACAAGTTTGCCATAGAGGACACGATGCCTGATCTTACGTTTTTCATCGATGTCCCGCCTGAGATCGGTCTCGCTAGGGTTTTCGACAACGCCCGCAAGATCGACCGACTCGACTTGGAGAGCATACAATTCCACACCGATGTTTATGAAGGCTACAAGCAACTACTCAAAGAGTATCCGGATAGAATCAAGGTCATTGATGGCAACCGGGACATCGAATCCGTTGTCGACGATGTCATCGCCATTCTCGACGATGTGATCTGAAGGTGGTAAGATGGAATACACGGCTTTGAAAGAGGCGCAGAAAACCGCGGTAGGATTCCTGGAGAACAGCTACAGAAACGACCGCTTGTCCCATGCCTATATTTTCGAAGGTCACGCGGGCACTATGAAGATGGAGGCGGCGCTCTTTTTTGCGTCCATGCTTCTTTGCAATGATTCCTCATCCCTCAGCCCTTGTGGCGAATGCCACCACTGCAAGAGGGTCAGTCATATGACCCACCCCAATCTGCATATCGTCAGACCGACGAAGACGCAGATCCTGAAAGAGGATATCCAGAAGCTCCAGCACGATTTCAACCGGACCGCGCTCGAAGAGGGTCCGAAAGTCTATATCATCGATCAGGCGGATACCATGAACGCCTATGCCTCAAATGCGTTGCTTAAATTTCTTGAAGAGCCTCACAAGGACATCTATGGGATATTGATCACCGATGACCTCTCGCACTTGCTTCCCACCATCATATCCAGGTCGCAGAAGGTGCCTTTTCATCCTTTGCCGGCCACTTCGATCGAGCGGGCGCTCTTGGACCTCGGATACGACCAGACGCTCTCGAGACTCGCTTCGAGGCTGTATAGCACCTTGGGGGATGCCGAAGCGTATGTGAATGATGAAAACCTGGTCGGCATTCTGGACGATACGGTCGCCATGTATGATGCGATCGCAAAGGGGAACTCTCCGCTTCTGGCTTTTCACGAACACCTCGCAACGTATCTTTGGAATCATCCTGAACAGGTCCTGGATGTGTGCATACACTATCAAAAGGACATGGTTTATGGTAAAATAGGGAATCAAACCGATATGGTTTTCGCTGAACATGCGGAGACCTCGATGGAACTGTCCGAACGCTATGCATTAACCGACCTTCTGAAGATTGTCGAGCGTTTCATTTCCATCAAGGCTGCACTCAAAAACTACATCAATGTTCGTCTGGCTTTGGACAATGTCATGATCGAACTTGAAAGAAGGATGTCCTATGGCGAATAAAGTGGTTGGCATCCGTTTCAAGACCGCAGGAAAGAAATATTATTTCGATCCGAACAACATGGAACTCACCTTGGGTGAGGAAGTGGTTGTGGAAACCGTGAGAGGGCTTGAAATAGGAGAAATCATGGAAGAAGTTAAAACCATTAATGATAAAGATCTGGCGGCGTCGCTGAAACCTGTCTTGAGAAAAGCGACGGAGAAAGATTTTCAAAAACGCAGGAAGAACAGAGAAGATGTCGAACATGTCTTGTCATCCTGCAAATACTACGTCAACAAGCACAATCTCGATATGAAGCTGCTCGATGCCGAATACATGCTTGACCGTTCGAAACTGGTGGTCTATTTCACCGCGGAGGGGCGGGTCGATTTCCGGGAGCTTGTCAAGGACCTCGCCAACGAGTTCCATGTGAGGATTGAACTCCGTCAAGTGGGCGCGCGCGATGGCGCGAAATTCCTCGGAGGCATCGGTCCCTGCGGATACTTGCTATGTTGCAGCACCTTCCTAGGCGAGTTCGAGACCGTCTCGATCCGCATGGCCAAAAATCAGAACCTGTCGTTGAACCCTTCGAACATCTCAGGGTTGTGCGGCAAGCTTCTATGCTGCATCCGCTATGAGAATGAAACCTACATCGAACACAGGAAGGACCTGCCGAAACTCTATTCGAAAGTCGAAACCCCGAAAGGGGAGGCGAAAGTCGTTTCGGTCAACATCCTCGAAAAACAAGTCAGGGTCCGCTTCGAAGAAGACGTTTATGACGATTTCACGGTCGATGAGCTATTGAAAATCCATGAATACGATCCGCTTGATCATGTGAACAGCCATGACCAGTGACGAGGTCGTCAACGATTTACTAGGGTTTGAAGGTTTGAAAATCATCCAGCGACCGGACATGCTCAATTTCTCTTTGGATTCCGTCCTTGTGGCGGATTTCGCCCCAATCACAAAGAAAATCAGGCGGGCGGTGGATATCGGGACGGGGTTCGCCCCTATCCCGCTCTTTCTTTCAACCCGGAAGAAAGACCTCCGCATCACAGCCTTCGAAATACAGAAGGAGGTCGCGGACATTGCGAGCAGGAACATCAGTCTCAACGCGCTTGAAGCCACCATCTCCATTCTTCACGAGGACTTCAGGCACGCCCTTCGTCATCTCCCCCCGACCAGCATGGACCTGATCACTTGCAACCCCCCGTTCTTCAAATATAGTCGCCATTCCAACGTGAGCGGAAGCGAATACAAGAAACTCGCACGCCACGAGGTCTCCATCTCGCTTGAAGACATCGTGGTCACATCCAAGAAACTGCTCAAGGATAAAGGGCGACTTGTGATGGTGCATCGGGCCCAAAGGCTTGATGAGGTGTTATTGACGCTTTCTAAACATGCGTTCAGTGTGAAACGCTTACGCCTGGTTCATCCCAGGAGCGGATCCGAGGCCACCATGGTGCTCGTTGATGCCGCCAACAATGCCGGGCAGTCGATGAAGGTGCTTCCACCTCTTTATGTCCATGAAGACGGCAGTGGCGCCTACAGTGAAGAGACACTGCGTATCTTTGGAAAAAAGAGGTGAGCCCATGGAACGTTTATCGAGCTTTCAGACGAATCAGGCCAAGCTTTATCTCGTCGCCACACCCATAGGCAACCTTGAAGACATGACATACCGTGCTGTGAACACGCTGAACCATGTGGACAGGATTTATGCCGAAGACACCCGCACAAGCGGTGTGTTGCTTAAGCATTACGGCATCAACACTCCGATGGAAAGCTTTCATCTTCACAATGAGTCGAGACGGTTGAAGTCGGTCCTGGATGCTTTGAAGCGAGGCGAGACCGTCGCTTTGATAAGCGATGCGGGGACCCCCTTGTTGAGCGACCCCGGGGAAGGGCTGGTTCGCGAAGTCGCGAGAGCAGGGCATCCGGTCGTGCCTGTTCCCGGAGCCGCCGCGGCGTTGAATGGGCTCATCATAAGTGGACTCACGACTGTTCCCCATCTTTTCGTCGGATTTCTTCCGAACAAGGAAACCGCCCGGGAACGTGAGCTCAGACAATTGCGCTGGGAGCCTTACACGCTCATATTCTACGAAAGCCCCCATAGGATCCAGTCCCTGGTGGACAGCGTACGAACCATCTTCGACCGACGCGAGGTCGTGATCGCCCGTGAGCTTACAAAGCATTTTGAGGAACGCATCCGTTTTCATTCCGATGAGGACGTGGACTTGAGCGGTCTCAAAGGGGAGATGGTCGTGCTCGTCGAAGGGTTCACCGAGAAGACGGCCATGGACCGTGAGACCTGGATCGAACGCATCGAGCTCTTGATGGAAGACGGTGTCAAGGAAAAAGAGGCGATCAAAATGGTCGCCAAAGCGCAAAACGTGAAAAAAAACGACGTCTATATGGCGTATCAAATTTATAAACAACAATTCAAGCAATCAAAACAGGAGTGATTCTCATGGCCAAAACCTATTATGTCACCACCCCAATCTACTATCCGAGCGGGAAGTTGCACATCGGAAACACCTACACCACGGTGCTTTGTGATGCCCTCAAACGCTACAAGCAACTCCGGGGGTACGACACATACTATCTCACCGGCATGGATGAACACGGAAAGAAAATCGAGTCAGTCGCTGAAGAGCGCGGACTTGACCCGATCAAGCACGTCGACGAGATGGCGGAACAGACAAGGGCGCTTTGGGACCGTCTCAAGATTTCCTACGACGATTTTATCCGCACAACTGAGAAACGCCACAAGACAGTCGTGCAGAAAATCTTCGAACAGCTCTTGAACCAAGGGGATATCTATCTCGGGACCTATAGCGGATATTATTGCATGCACTGTGAATCCTTCTTCACAGAGGGTCAGCTCGAGGAAGGGAAGACCTGCCCTGATTGTGGACGCGAGGTTTCCTGGCTCGAAGAGGAAAGCTATTTCTTGAAGCTCTCGAAATATGAGAAGCGTCTTCAGACATTCATAGAGAACAACCCGGACTTCATCACCCCTGAATCACGTCGAAACGAAGTGCTATCATTCATCAAACAGGGTCTTAACGACCTTTCGGTCTCAAGGACCACATTCGACTGGGGCATCAAGGTCGTATCCAATCCGAAGCACGTGGTCTATGTGTGGATCGACGCGCTCTCGAACTACATCAGCGCGCTCGGATACGGCACCGATGACGACGGAAAGTTCCAAAAATATTGGAACGGCGACGAGGTCCTCCATGTCGTGGGGAAAGACATTCTGCGTTTTCATGCCATCTTCTGGCCGATCATGCTGATGTCGCTTGACATCCCTGTCAATTTCAGGCTTCACGCCCACGGCTTTTACATGATGAAAGAGGGCAAGATGAGCAAATCCAAAGGCGGTGTGATCTATCCCGACACATTGCTTAAGCATTATGGGTTGGATGAGCTAAGGTACTACCTTCTTCGAGAACTGCCCTATGGCGGAGACGGGCTTTTCACCCCTGAGACATTTGTCGACCGGATCAACTTCGATCTCGCGAATGACTTCGGCAACCTATTGAACCGCACCATCACGATGATCAACAAGTATTTTGACGGCAAGATCGCTGAAAACCATGAAGGGTCCACCGACTATGACGACTCCTTGGAGGCGCTCATGAAAGAGACACCGGAATCCTTCACTGAGAACATGGAGGCGTTAAAGGTCTCAGAAGCCATCAGAAGTCTATGGAAACTTATTTCCAGGACGAACAAGTACATCGACGAGACGACCCCCTGGATTCTCGCGAAGGATGAAGACAAGCAAGATGAACTTGAGAACGTGCTTTATCACTTGAGTGAGTCCTTGCGTCAGATCGGCATTCTTCTCAAACCGATTCTCATCGAGGCGAGCGAATCCCTCTTCAAGCAACTCGGTGTCACTGAGGATGCCCGCTCATGGCAGGCGCTTTATTATGGCGCACAAACAGCATATCAAGTCGTTCATAAGGGCAAACCGCTCTTTCCGAGACTCGATGTCGAGAAGGAAGTCGACAAGCTCAAGAAAATCGTCCGCGGAGACGATGATTCAGTTGAGAGCGGGGAAGAAGAGGAGGGGAATCTCGCTTCGATCGATGATTTCTCCAAACTTGACTTGCGCATCGCGAAGATCAAATCCGCCAAAGCCCACCCGAATGCGGACAAGCTTCTGGTCCTCAAGGTCGATGCCGGAGAAGGACGCCTCAGACAGCTTGTCGCCGGCATCGCCAAACACTATGGGCCAGACGAGCTCATCGGCAAGAAAGTGGTCATCATCCGCAATTTGGAACCGGTCACCCTCCGCGGTGAGAAGAGCGAAGGGATGCTTCTCGCGGGCTCCGGAAAAGACGAAATGGAGTTGCTTGAAGTCGATGGCCTCAAACCCGGGGACACCGTCTCTTAAAATTACCAATAATCCGCACAAATGGTTTGACATTCACACGCAAATCGGCTATTATATACGTCGGTACATTTTTCGAATCTCCCTTATAGCCCGACTATGAGAAGATAATAGGAGGCTAGCACTATGAAAACATACATGGCGAAAGGCGAAAACGTTGAACGCAAATGGTTCGTCGTCGATGCCAAGGACAAAACCCTCGGACGCTTATCCACTGAAGTGGCCACGGTTTTGAGAGGCAAACACAAACCAACGTTTACCCCGCACGTCGATTGCGGCGACTATGTCATTGTCGTCAACGCAAAAGACATTAAACTCACAGGTAGAAAATGGCAGGATAAAAAATACTACAGGCATTCTCAGTATGCCGGCGGTTTCAAGTCCGTCACGGCTACAGAGATGAACCGCACGCATCCGATCCGCATGGTGGAACTCGCCATCAAAGGCATGCTCCCTCATGGGAAACTCGGACGCAAGCAGGCACAGAAGCTGTTTGTATATCCGGGAAGCGAACATCCGCATCAGGCTCAACAGCCTGAAGCGCTAGAGTTGAAAGGTTAGGAGGGAACGAACATGGCAAACGAAGTGAAATACCAAGGTCTTGGTCGCAGAAAAAGTTCTGTCGCACGCGTCACGCTTACGCCTGGCACAGGCAAAGTGACAGTCAACGGCCGTCCGTTTGAAGATTACATTCCGTCTCCCGCCGTTCGGCTCGATGTCAATCAGCCGCTTGCGATCACCGACTCCGAGAAATCATTCGACATCTCTGTCAACGTCCAAGGTGGCGGCATTTCCGGACAAGCCGGAGCCATCCGTCACGGAATCACCCGTGCACTCATCGAAGTGAACGACGATTATCGCAAACCTTTGAAACGCGCCGGATTGGTCACCCGTGACCCGCGTGCCGTCGAACGCAAGAAATACGGATTGCGTAAGGCCCGTAAAGCGCCACAATTCTCGAAACGTTAATGACTTCATAAAAAAAGCACTCCGTGTGCTTTTTTTTATACCCGCCGACGCTTGTCCCGCACTAAAAAACGTATTATAATGAATTATCCCAGATTCAAGACTCACAGGAGGCCACAAACATGAATGTACGTGTACGCTACGCACCTAGCCCGACGGGCTATCTTCACATAGGCAATGCCCGGACAGCCCTTTTCAATTACCTTTTCGCCCGTGCCCACGGAGGCACGATGGTGGTCAGGATCGAGGACACCGATGTGAAAAGGAATGTGGAGAAAGGCATCGAGAATCAGATGCAATATCTCAAATGGCTCGGCATCGATTGGGATGAATCGATCGACAAGGGCGGCCCTTACGGCCCCTACCGTCAACTGCAAAGGTTGGAAACCTATCAGAAATTCGCCGAGGAACTGATCGAGAAAGGGCTCGCCTACAAATGCTACTGCAGCCCCGAGGAACTCGAAGAGGAAATCGAAAAGAAACGTGCGAGGGGAGAATCCAATCTTCATTATTCCCGAAAATGCCTGGGAAAACCCGATCAGGACGGACCCTACATGATTCGTTTCAAGGTTCCCGATGACACAGCCTTCACATTCGATGACATCGTGAAAGGAAAAGTCACGTTCAGAAGCGAGGATATCGGCGACTGGGTGATCATGAAAAGGAACGGCATCCCGACATACAATTTCGCATGCGCCGTTGACGACCATCTGATGGCGATCTCACATGTGCTTCGTGGAGAGGACCATATCACCAACACCCCGAAACAGCTCATGGTCTACGATGCTTTCTCATGGCGGAGGCCAGGTTTCGCGCACATGCCCCTGATTGTGAACGAGGCACACAAGAAACTATCCAAACGCGACGGGAACATCCTTCAATTCATCGAGCAGTATAAGGAACGCGGTTTCCTTCCCGAGGCCCTTTTCAATTTCATCGCCCTGCTCGGATGGAGCCCCGATAAGAAAGAGGAGATCCTCTCACCGGAAGAACTGATCAAACGGTTCGATGAGACCCGCATGTCGAATTCCCCCGCCGTATTCGACAAGGATAAGCTGACATTCATCAACAACCGCTACATCAAGGCCCTTTCCGATGAAGCGCTCATGTCTCTTTGCAAACCGTACCTGATTGAAGCGGGCATCGGCGAAACCAAGGACGACACCTGGTTTGAGAACCTTGTCTCGCTATTCAAGGACCGTCTCAGTTATGGTCAGGAAATCGTCGATATGTACCGCGATTTTTTTGAGAAACCGTTCAGTGTCGAAGGCGACGCCCTGGAATTCTTGAAACAGGAAGGTGTCAAGGAGCTTCTGCAGACGTTCCTTGAAAAAATCCGCCAGACCGAGCCGCTGGATGCTCAGACAATCAAAAAATGCGTCAAGGAAAGCGGGAAAGAGACCTCCATGAAAGGCAAGATGCTCTTCATGCCCTTACGCATCGCTGTCAGCGGTGCCATGCACGGACCGGACCTCCCAAAAATGATGGAAATCATGGGCGAGGATCGTGTTGAGGACCGGCTTAAACATTCAATAGCGCTACTTTAAGCCAAAATCATTTGCATTTTGCATTTTCACGTTGTATAATGCAAGTATCAAGTAAAAAAGGAGAATTAATTTTCATGACTGGAACAGTAAAATGGTTCAACTCGGAAAAAGGCTATGGTTTCATTACTACCGACGAAGGTAACGACGTATTTGTACACTATAGCGCAATCAATCAAGAAGGCTTCAAGTCTTTGAACGAAGGCGACAAAGTCGAGTTCGAAGTCGTTGAGGGAGATCGTGGACCTCAAGCTTCTGGCGTAGAACGTCTCTAACAATCACACGAGAAAGCGGGAGCTGAGCTCCCGCTTTTATTTTATTGTCCGTTTGTTTTGCGAGTGTGGCCCTTGTGTTACAATAAGAATGTCTATAGAATCCAACTTGAAAAAGGTGAGACCAATGGAAATATTCAATACCCTGACCAGAAAAAGGGAGAAGTTCAAACCCATCAACGAAGATACGGTCAACATCTATGTATGCGGACCGACAGTGTACAATTACATCCATATCGGAAACGCCCGTCCCGTCATCTTTTTTGATGTCGTGAGGCGCTATTTCACGCATATGGGGTTCACGGTGAATTTCGTCTCCAATTTCACCGATGTCGATGACAAGATCATCACCAAGGCCATCGAGGATGAAACGGATGAGTTGGCGGTCGCTGAAAAATTCATACAGGCTTTCAAACGGGATGCCGAACGTCTTGGAAGCTCCACTCAATACCTCGCTCCCCGTGTGACGGAATACATGAGTTCCATCATCTCCTACATTGAACGCCTTGTTGAAAAGGATTATGCGTACGCGGTCAATGGAAATGTCTATTTCCGCGTAAGCAAGGCGCCGGATTATGGCATCCTTTCCGGACGGAGGGTCGAGGAACTCAAAGAGGGGTCAAGGGTCGATGTGAACGACGAGAAGGAACACCCCCTTGATTTCACACTTTGGAAAAAGACCGACGTGGGTGTGAGATACCCTTCCCCGTGGGGTGAGGGCCGCCCCGGTTGGCATACGGAATGCGTGGCGATGATCAACGACATCTTCGGAGGCAAGATCGATATCCACGGAGGGGGTTCAGGGCTCATGTTCCCTCATCACGAGAACGAGATCGCCCAGGAACACGCATTGTCCAATCATCATATCGCGAATTATTGGATGCATAACGGGCTGCTGAACATCGATGATCAGAAAATGAGCAAGAGCGAAGGAAGGGTCATTCTCGTCAAGGACCTTGATTATGATTACATGGGATTCCGCCTTTTCACGCTAAACACCCATTATCGAAGCCCCATAAACTATACCGACGAAGCCCTCACGACGAATGTGAGGGAATGGCAGCGCATCAAGCGGGTGTATTCCCAGACATTCTATCAACTTGACCTCGCGAACCACCTGCAGCGCAACAATGTCCACTTCAACCGTGAACTCTCCATGATTGAACGCAAGTTCATGCAGGCAATGGACGATGACTTCAACACGCCCAATGCCGTCACCGAGATTCAGAGCCTGGTCAAGCACACCAACCAGCTTCTCAGAAAAACCGACACATATGAGGAATTACGAGGTGCGCTAGAGCTATTTGACACGTTCTTTTACATCCTGGGCCTCGATCCGGATGTCAAACGGCTCTCCGAAACCGAGCGCGCCATGTATGCGGCATGGGATGACGCCAGACGCAACAAGGAATTCGACAAGGCGGACCGCCTTCGTGAAAAGTTGTATGAAAAGGGCATTCTTTGATGAAAGTCCAATTCAATGGCAAGACACTCGCCTATATCGGCGATGCCGTCTTCGAACTCCATGTGCGGAAAACCCTTCTTGACAAAGGGTATGTCAAACCTGATGACCTTCACCAGGCCGCCATCCGCCATACCGGGGCCGAAGGACAGAAACAGGCGCTCAAGTCTGTCGAGTCCATGCTGAATGAAGCGGAGAAGGCCGTGGTGAACCGAGGACGGAACGCCACAAGCGCCCGCCGGCCGAAGAACGCCACCTTGACGACTTACAGACTTGCGACCGGTTTCGAAGCGTTGATCGGGTATTTGTATCTGAACGAAGAAAAAAGACGGTTGCAGATGATGCTTGAAGCGGTCGAGATTGACTGACTGCGGACCTTGTCCGCAGTTTTATACGCACGGGATTTTATCAAGTGCGCTTCAATGAGTGCATGATACAATGAATCCACATTCCGAACGAAGAGGTGGTTCAATGCTTATACATGGAAAGAACCCTGTTCATGAGGCCCTTTCCTCTGGCCGCAGGGTCTATGAGGTTTTTACCAGTCTGAAGCAGGACAAGGCCATTGACCTGGCGACCAAACAAGGGGTCAAGGTCACCAGATTGGACAAGCGCGCCATGGGACAGCGCTTTGGCGAACATCATCAGGGCATCGGCGCGAATGTCGAAGATTACAAGATGCATCCATTGGAACCGTTCCTGGATTCGGGCGACAAAAAACTGTTTCTGATGCTCGATTCGATCACGGACCCTCACAATCTGGGGGCCATCATCAGAAGCGCGGAGGCTTTCGGTGTCACGGGGGTCATCCTTCCCAAGGACCGTTCAGCTTCCATCAATGCGACGGTTGTGAAGGTTTCCGCGGGTGCCATCGAGCATGTGAAACTGATCGGGGTCACAAATCTGCACAGGACCATGCTTGAGATGAAGAAAAAGAATGTCTGGGTCATCGGGCTTGACCTCGCCACCGAGAACACCTTTGATGATATCTATGCGGACACGGATCTCTGCCTTGTGCTTGGCAGTGAAGGCAAAGGGATGCGTCCGCTGATCAGGAAAACATGCGACACCCTTGTGAAGATACCGATGACCGGTCAGGTCAACAGTCTCAACGTCAGTGTGTCCGCCGGTGTCGCTCTTCATGATATAGCATCCCGGAGACTCCGGCAATGAATGGCAGCAACGACTATGAGACCATAGAAAAAGTCAAGCAGGGTGATGAAGAGGCACTTGAGCACCTCACGACAAACTATACGGATTTCATCGCGAAGATGATCCATGCCTACCGACTCCATTACATGTTCGATGATTTGCATCAGGAAGGGATCATCCTCCTTTATAAATCGGTGCTTGCCTTTGACGCCTCATTCAACAAGACATTCACCCGATATTTCGAGATGAATTTCAAACGTCTGATGAGGGGGCACATCAATCGGATCAAAAGAAGGCGGGAGATTACAAAACTGAACCGAGATTACATCGCTGAAAGCAATCACTGTGTCCGCGAGAATTCCATGTATTATTCGGTCCACATGGACGAGGTGCGCGATGTGCTCACACCGTTCGAGTTCACAGTCTACATCGAGCGTGTCATCAAATGCGCGTCGACTTCCGAGGTCGCCCTTAAAACGGATTGTGACGAAAAAGCCGTGTACAATGCCGTGCATCGCGCAAAACGCAAAATACGTGCGTATTTTGCGGGTTAACGTTGACAAAGCACGGGGTTGATGATACATTATATATTTGCAAGGTTGTGATAACATGCGTCAAAAAATAACATTGATCTGCGAAGAATGTCTGTCCAGAAACTACACCACTTATAAACATAAGGACGACAAGGAACGCATGGTTGTGAAAAAGCACTGCAAACGTTGCAACAAACATACGAAACACAAAGAAAGCAAATAGGAGCTGTTTGACATGCCGGAAAACAAGAAAAACCCACAAGACAAAGTGAACAAGGTGCTGGCCGTCCTCAAGAAGGAGTACCCTTTTGAAGGTCTGCTTCTGGGATTGCTCGGTGTACTCGTACTTGTTCTCGGTGTCTATATCTTTGAAGGCGATGTACTCGCGATCCAGTACACGGACCTTTGGATTTTCGATTCGAGCCTCAAGATCACCATCTTTTCCATTATCGTCATGCTTGTCGGTGCAACCGCGTTTTTGACATCTGTCGCCCCATTCTTCATTCCAGGGCTCAAAGAGATGAACCGGGTGACCTGGCCGAACAAGCCCACGACATACAACAATCTCTCACGAGTGTTTGGCTTCATCATCGTCCTCAGCGTGATGTTCATCCTTTATGACCTCGTGTTCCGCCCCGTTTTCGACCTTCTATACGGATTGGGTGCCTAATGATGGAACAGCAAGAAAAGCAGAGAATGTGGTACACCGTCCAGACGTATTCCGGACAGGAGAATAGCGTCAAGGTGAATCTGGAGAGACGGATTGAATCCATGCAGATGGAGGATAAGATCTTTCAGGTCGTCATCCCCGAGGAAATACAGCAGGAGAAACGGGCGGATGGCACCACGAAAGAAAAACTTGTCAAGATTTATCCCGGGTATGTCTTCATTGAGATGATCGTCACTGACGATTCCTGGTTCGTCGTCCGTAACACCCCAGGTGTCACAGGCTTTCTCGGCAGTAGTGGTGGCGGTACGAAGCCGATTCCGCTTCCGCCAGAAGAGATCAACCCCATCCTCAAACGAGTCGGGATCATCCAAAAACCCGAGCTTGATGTCAAGATAGGACAGAAAGTCCGCGTGACTGCCGGCCCGTTCACGAATCAGACCGGGAAGGTTGATTCAATCGACTATGATAAAGAAGTGCTCACAGTGCTTGTGGAGATGTTCGGGCGTGAAACACCGGCCGAGCTCACTTTCGATGAAATCGATACAGACGTCTGATAAAACGTTTGACATCACTGGACTAATCGTATACAATAATTGAGCATGACTTTTGTCATGCTTATTTTAGAGTGGAAGGGCGCACAAACGTCCGCTGACCACATCACGAGAATGAGGAGGTGTCCATCGTGGCTAAAAAACAAAAGGAAGTAACGTCCGTCATCAAACTTCAGATCCCTGCGGGTAAAGCGAATCCTGCTCCCCCGGTAGGACCGGCGCTCGGTCAGGCTGGTGTGAATATCCAAGACTTCTGTTCGAAATTCAACGAACAGACCAAAGAGCAAATGGGTAATATCATCCCTGTAGAAATCACTGTATACAAGGATAGATCGTTCACATTCATCACCAAGACCCCACCGGCTGCTGATCTGCTCAAGAAAGCGGCAGGCGTAGACAAAGGCGCAAGCAACCCGTTGCTCGAGAAAGTCGGTTCAGTCACTCGGGAGCAAGTGCGTGAAATCGCAGAAACCAAGATGCCCGATCTGAACGCGAACGATATCGAAGCAGCAATGCGGATCGTTGAAGGATCCGCCCGCAACATGGGAATCACAGTCAAGGACTAGCAATTAGTTGTTCACATGAGGCAACTATTTGTGGGAGGAGATTCCGTTAGACCACAATAGGAGGAAAATTCATGGCAAAAAAAGGAAAAAAATACACAGAAGCGCAAGAGAAGATCGATGCGTCCAAAGCCTACAAGCTTGATGAAGCGCTTGATCTTCTGAAAGAAGTCTCGTTTGAAAAATTCGACGCTTCAGTCGAGTTCGCATTGAGACTGAATGTCGACCCACGTAAAGCCGACCAGAATATCCGGGGCGCAACCGTTCTGCCCAATGGAACAGGGAAGACGAAACGCGTGCTTGTCTTCGCCAAGGGCGAACAGGCGAAAGCCGCTGAAGAGGCTGGTGCGGATTACGTCGGTGAACAGGACCTGGTGGACAAGGTCCTCCAAGGATGGACTGACTTCGACACAGTCGTGGCCACTCCGGACATGATGGCTCAAGTCGGTAAACTCGGACGTACGCTCGGCCCCAAAGGCCTCATGCCGAATCCGAAAACCGGTACAGTTACTCCGGATGTCAAGAAAGCCGTCGAAGAAGTCAAGGCGGGTAAAGTGCAATACCGTCTGGACAAAGTGGGCAATCTTCATGTCATCGTAGGCAAGGTGTCCTTTGACAAGGAGAAACTCGCTGAAAACATCCGTTCATTCTACACCACCATCCAAAGCCTGAGACCTTCAACCGTCAAGGGTGTGTTCGTGAAGAACGCGAGCATCGCAACAACCATGAGCCCTGGCATCAAAATCGATGCCGGCGCGATTAAATAATCCCTCAATAAAAACAAATCTGTCGAAGACCCCAGGTGCTTTACGCTTAATGTCCTGACGAGACAAGAGAAGTCCTACATAGAAATGTATGGTCCTCTTTTGTTGTCATGACAGAAGAGGACTTTTTATTGAATTCACTAGGAGGTGGAAAGGTGTCAACCAAAGCAATCGATAGGAAAAAGGCTGAAGTCGATGCGTTGGCGGAGAAGATGCAAGGTGCGAATTCCGTCGTCATCGCCGATTATCAAGGCCTCACAGTCGACCAGGTCACAAAGCTGCGTGCTGCGCTGACTGAAGAAGGCTGCGAATTCAAAGTCATCAAGAACAACATCATTCGCCGTGCCGCTGAGAAGGCAGGCTATGAAAAGATGATGGATGTACTCACCGGTCCGAACGCGGTCGCGTTCTCATATGAGGATAGCGTATCCGCAGCCAAAGTCATCCATGATTTCGCCGAAGACTACGGCAAGCTCGACCTCAAAGTCGGTATCGTCGATGAAGAGTACATGGACAACGCGCGCATCAACAAGATCGCTGTCATCCCATCCCGCGAAGAACTGCTCACCATGTTCGCCGGTGGACTTGTCCAGCCGATCCGCAATGTTGCAATCGCCATCAACATGCATAAAGAAAATCTCGAACAACAAAACGGTTAATATCTAAGGAGGAAATACCATGGCAAAACTAAGCAATGAAGAAATTATTGAATCTTTGAAAGAGAAGACCCTTCTCGAACTCAATGAACTTGTAGACATGATGAAAGACGAATTCGGTGTCGACCCCACCGCTGTCGCGGCAGCCGCACCGGGAGCCGCTGAAGAAGAGGCTCCTAGCGAAGTCACTGTAACCCTCACTTCCGCGGGTGCGAAGAAAATCGGCGTCATCAAAGTGGTACGCCAAATCACAGGTCTTGGACTCAAAGAGGCCAAAGCCCTCGTAGACGGCGCACCTTCACCAGTGAAAGAGGACATCGAACCAGAAGAAGCAGAAGACATCAAGAACCAACTCGAAGAAGCTGGCGCAACTGTCGAAGTCAAGTAACCCACAAAGACAAAAACCTGGGCTTGACCCAGGTTTTTGCCTTTCAATTCTAGTGACGAGGTGAGCGGATGGCTCATTATTTCACTGAGAACCAAACGGAAGTCAAGACCGAAGAGAAAGAACTGCAATTCGATTTCTGCGATAAGACTTTCGCATTCACAACAGACCACGGTGTGTTCTCCAAAGACCACATCGATTTGGGCACCAGAACCCTGCTTGAATCCATCGAAGTGCCGCGCAAGGCGAAAGTGCTCGATCTCGGGTGCGGTTATGGCGTCATCGGTACGATTCTCGCCCATTGTCATGGCGCGAATGTCACGATGAGCGATGTCAATGACCGGGCGATCGAACTCGCCAAACGAAACACCAGGATGAACGGCGTTGATGCAGAAGTCATCAAAAGTCAT
Organism: uncultured Candidatus Izemoplasmatales bacterium; assembly: GCA_964501715.1. Classification (GTDB taxonomy): domain Bacteria; phylum Bacillota_I; class Bacilli_A; order Izemoplasmatales; family Izemoplasmataceae; genus M55B118. The sequence goes on along the minus strand of CAZCTR010000006.1, from coordinate 18,112 downwards.
GGTCTCGCCAAAGTGAAGGGGCCCTTCGATCTGGTGGTGAGCAATCCACCGATCCGTATCGGAAAACCCAGATTGTATGCAATGTACAAGGATGTGCATGGCATATTGAACGAGAATGGCATTTTCTGGCTTGTGGTCAGGAAAAAACAAGGCGCAGCGACCACTGCGAAATATTTAAGCACCATGTTTGATGTCAATGTTGTGCGCAAGCACAAAGGTTATCATGTTATGGCCTGTAAAAAACGTTGACGACTTGACAACATTGTGATACAATTACAAAATGCGATAACATGCGCTTTTTTGTTTTGTAATCACTTTTTTTAATTTTAAAACGGGGTGAATATATTGAATTATTCAGTAATAAAGTATGGAAGAAAAAGGGAAAGAAGGAACTATTCCCGCGTCAAATCGGATGTGGATCTACCAGACCTCGTAGAAGTTCAGACTTCCTCATTCGATTGGTTTGTAGAAGAAGGACTGCGGGAGTTGCTCACCGATATTTCACCCATTGAGAATTTCACCGGTGACCTTCTCATGTATTTCGAGGATATCGAATTTGGAGAGCCCAAACATTCCATAGAAGACGCAAGGGAGAAGGAACTCTCCTACGCGAAGCCTCTTCGCGTCAATGTGAAGCTCGTCAATGAAAGCACGGGCGAAGTGAAAGAACAGAAGATTTTCATGGGCGATTTTCCGTTCATGACACCGCGCGCATCCTTTATCATCAATGGTTCCGAGCGGGTCATTGTTTCTCAGATTGTCAGAAGCGCCGGTGTTTTTTATTCTGAAGAAGTGGACCGGAAGACGCTTGAGAGCAAATATCTCGGTCAGATCATTCCGAACCGTGGCGCCTGGTTGGAATACGAGACAGGCTCGAAAGACACCTTGTTTGTCAAATTGGACCGTTCCAAGAAAATCCCCCTTACCACGCTTTTGCGTGCAATCGGTTTTTCCGGCCGTGAAGCGATTCTTGACGTGTTCGGGGACAATGACTATATAGAAACCACCCTGGAAAAGGACCTGACCAAGACTTCGCACGACGCGATCTTGGAAGTCTATTCCAAACTCAGACAGGGTGAAACAGCGACTATCGATGGAGCGATCAGCTTCTTCGAAAGCCGCCTTTTTGACGCGAAACGTTATGAGCTTGCCAAAGTCGGGCGTTTCAAGGTCAACAAGAAACTCGATGTGCTGGCCCATGTCCGTGGCAAGGAACTCGCGGAAGATGTCGTCGACCCGGAAACCGGCGAGGTCATCATGGCCGAAGGCACATTCATCGACAGGGACAAAAAAGCGACTCTCGATGCGAACCGTCATGCGTTCAGACGCAGTGTGCCTGGCGTCAAGAGAAAAACACTCGAATATGACTTCGAAATGCAAAAGGACATTCTCGCCGCCAACACTTATCTCGACTATCTCGATGAGGACGACAAGATCGCACAGATCCGCTCGCAAAGCTATTGGACCGCAGACGAATACATCGAAGGCTATCTAAACAACCGTGGCATGAGCAAGAAGGACTTCATCGAAGAGAGCGGAAACGCCGCTTACGATGAGATGAAAAAATCCCTTGAGGAGACACTCTCAAAGGATGAACTCTATTTCGATCTCGCCCATATCGAGACAATCAAGATCCGTCATCGCGATAAATACGATGAGATCCATACGCTCCGTCTCATCGGGAATGATTCCACGGAGACCGCGGAACATCTCGCCTCCTCCGATATCATCGCGAGCATCGGCTATTACCTCAATCTCATGAAGGACTATGGCAGGCTCGATGACATCGACCATCTTGGTAACCGCCGCCTGCGGCTGATTGGTGAACTGCTGAAGAACCAGTTCAGAATCGGTCTTTCCAAACTGGAGAAAAATGTCAAGGATCGCATGAGTACGCGCGACAATACCGACGTGACCCCGCAAGGGCTTATCAATATACGCCCTCTCACCTCGTCTCTCAAAGAGTTTTTCGGCTCTTCACAGTTATCGCAGTTCATGAGCCAGACGAACCCTCTTGACGAACTCACCCATAAACGGCGTCTCTCCGCGCTTGGTCCCGGAGGACTCACCCGTGACCGCGCCGGATTCGAAGTCAGGGACGTTCACTACACGCACTATGGACGCATCTGTCCGATTGAAACGCCTGAAGGGCAGAACATCGGGCTTATCAACAGTCTGGCGGCCTATGTACGCGTCAATCAATACGGTTTCATGGAGACACCTTACCTCAAAGTCGTCAAGGGCGATAACAACGAGCCTTATGTCACTGAAGAATCTTTCTTCCTGAGTGCTGATGAGGAAGAGGACTATGTGATCGGTCAGGCGAACATGAACCTCGACGACGACAGACGCATCATCGATGATTCGGTGGTCGCGCGTTATCGTGGCGAGACAAAGATGAGAGACCGTTCAGACATCGACCTTATCGACGTGTCGCCCAAACAGATCGTCTCCATCTCCACATCGACCATCCCCTTCCTCGAGCATGATGACGCGAACCGTGCGCTCATGGGTGCCAACATGCAGCGTCAGGCGATACCCTTGCTCAAACCTGAAGCGCCTTACGTGGGAACGGGTATCGAATACAAGGCGTCCAAGGACAGCGGGGCGGCCAAAGTCTGCGAAAAGGACGGCACCGTCTCCTATGCCGATGCCAGAAAAATCGTCATCGACGCAGACGACGGCACGCAGCAGTCATATACGCTTGAGAAGTTCGTCCGCAGCAACCAGGGCACCTGTTTCAACCAGACTCCGATTGTCTCACTCGGCGAGAAAGTGAAAGCCGGAGAGATCATCACGGATGGTCCTTCAATGGACCAAGGGGAGCTTTCAGTCGGACGCAACGTCACCGTCGCGTTCATGACATGGAACGGCTACAACTATGAGGATGCCGTCATCATGAGCGAACGACTCGTGAAAGACGATGTCTACACCTCCATACATATAGAGAAATACGATGTTGAAGCCCGGGACACCAAACTCGGAAAAGAAGAAATCACAAGAGAAATCCCGAATGTCGGCGAGGATGGCCGCAGATTCCTTGACGACCGGGGGATCATCATCCCCGGTGCCGAAGTCAAAGAGGGCGATATCCTTGTCGGTAAGGTCACACCGAAAGGCCACACCGACCCGACTCCTGAAGACAGGCTCTTATTGGCCATTTTCGGGCAAAAATCCCAAGAAGTCCGGGACACTTCCCTCCGCGTGCCACATGGCGGAGGCGGCATTGTCCAAAACGTCAAATACTTCTCCCGTGCCAACGGGGACGAGCTTCCACCGGGCGCCAATGAAGTGGTGCGCATCTTCATCGTCCAAAAACGCAAGATCTCAGAAGGTGACAAGATGGCGGGCCGCCACGGCAACAAAGGGGTCATCTCCAAGATCCTCCCAGAAGAGGATATGCCCTTCCTGCCTGATGGCACACCGGTCGATATCATGCTCAACCCTCTCGGTGTACCATCGAGGATGAACATCGGACAGGTCCTTGAGATCCATCTTGGCATGGCGGCGAAGAAACTCGGCGTCCATATGGCCACCCCCGTCTTCGACGGCGTCGAAAACGACGATCTCGTGGAAATCATGGCCGAAGCGGGCATGAATCCTGACGGCAAGACAAAGTTGTATTCCGGCATGACCGGGGATAAATATGACGAGGATGTCTCGGTCGGGGTCATGCACATGATCAAACTCGACCACATGGTCGATGACAAACTGCATGCCAGAAGCGTCGGTCCCTACACCCTTGTCACACAGCAACCCATGGGCGGTAAAGCCCAAAACGGCGGACAACGCTTCGGTGAGATGGAGGTCTGGGCGCTTGAGGCATATGGTGCATCCTATTGCCTGCAGGAGATGCTCACGGTCAAAAGTGACGACATCATCGGACGCAACAAGGTGTTCCGTTCCATCGTCGACGGCAAGAGCATTCCGGAACCGAGCCTTCCAGAATCCTTCAGGGTTCTCACAAGGGAACTTCGTTCACTCGGTATCTATGTCGAGCTGATCAATAAGGAAACCGGGCGCAATGAAGCCGCGAAAAGCCTGGTTGAAGATTCGGATGTCGAAGATTACATCGACAAATACGGCTTTAATTCCTAAAGGATAAGGTGATTGTATGAGCCAAAAATTCTCCCATTATAAAATCCGTCTAGCCTCATCCGAAGAGATCATGAAATGGTCCCACGGTGAGGTCGAGAAACACGAGACGATCAACTATCGCACACTGAAACCGGAAAAGAAAGGCCTTTTCTGCGAAGTCATCTTCGGTCCGACCAAGGACTATCAATGCGCGTGCAACAACAAATCAAAAAGAAGCGGTCAGGCCGGAAAGAAATGCCCAGTGTGCGGTGTCGAGATCACAGAAAGCAAAGTTCGCCGCGAACGCATGGGGCATATCAAACTTGCCGCCCCTGTCGTGCACACCTGGTATCTGCGCAATTCACCTTCCCGTATCGCGACCCTGCTCGACATCAAATCGAAGGATCTCGAAGAGGTCGTGTACCTCGCTTCCTACATCGTCGTGGACAAAGGCGATACGGACCTTGAATACAAGCAAATCCTCTCCGAGGCCAAATACACCGAGAAATACATGGAATACGGCAGCCGTTTCAAGGCGCTCACGGGCGCGGAAGCCATCAAGGTGCTGCTCAAGCGCCTTGATTTGGAAGAAGAGTCCTACAAGCTCAGAAAAGCCCTTCCGGTCGTTTCCAAGCAGAAACGCGAAAAAATCATCAAGCGCCTCAGTGTGCTCGAGGCTTTCAGGAAATCCGACAACAAACCCGAATGGGCCGTCATGGACGTCCTTCCGGTCATCCCTCCGGAACTGCGCCCCATGGTCCAACTCGATGGCGGAAGGTTTGCGACCACGGACCTCAACGACCTCTACCGCCGCATCCTGAACCGCAATAACCGTCTGAAACGTCAGATGGAACAGAATGCCCCGCATCTGATCACCAAGAACGAGAAGCGCATGCTGCAAGAAGCTGTGGACGCTCTCATCGACAACTCGAAACGCGGCCGCAAGGTCGTCGTGGAGAAGAACCGTCCCCTTAAGAGCCTATCCGACATGCTCCGGGGTAAACAGGGGCGTTTCCGCCAGAACCTGCTCGGTAAACGTGTCGACTATTCCGGCCGAAGTGTTATCGTGGTCGGCCCCAGTCTCGAGATGTATCAGACGGGGATCCCCAAACAGATGGCCATCTCGCTTTTCAAACCGTTTGTCATCCGCGAACTCATCAACCGCGAGATCGCTAGCAACATAAAAAGCGCGAAAGGGCTCATCGAACGCCAGGATGGCCGCATATGGGAAGTGCTTGAGGATGTCATCAGAGAGCATCCCGTGCTTCTCAACCGTGCACCGACCTTGCATAGGTTAGGGATCCAGGCTTTCGAACCGGTGCTTGTCGAAGGCAAGGCCATCCGTCTTCATCCGCTCGTCACCACCGCGTTCAACGCGGATTTCGACGGTGACCAGATGGCTGTGCACGTACCCTTGAGTGAGGAAGCGCAGGCCGAGGCCCGCGTCCTCATGCTCTCGAGCAACAACATCCTCAACCCCAAAGACGGCAAGCCTGTCGTCACCCCTTCTCAGGACATGGTGCTCGGAAACTACTATCTCACCATGGAACGTTTCGACCAGGAGGGTGAAGGCAAGGTGTTCAAGGATACCAAGGAAGCCTTGCTCGCCTACGACAACAAGAATGTCACCCTCCATGCGCTGATCGCCCTTAGGGCGAACACCCTTGGAAACGCTCCACTCACGCAAGAACAAAGAAACGGATATCTGATTACGACGGTGGGCAAGCTCATTTTCAACGAAATCCTACCGAAAAGTTTTCCCTATATCAACGAACCCACAGAAGAGAATCTCATCCATAACACCCCAGACCACCATTTCGTCAAACGGGGCATGAACATCCGCGAGGCCATCCAGAACCGGCTCAACCTTGAAAAGCTTTACCGTGAGCTCAACAAGCTGACCCGTCAGATGTCCGGCGCGACCGATGAAGAGATCCAAGCGGTCAAAGACAAGATCGAAGCCCTTGAGAACAAAGGCGCCTATCGTCTCACTGACCCGTTCCGCAAGAAATTCCTCTCCCGCATCATTTCCCGGGTCTTCACGGATTTCAACATCAATGAGACTTCGAAGATGCTCGATAAGATGAAAAACCTTGGCTTTAAGTATTCCACCCATGCAGGCATCACCGTGAGCGCCTTCGACGTCAACCCTTACAGCCACAAGAAAGACATACTTTCAGCTGCCGACAAGCGTGTCGAGCAGATCCAGGACATGTATGAAGATGGATTCCTCACCGAAACCGAACGGTACAACCTCGTCATCGATGAATGGGCCAAAGCGAAGGATGTCATCCAGAAAGGTCTCCGAGAAGAACTCTCTGTGGACAATCACATCCATATGATGAGCGACTCCGGAGCCCGAGGCAACATCTCGAACTTCACCCAGCTCGCCGGTATGCGGGGACTCATGAGCAATCCGTCCGGCAAGACCATCGAGCTTCCCATCAAGGCCGCCTTCAGAGAAGGCCTCACCATGAGCGAGTTCTTCATCTCGACCCATGGTGCGCGTAAAGGGTCCACAGACACGGCCCTCAAGACAGCTGACTCAGGCTATTTGACCCGTCGTCTCGTCGATGTCAGTCAGGACCTCGTCGTCAAGGAAGAGGATTGCGGCACCGACCGTGGCCTCGTCGTCTCCGACGTGCTTGACAATGACGGCAAAGTCATCGAACCCTTATACGACAGACTGCTCGGCCGCTGGAGCCAGCAGACCATCACGCATCCAGAAACAGGTGAAGTGCTGGTCGAAAACGAGCAGTACATCACTGGGGATATCGCCCAGGCGATTGTCAACGCCGGCATCCTGAGTGTCAAGATCCGTACCGCCCTGACATGCAACGCCCACAACGGCGTCTGCAAGAAGTGCTATGGTCAGAACATGGCGACCGGCGAACAGGTCGAAGTCGGTGAGAGTGTCGGCATAGTCGCCGCGCAGTCCATCGGTGAACCTGGTACCCAGCTCACCATGAGAACCTTCCATACCGGCGGTGTCGCCGGAGCGGACATCACCCAGGGTCTTCCCCGTATCCAGGAGCTTTTTGAAGCCAGGACACCCAAAGGTAAGGCCATCATCAGTGAGATCGACGGTGCGATCGAGGAGATCGAACCGATCGATGAACGCTACAAGGTCACCGTGGCCAACGACATTGAAAAACATACCTATGAGACCAACAGCAACGTCACGATGCTCGTCGAGGCAGGGGATGCGGTAAAGGCTGGTCAGAAGATCACAGAAGGGTCCATCGATCCCAAACAGCTTCTTCGTGTGACCAACACGGAAACCGTTCAGCAATACATCCTCAAAGAAGTTCAGAAGGTCTATCGTTCGCAAGGGGTTGAGATCTCCGACAAGCACATCGAGATCATCATCCATCAGATGATGCGCAAAGTGAACATCGTCATCGAAGGGGATACCGACCTATTGCCCGGTCAGCAGGTCTCGATCAATGAACTGCTCGAGGCGAATAAAGAAGCTGTCGACAACCGCAAAAAACCCGCCATCGCGAAACCGGTGCTGCTCGGCATCACCCGTGCGTCGCTCAGAAGCGAATCGTTCCTGAGTGCGGCAAGCTTCCAAGAAACCACCCGTGTCTTGACAGATGCCGCGATCAGCGGAAAAATCGACCGTCTGGTCGGCCTCAAGGAGAACGTCATCATCGGCGGTCGCATCCCGGCCGGCACCGGGCTTCTCCAACATACCCGTTTCGATTACGAAAAACCCGAGGTCGAGGAAGAACTGGATTTCGAAGCGTCATCCCATGATGACGAATACCTCCGTGACGACATCGACAGTGATTACACCGAATTCGAGGAATACACCCCTGAATAACAGTGGAATGTAAGGCCGGACAGCTTTCGGGCCGTCCGGCCTTATTGTTTTTCAAAAAAAGCGAGGAATGTTTGACACGCCTGGCTCAGTGTAGTATAATCACTCATGCGAATTATATGTAAAAACACCAGGGTTTGACTCAGACCCCTGTTTTTATGAGAAATGCGACACACGTGGATGTGTTGTATATAAACGATGAAAGGAGGAACCACATGCCTACTATCAATCAATTGGTAAGAAAAGGACGCACTACCCGTAAGAAAAAGACAAAATCACCGCATCTCAGCATCAACTGGAACTCGCTCAAGAAGGAATACACCACCATGCCGAGTCCACAGAAACGCGGTGTCTGCACAAGGGTTGCGACCATGACTCCGAAAAAACCAAACTCCGCACTTCGTAAATATGCGCGTGTTCGTCTTACGAACGGCATAGAAGTGACAGCGTACATCCCCGGTATCGGTCACAAGCTGCAAGAACACAGCGTTGTACTAATCCGTGGAGGTCGTGTCAAAGACCTTCCAGGTGTCCGTTATCATGTTGTCCGCGGCACCCTTGACGCCGGCGGCGTCGAAGGCCGCAAGCAAGGCCGTTCGAAATACGGTACCAAAAGAGCATAACACGATCTGAATAACATATAGCATATCATCGAAAGGAGGAAAACATTATGCCTCGTAAAGGACATATTGCCAAAAGAGAAGTATTGCCCGACCCCATATACAATTCAAAACTCGTCACGAAACTGATCAACAACATCATGAATGACGGAAAGAAAAACACTGCGCAGAATATTCTATACAGCGCATTCAAACGCGTGGAGGAAATCAAGAACCAACCTCCGTTGGAAGTCTTCGAAGAAGCGCTGAACAACGTCATGCCAAGCTTTGAGGTGCGTGCCCGCCGCGTCGGTGGACAGAACTACCAGGTCCCGATGGAAGTGCGCGAGGAACGCCGCTACACGCTTGGGCTGCGTTGGATGACTCAGTATTCGCGCCTCAGAAACGAAAAAACCATGGAAGAACGTCTCGCGAAAGAGATTGTCGACGCCGCAAACGGTGTGGGTCAATCCGTCAAGAAACGTGAAGACATGCACAGAATGGCTGACGCAAACAAAGCGTTCGCGCATTACCGCTGGTAAGAAAGGAGCCCAATTATGCCTAGGAAAATAAGTCTAGAAAAGACCCGAAACATCGGGATCATGGCCCATATTGACGCCGGTAAGACTACAACCACAGAACGGGTTCTTTATCATACCGGCAAGATTCACAAAATGGGCGAGACCCACGAAGGTGCATCCCAGATGGACTGGATGGACCAGGAACAAGAACGCGGCATCACGATCACCTCGGCTGCCACCACGGCATTTTGGCGTGAACACCGCGTCAACATCATCGACACACCTGGACACGTCGACTTCACGGTTGAAGTCTCACGTTCCCTGCGCGTCCTTGACGGCGCTGTCGCCGTGCTCGACGCACAGGCGGGTGTCGAACCTCAGACGGAGACAGTATGGCGTCAGGCGACCGAATACATGGTTCCCCGCGTCGTTTTCGTCAACAAGATGGATAAGCTCGGCGCGGATTTCGAATATTCCGTCGGAACCATACAAAAGCGTCTCGGTGTCAAAGCCGCGGCCATCCAATGGCCGATAGGCGCCGAAGACGACTTCACCGGCATCATCGACCTCGTCGAGATGAAAGCCTACCATTACGATGGAGGCCATAAAGAGGAAGCCGAAGAGATTGACATCCCGGAGGACCTCAAGGAAAAAGTTGAAGAAAAAAGAATCGAACTGATCGAGGAACTCGCGGATTTCAATGAAGACCTCATGATGATGTATCTCGAAGGAGAGGAGATCTCCAACGATTTACTCAAGGAGGTCATCCGCCACGCGACACTCGAGGTTGATTTCTTCCCGGTCCTCTGCGGCAGCGCCTTCAAGAACAAAGGCGTCAAGCTCATGCTCGACACCGTCATCGATTACCTTCCCTCCCCTACGGATGTGCGCAAGGTGCGCGGAACCATGATAGATTCCGATGAGGAGGTCGCGGTTGATTCCGACGACGATGGCAAGTTCGCCGCCCTCGCATTCAAAGTCGCGACGGACCCGTTTGTCGGGAAACTGACGTTCTTCCGTGTCTACTCGGGAACCCTCTCGAAAGGGTCCTACGTCATGAACACCACGAAAGACAACAAGGAAAGGGTCGGTCGTATCCTTCAGATGCACGCCAACCACCGCGAAGCGATCGAGACTGTCTACGCCGGTGACATCGCCGCAGCTGTCGGACTCAAGAACACCGCGACCGGGGACACACTCGCCGAGGAAGGGCATAAAATCCTACTCGAGCAGATGAACTTCCCGGAACCCGTCATCAGCGTCGCGATCGAACCGAAATCGAAAGCGGACCAGGATAAGATGGGAGTCGCCCTTCAGAAACTCGCCGAAGAGGACCCGACATTCCGCACATACACCAACGAGGAGACAGGACAGACCATCATCGCGGGTATGGGTGAGCTGCATCTCGACATCATCGTCGACCGCCTGAAACGCGAGTTCAAAGTCGATGCGAACGTCGGGGCCCCACAAGTCTCCTACCGCGAAACCTTCACAAAAGAAGCGGAAGTCGAAGGGAAATTCATCCGACAATCCGGTGGTCGTGGACAATACGGTCACGTATGGGTCAGATTCGAGCCGAATGAAGGCGAAGGCTTCGAATTCGTCGACAAGATCGTCGGGGGCGTTGTCCCTCGCGAATACATCCCGGTTGTCGGTAAAGGGATCGAAGAGGCGCTTGAGAACGGTGTCCTCGCAGGCTATCCCATCATCGATGTCAAAGCGACCCTCTTTGATGGGTCCTACCATGATGTCGATTCCAACGAGATGGCATTCAAGGTGGCGGCTTCATACGCCGTACGTAACGCCAAGGAAAAAAGCGGTGCCATCCTTCTTGAACCGATCATGGGCGTCGATGTCGTCGCTCCGGATGAATATCTCGGAAACGTCATCGGTGACCTCACTGGACGCCGTGGCAAGATCGAAGCGCAGGAAGAGCGTGGCAACGCCCACCTTGTCAAAGCGTTCGTACCGCTATCCGAGATGTTCGGATACGCCACAAGCCTACGTTCGAACACGCAAGGACGCGGCAACTACACCATGCAGTTCTCACATTACGACCCCGCCCCCAAACAGATTGCGGCGGAAATCATCAAAAAACGCAACGGCTAATTGATAAGCCTTGCATTCTGGCATATTATGCGATAAAATATCACTGTTATAAGACCAATTTCATAAGGAGGAAATAACGAAATGGGAAAACAAAAATTTGTACGCAAAGGCGCCCATGTCAACATTGGAACCATCGGACACGTCGACCATGGTAAAACGACCCTGACAGCCGCCATTGCGACCGTACTTCACAAACGTGGCATCGGTGAAACAGCAGCTTCAACCTACGACGCCATTGACAATGCCCCTGAGGAAAAAGAAAGAGGCATCACCATCAATACAGCCCACATCGAATACGCTACCGACAAAAGACACTACGCACATGTGGACTGCCCGGGCCATGCGGACTACGTCAAGAACATGATCACTGGTGCCGCCCAAATGGACGGTTCGATCCTTGTTGTCAGCGCGGCTGACGGACCCATGCCTCAAACCCGTGAGCACATCCTGCTCGCACGTCAGGTCGGCGTTCCTAAGATCGTCGTATTCCTGAACAAGACCGACATGGTCGAAGACGAGGAGCTTATCGAGCTCGTCGAAATGGAAGTCCGCGAGCTTCTCAGCGAGTATGACTATCCTGGTGACGATGTCCCCATCATTCAAGGATCCGCGCTCAAAGCGCTCGATGGTGATGAGGAACACGAAAACAAAGTCATTGAACTCATGGAAACTGTCGACGAATACATTCCGGACCCTGTCCGCGAGACCGACAAGCCATTCCTGATGCCTGTAGAGGACGTTTTCAGCATCACTGGTCGCGGAACTGTCGCGACCGGACGTGTTGATCGCGGAACTGTCAAGGTTGGCGACGAAGTCGAACTCGTAGGCATCAGACCTACACGCAAGACTGTTGTCACTGGTGTCGAAATGTTCCGCAAGCTTCTCGACCAAGCTGAAGCTGGCGACAACATCGGTGCGCTCCTTCGTGGAGTGACTCGCGACGACATCCAACGTGGACAAGTCCTTGCTAAACCTGGAAGCGTGACCCCGCACACCAAGTTCCATGCGGAAGTCTACGTGCTTTCCAAAGACGAGGGTGGCCGCCATACGCCATTCTTCTCCAACTATCGTCCGCAATTCTATTTCCGCACCACCGACGTAACAGGCGTCATCAACCTGCCTGAAGGTGTGGAAATGGTCATGCCTGGCGACAATGTCGAGATGAATGTCGAACTCATCCATCCGATCGCCCTTGAACAAGGCACCAAATTCTCCATCCGCGAAGGTGGGCGCACAGTCGGCGCCGGCGTCGTATCCAAAATCTCCGAATAACACTGCAATCAAGACACCGCTCAGGCGGTGTCTTTTTTTTGCCGTGATCAATAGCGAGGGTGTTAGTGTTTAAATTTGCCACAAATCTAGTATAATGAACATAGGAGTGATGCAGATGCTTATAGACACCCATGTACATTTGAATAACCCAGCCCTTGAAGAGAATCTTGATCATTATGTGAACAAGGCGCTTGAAGCGGATGTCCAACATATGCTGGTGATCGGATTTACACCCGACACCAATAAAAAAGCGATCAGAATCGCTGAGACCTACCCTTTCATTCATGCGTCGGTGGGACTGCATCCCACGCTCGCGAAGGATGTGACGGAGGAAATGCTTGATCGGTTGGAAGCGTTGCTTTCCCATCCTCAAGTACATGCGATCGGAGAGTGTGGTTTGGACCTTTATTGGGACGATACCTACAAAAACCGCCAGATTGAAGTCTTCGAGCACCAACTGAAACTCTCCAAGGCTTATGATCTGCCTATCGTTGTCCATATGCGAGACGCAGATGAGCTGACTTATGAGACCATGAGGAAACACGCACCTCTCAAAGGGGTCATGCATAGTTTCAGCGGTTCGCCGGAGATGGCCCGCAAATTCATCGATCTGGGGCTTCATATCTCACTTGGCGGTCCGGTCACGTTCAAGAATGCCAAAAAGCCCAAGGAAGTCGCTGAAAGCGTACCGATAGACAAGCTTCTCATCGAGACGGATGCGCCGTTTCTCGCCCCTCATCCTTACAGGGGCAAACAGAACGATTCGAGTTTCATTCCTCTTATCGCGCGAAAGATCGCTGAACTGAAAGGGCTATCCTTCGAGGAAGTATCCGAAAAGACAAGTGAGAATGCTGTGCGTCTTTTTAATCTGAAAGGATGATATCATGAAAAAATTATTGTTGCTTATCGTCATATTGGCGGGCGTCGTGTCGCTCGCCGGATGTTCGATGGCCTTTGATGATTTCTTTACGGATGACGACCCCGAAACCATCAATGTGAATGAATATACCGAGCAGGAACTGCGTGAACTCATAGAATCGCTCATGGACGAAAGCTATGAACGGGTCGAATACGATCTGGATTCGTTTGAGGCCGCAGTGACACAAATGATGGATGTGCGAAAGGATAGTGTGGTCGGCATCCAAGTCAACGGTGAGTCCATTCTTCAAGGCGGCAGCGGCAGCGGTGTCGTCTACAAGAAGGACGGAAACACTTTCTACGTCGTCACGAATGAGCACGTGCTTGAGAACTATAACGATGTGCAGGTCGTCTATGAGAAAAACGGTCTGCTTTTCAACATCGAGGATGCGAAGACGGAGGTCCTTGGAATGGATGCGACGACAGACCTGGCGGTCATGACATTCGAAAGCGAAGACAATTTCTATGCTGCTGAGTTTGCGGATTCCTATGACCTCATGGTCGGACAGTTCGCGTTCGCGGTTGGCAACCCGCTAGGATTCGATTATTTCGGGACCGTGACAATGGGTGTGGTTTCCGGTCTGGCCCGTTATGTGCCCGATAGCACCCTTGAGGTGCCCTTCATTCAACACGACGCGTCCATATCTCCAGGAAACAGCGGGGGAGCGCTCTTCGACATCAACGGGAAACTGATCGGCATCAACAACATGAAGATTGTCCAAGATTCAGCGGACAACATCGGATTCGCGATTCCTTCGAACACCGTCCGCCGCATCATCACCGACCTCGAGGAGAACGGCGAAGTCATACGCCCTTATCTAGGGATCACCGCCGCTGCCCAGGTGAGCGCCTGCGGGCAGGATTACGGTGTATGCCTGAGCGGTGTAGAGGACGGTGGAGCGGCGGATGCGCTCGGCCTTCAGCCCGAGGACATCATCATCGGCTATCAGCTTGAAAGTTGGGATGATTATGAGGAAGTGCTCAATTTCAACGACCTCCGGGAACTGATACTCAATTCGTCTGTCGGTGACCATGTGCGGATTCGCTACATCCGCGACGGAAGCACCGAGGAAACCGAGTATGCCGAACTCGGAGTGCATCCGGATGACCGCTGAGACATATCGCAAGGATGGTTGGGCCTAATCGACTCATTATAAGTCTTGCGTGTTGTAATTCGCGAGCATTTATAATACAATATCTATCGTGAGCTTCGGCTCTCAGGATTAGGAGTTGATTCATATGGCCCTCACCGCGGGCATTGTAGGACTGCCCAATGTAGGCAAGTCCACGCTTTTTAACGCCATAACCAAAGCGGGCGCCCATGCGGCGAACTATCCGTTCGCGACAATCGATCCGAACGTCGGCATCGTCGATGTGCCGGATGCGCGCCTTTACAAGATAGCAAACATCGTGCAACCGAAGTCCGTAGTCCCAACCTCTTTCGAATTCACCGATATCGCCGGGCTAGTGAAAGGCGCCTCCAAAGGTGAAGGCCTAGGCAACCAGTTCCTCTCACACATCCGCGAAGTGGATGCGATCATCCAGGTCGTGCGTTGTTTCGAGGATGGGGACATTCCGCATGTGGAAGGGTCCGTCGACCCTGTACGGGATGTGGAAACCATCCATACTGAACTGATCCTCTCTGATTTGGACATAGTCCAAAAACGTCTGCCCCGCATCGAGAAAAAAGCGAAACTCAATATTGACAGGGAGACCAAGAGGGAATATGACCTTCTCAAACAGATTGAGACATTGCTTTATGATGAACGTCCCATCCGGGATATGGCGCTCACCGTTGACGAAACGGCGCAGCTCAAAAGTTACGGTTTCCTCACGATGAAACCGATGCTCTATGTCTGCAACATCTCAGAAGACGCGCTTACGGGCGATGAGGAGAACACCCATGTTGAGAGGATTCACGCGCTCGCGAGAAGCCAGAACGCCGAGGCGCTCACCATCAGCGCGCAGATTGAGGCGGAACTCTCGGAGTTGCCGGATGAAGACAAGAAAGCTTATCTTGTGGATCTCGGCCTTGAGACGTCAGGTTTGAACCGCCTCATCCGTAGAAGCTACACCCTTCTCAATCTCAAGACATTCTTCACAGCGGGAGAGAAAGAGGTGCGTGCTTGGACCTTCAAAGAAGGCATGACCGCCCCCGAGTGCGCGGGCATCATCCATACGGATTTTCAAAAAGGATTCATCCGTGCCGAGACCATCAAGTATGACGACCTTATGCGTTACGGTTCCATGCAGAAAGTCAAGGAAGCCGGCAAGATGCGCCTCGAAGGCAAACAATATGTTGTCAAGGACGGGGACATTCTCTTGTTCCGCTTCAACTTATAAAAAAGGAGTTTTATTATGACCACCGACCACATCTTCCCCTATATCAATTTGATTCTCGTACTGTTTTTCATCACGTTTTTCGTCGACATCTTCTATCAGTATTTCCGCTACAAGACACTCATGCCGAGAAAAATGCTGAGTTTCAAAAAGGGCGGGCTTTTCGAGCATTACTACATTGTCCTTGCGGTGACCGCGTTCATCGCCATCCTTCATCTCGGCTTCGGCGTGGATCCGTTCATGGAGACGAATGCCGTATCCATCATCCTTTCACTTGTCACTACGTATTTCACGGCACTCGTGTTCCTTGTGTTCTTTTTCATCTTCATTCTTTATCTCGGGTTCTACATCTATGCGCGCATCAAGAAATTCGAGAACCGAAATGAATACCTTTCCCAGCAGGGGAACCGGATTGTCAAGGCGTCTTTTTACGCATCGTTCGTCATGGCCACAGGCTTCATCATCGTGGTCGCGCTCAGTCTTTAGCCGAGACACCGGTTTTTCCGGTGTCTTTTCCATTTCAAACAGGGAGTGAATGCCATGCAAGCCGCAATCATCTCAGTAGGTGATGAGCTGTTGATGGGAAGGACCGTCAACACCAATCAAGCCTACCTCAGCAAGGAACTCAAGACACTCGGGATCGAGACCGCGTATGCGGTGAGTGTTCAGGACAGAAAGGACTCCATTCGCCGTGCGCTCATGAAAAGCCACGAGGATATCCTCGTGCTCACAGGCGGCCTCGGACCGACACGCGACGACCTTACCAAACAGGTTGTCGCAGAGCATTACAAACTAGAACTCGTCAAGAATTCACATGCTTTGCAAACGATCAAATCCTATTTTGACCGTACGGGCAGGGAAATGAAGGACACCAATCTGAAACAGGCTTACTTTCCCGAACGTGCGATCGTGCTCGACAACGCCTTTGGTACCGCACCCGGTATGATCCTTGATGTAGAGGGTCAACTGGTCATCTTGCTTCCGGGACCGCCTCATGAGATGCGTCCGATGTTTCAGGATGTCAAGCGCCATCTTTCCAAGCTCGGTACCAAACCCGTCACCCGAAGGGGGCTCAGGGTCATATCCATCGGCGAGAGCGAGATGGAAGACAGATTGGGTCCGCTTTATGAGAAGCACCGTGAAGTGAACATCGCACCGTATGCGGAGGTTGGAGAGCTCGCCTACATCTTCACATCGGAAGACGAGAAGAAGGTGGATGATGCCATCCGTGATTTCAAGCGCCAGTTTTCAGACCTTCTGATCGGTGATGAATCCAGGACCCTAGAAGAGGTGCTTGTGCATACCCTGATGGACCAGGGAAAGGTGATCTCGCTAGCAGAGTCGTGTACCGGCGGGTTGGTCGCAAGCCGGATTGTGAACGTGGCGGACGCCTCCAAGGTTTTCAAGGAAGGCTACGTGCTTTATGACAACACCTCCAAGGTCAAACAACTTGGGGTGAACGGTGATATCATCGAACAATTCGGCGCAGTGAGTGACCAGTGCGTCTATGAACTGGCCTATCAGCTTCAGCAGAAAACTCAGGCCGACCTTACGCTCAGCATTTCGGGCATCGCCGGTCCTGGTGGTGGCAGCGACGAAAAACCGGTAGGCACCGTGTATTTCGCGGTGACGCACAAAGGGCATACCAAGACAACACACAGGGTTTTCTCGGGCGGAAGACAGGCGGTGCGCTCAAAAGCGGCATCGTATGGCATGTTTCTTGCGCTGAGAAGCCTGATTTCATGAAAACGCACATCACCGATGGCACTTTCCGGGGCATCCCCTATAAGATTTATGCCCATCCCGACGCAAGCCGGCTTATTTTCATCAATCACGGTGTCTATGGCAACAAGGAGCGGGTGCTCACCATGTTCGGAGTGTCCCTAGCGAAGCTAGGGTATAAAGTGGTCGCCATCGATGCCGTGATGCATGGACAGCGTGGGGCCCCACCTTTCTCGACCAGGGATGAATCCAAGTCTGAAAAGCAACTCTTCGAGGTCGTGAAAAAGACCAGTGAAGATATTTTGATGATGTATCACGGAATGCTTGCCGGCACCTTTGAGACTTTTGATATCCTCGGAGTCTCGATGGGAGGATATGTTGCCTATCACATGACGATATCGAGTGACCGTGTCGACAAGCTTATCACCCTGATCAGCAGTCCCGACTTCTCTCAAGGTGCCCTTGACAGCGGCCTTTCCGAACGCGAACTTAGAAAGGTGGAGGCGATGGATCCCTCGCGCCATGTCTCCAAGATGCGTTTCAAAGAAGGGCTCGCACTTGTCGGTCGCAGCGATGCCTTGATCCCGAAAAGCCAGACATTGGCTTTTCTAGAAAAGCATGGGGACCTACCGCTTCGGGTGCAAACCTACGATACCACCCATGCGGTCACGCAGGCCATGCAAAAAGACATCCTGACATTCCTGAAACAAGATGATGCAGAGGAAACA
>CAZCTR010000005.1:48699-83605 GCA_964501715.1 uncultured Candidatus Izemoplasmatales bacterium | reverse complement strand
CGACCTATACCCTTAGCAGGGGCACCTCTTCAGCCAACTTGAGTACTACTCCGTGACAAGCTATTCTATAATAATACATTTATCCATAGCTGTCAATACAACTGTCATGATTCGCCCGGGGTTTATGAATCGTGCAAACCGGCGCTTCACACTCTCATGATGAAAGAGGGTATTGTACGGTCGAAATGGCTGTTCAAAGATGGAAGTGAACCCGCGAGCTAAGCTGATTTCAATCTACCGGATAGTCTCCACTGTTCACATCATCGAAGAATTCCGGAATCCGGTTGGCTCCTACAAATTCATCGACAATCTCGCCGTCTTTCACGACAAGCAACGTCGGAACGCCTCTTTCATATCCTGCGGGCAGGTTGTGTTCATGGTCGATGTGGACTTTCTGTAGCCGAATGCCATGAACATTGTCATCCGCAAAATCATTCACGTCGTCTTCGATACTCCGGCATGCGGCACAAGTCGGATGGTAACGATAGAGCAGTTCCATGTTTTCCTGTCCCAATTCGTTGACTTCGTTGTAGTCAAAGGCATGTGTGTGCTCATTATCGCTGAACATGCTATATATAGGCCCTATGGCGATGGCAATCACCAAAAGGGCGATCAATACGTAAAGAATGATCGGTTTATTGCTTTTGCTCATAGGCATCACTCCTGAAATACCCTATTCAGAAGAAGGTTCAGGCCAGCTGAAATCCCCGTCTTCGAATTGGTCGATGAATTCAAAAATCTCTTGTGCGCTCGAATAGACCTCTAAGGCCTTCTGGTCTTTGATGATGTAGAGTCTCGGTGCCCTGTCCTCGATATGTGGTGGCCGGGACCCGGTCATCTCCCGGGTGTTCAGAAAGGTGACATCCTTCCCATGGTCGCCTTCCTTGGCGAATTTGAACAATCTTTCATTGACGACTTCACATCCCAGACAGGATGCTCCCTTGAAATCCCGGTCATAGACGTAAAGCAGCTCATAATCGTCTTCACCGAGATCATCAACTTCACTCCAGTGGCTTATATGGTCGAAATCCATATACGTGTAATCCCCATATTCCTTATAGCCGCACGCTGAAACGATGAGAACACTCACCAGCGACAGTGCAATAAAAAGCTTTTTCAACTCAATCACGCTCCGTTTGAATCACCTGGCAGACAGCCACAACATAGTGCGGACTGTGCGATATGCTGAGGTGGCAAATGTCTTCGGGTCTGTATGGGGAGTGAATCACAGGCTTCCCATCATCATCCGGCAAGACGCTCACCTCATTGAAATTGAGAGGCCTCTCAAAATGGCCATACGCCTTCGTATAGGCTTCTTTCGCCGCAAACCTACCTGCAAGATATTCCAGTTTTCTTTTTTCCGTAGTCATTATATCATAAACGGACTGTTCTGCGGCAGAAAGAATGCGTCTTACAAAATTTTCGGAATGATGTGCTTGCATCTGGGAAAATTCTACGATGTCGATCCCTATGCCTTTAATCCGCATATTCGTCCACCGCCTTGCCTGCAAGTTTCGCTATGGCCCTGAACCTGTGGTTCAAGCCGGATTTGGAAATCTGCTTGTTGTAATGTTTCTTGGATAAATCGGAAAGCTCGTTCAGGGAAGCTTCCGGATACATCTTTCTAAGAAACATCGCTTCCTTGGCGCTTTCGGAAATTTCATCGTCGTCGAAAATTTTCTCCACAATCTCTATCTGCTTGAGCTGTTTCGTAGCGGCCTCGAACGTCTTGTTCTGATTGGCGATCTCCATGTTCATCACACGGGTGATTGAGTTTACAAAATCCCGCTTGATGCGTTCGTCCTCGAACGTGAAAAGCGCGTTATGCGCTTCAACGATCCTCAGAAAATCGCTGATTTTCTCGGAATCCTTCACATAGACAAGGTAATGGTTCTTTTTCTTCAAGGTTTTCGCTTTCAGTTCGAAATGGTTGAACAGGTCCCTGAGGGAGGTCGCATAGGGCTCGTTTGGGACACTGACTTCAAGGTGATAGCTCGAGGATACAGGCGCATTCACGGACCCCGATGCCAAAAAAGCGCCCCTTAGATATGCGCGTTTGTCACAATCCTTCATGATGATCGTGTCGTCTATGGTCTGTGCGTATCCCGTTTCCTCATCCATGAGTCCGAGCTCGCGGATGATGGTCATGACCTTTTCCTTCACTGTGACCACATATTGATTCTTCTTGTCCAGTCGGACGCCTTTTTTGTAGATGACATCCACGTTCACTTTATATAGGTGCTTCAATGTTGAAATCACTTTTCTCGCAAGGGGGAGACTCGTCGTCTGAAACACGACCCTCATCCCGTCACTCGAAAGCGAAAGATAACCGTTGATCGCCAAGATGGCACTGAGAGAGGCGATTTCACAGCAGGTTTCCTGAGGGACGTTGATCAGTTCTTTCTTGGTATCCGATGTAAATGACATAAGCATCCCCTCCTAAATGGTCAAGACATCATGTAAGCATCAGTATATAAGTGGCGGCCATGTCCAACCCGACAAGGAAGACGACACCGGAAATCAGCCATTGAGGGAGCCGGTCCGACCAAGATTCGATGAACGGATGGACAAACAGAACCGTCAAGGCGCTCAGAATGCCGAAAAGAGCGGTGGGCAACAAACAGACATATGGATATTGGCAGAAGCTGAATGTATGGGAGTAATCCCAGAGGACCGATCCACTGAGAAGATGGTATCCCTCACCGGAGATCCATTCGCTGAAAGCTGTCGTCAGGATCGCGACCGGAAAAAGAATCACAAGTGTGATGCGTTTACGGACGGCATGTCTCTCCATGAAGGCATATATAGCAAGTGCCAACACGACCCCTAATCCATACATGGGTTGAACGGGGAGCGTGATCACCCGGTTATCAAACCAGAATCCCCTCACCACAAGATTGATGACGCGTTCAAGCGCATATCCCAAAAAACCGTAAAAGAACACATAAAAGACCATCCGCATCGCCATCAACTCTTTTCTTTTATTATTATAACGCACTCAAAAAGAAAAAACGATGAAAACTCATCGTTTATTCTTGAATGGCCTTGGATTCAGTCCTCGTGTTCCTCAATATATTTGGCCACTTGCTGACTTGCAATCGCTCCGTCGCTTGTAGCCGTGACAATCTGTCTCAAGTCTTTCTCAATCACATCACCGATCGCATAGATGCCGGGAACTCCGGTCTCCATTTTGCCGTTGGTCTTGATGTAGCCTTGCTCGTTGGTGATACCAAGGTCCTGGACGAATCCACTGTTGGGAATCTGGCCAATGAAGATGAACGCCCCTTGGACATCCAAGGTTCTCTCTTCTTTGGATTCCACATCGCGGATGGTGACGCTCTCGAGCTTGTCATCACCGTTGAAGGATGCGACTTCGTGTCCAAGGATGAAATCGATGTTTTCATTCTTTTCGGCCTTTTCGATCGTGCCTTTGTCCGCTTGAAGGTCCGGCAGGATATTGACAACGGTGACCCTGGCGTTCAAGGTCGTCAGATAGATCGCTTCATCAATGGCGCTGTTGCCCCCACCGAGCATCAAGACATCCT
Organism: uncultured Candidatus Izemoplasmatales bacterium; assembly: GCA_964501715.1. Classification (GTDB taxonomy): domain Bacteria; phylum Bacillota_I; class Bacilli_A; order Izemoplasmatales; family Izemoplasmataceae; genus M55B118. Next base: position 80,060 of record CAZCTR010000005.1, on the reverse strand, counting down.
TGTTCTTGAAGAACGCCCCGTCACACACAGCACAGAAGCTGATGCCTTTGCTGATGAGTTTATCCTCGCCCGGTGCACCGACCTTTCTGGGAACGGTTCCGCTTGCGATGATGATGGCCTTGGTCTCATAGACATTGCCATCAGCGGTATGGACTTTCTTTGTCTTGTCACCATTTTCGATCCTGGTCACATCGCCATAGAGATATTCAACCTCGAGCTCCTGGGTATGTTTGAACATCTTGTCACTGAGTTCGAAGCCTGAAACTTTCCCGACTCCGGGATAGTTCTCTATCTCCCACGTATCGAGCATATAACCACCCGGGGCGGCTTTCTCTATCATCGCGGTTTTCAAATTGGCGCGTTGTGTGTAAATGGCCGCGGTCATACCACCGGGCCCTGCGCCGATAATCAATACATCATACATTTTAATCAATCACCTCAAAGGATATTATAATTCATTTTCTTTCAAAACTTTAGCATAATGCTTACGTTTCAGGATCAATCGGTTGGCAATGAAAACCATCACTCCGAGTATCACCATCACGATCGAAATGACCTGGGCGGCACGCAGGCCGGTGGTTCCTATGAATAGGGCGTCGGTCCGCATGTATTCGATGAAGAACCGGACCGCGGAGTACCAGATGAGATACACCCCGATGATATCCCCGGAGCGAATGAATTTGGTGCGCCTCAAGACAAGGATGAGGGCAAGTCCGCCAAGGTTCCAAAGCGATTCATACAGGAATGTCGGATGATAATATTGAAGACCGTCCGGTCCGTTGATGTACATCATGTTGACAATGAACTCGGGAATCCTTAGGGTCTCGCTCAAGAACGCGAACTGTTCGGAATGATCGAGGACCGTTGAGCCGTTCTCCAACCCGCCGACAACACCGCCATGGGCTTCTTGATTGAAGAAGTTCCCCCATCTTCCGAAAGCTTGGCCAATCAGAAACCCGGGTGCGATCAAGTCCATGGTTTTCCAGATATCCATCTTTCTGATACGCGTATACACATACGAGGCGATGATGGCCACGATGAAGCCTCCATGGATCGCAAGGCCGCCCTCCTGGATCGCAAGGATACTGGATAGGTTCTCGCTATAGTAGCTCCATTCGAAAATCACATAGTAGAGCCGTGCCCCAAGGATGGACAGGGGCAAAATGATGATGAGCCCGTCGATGATCTGATCGGGCTCGATGCCGAGGCGTTTTCCCTCCCTGAGTCCGAGCAGGAGTGCACCGAGCACGCCCAAAAGGATCATGAAACTATACATGTATACCGTGATGGGACCAATTTCGAAAAGCACATTGGAGAGCGGTTCATAGTCCCCTTCATGGGCCTTGGTGATGAGATTTGTGAAAAAAAACATGTGCATTACCTTCTTTTTTCAGTATGGTGACGCTATTCTTTTTGCTTGTTTTTGGCTTTCTGAGAAATTTCCGTATTCAAGGAATCCGTGAAATCCTTCGCCATGTTGGTGCCCAGAAAATGCAGTCTTGCATTCAGGGCTGCGACTTCAACCAAAGAAGCCACACTGCGGGCTGCAGTGACCGGGATGGTCATATGGGTCACTTCGGTTTCAAAGAGCCTTTCTGTCTCCATGTTGAGTCCGAGACGGTCATAAGCGTTGTTATCCTCGTAGGTCACAAGGTCGACAATGAGCATGATCCGCTTGTTCTCTTTGAAGGCGCTCGCACCGAAGAGGTTGACGACATTCACGATGCCGATGCCTCTGATCTCCAAGTGTTTCGCGAGCAGTTTCGGCGCTTCACCGATGATGTTTCCGATTTCGCGCTCATAATAATCGACGCGGTCGTCCGCGACAAGCTGATGCCCTCTGCGGACAAGCTCAAGCGCCACCTCGCTCTTGCCGATGCCACTTTTACCACGGATGAGGACCCCCACTCCGCTGATGTCGACCAAAGTACCGTGCATGGTCTTCCTCGGGGCCAATTTGGCGAACAGATATTGATAGAGGCTGCTGAAAAGCTCACTCGTACGCATGCCACTTTTCAAGACGGGAATGTTGTAATAGTCCCCCTTGTCCTTGAAGATCTGTGGCACATCGACGTGCTTGGAAAAGATGAAAGCGGGTGGACGCCGCTTGAAGAGCATGTCAATGCGTATATTCTTGTCCTCGTCGTTGAGCCATCCGAAGAATGTGACCTCCTTGCTGCCGAAGATCTGGATTCTGTCCTGTTCAAAGAATTCGAACAGGCCTGCAAGTTCCAGTCCTGGGCGGGTCAGCTGGGAATTCTCGACCTTGACCGAAAGTCCTTCACCCCCGCTCACAACCTTCATGTCGTAATCATCCACCAGTTGTTTGATAGTGATATGCATGCACTCACCCTTTCATTTTAAAAAGCATCTGTTTGATCATTTGGGCGAGCAGATACCTCACCACAATGAACATCCCGACAAAAATGATCAAGAATGTCTCGTTCACGAAAGCAATCTGGGCGAAAAAATACGTGTCAAGCAGATAAAATATGCTAAGATAACCGAAAAAGAAAATGAATCCGAGTGTCCGCAACACGAACTTGAAATGGTTGAAGACGAGGTATTGCCTGAACAGCATCTCGAGCCCTGTATATACAAGAACGAAAAGCCCTATACTCAAAAGGTCATCGGCATATTCCACAAACGGGAACACTTCGAACACGGTGTAGATGACGACGAGATTCAAAAAGAAGTACATCAGAAAATTCAGCAGTGGATTCGGATGAAACACGCCTCCGAATTCGACCTTCACAATTTTCGGGCCTTTCGGGGATTGCTGTTTTTGTTGTTTCTCGATCTCCTTCATCTGCTTGAGAAGTTTTTCTAGCTCTTTTTTCTTCTCCTCATTGGATGCATGATTATCCTGTTGCTGTTTTTCCTCTTCCTGAGAATCCTCATGTTCGTGCTTGTCTTCGTCTTTTTTTTCATCTTTTTGGTGTCGGTTCTTTTCTTCATCCATCACGCATCATCCTTTCAAAGCGTCCTTGAGATATCGGGCGGTATGGCTCGCTTCGGATTTGACAATCTTCTCAGGAGGGCCTTCGGCCAGGATATTGCCTCCTGCTTCGCCACCCTCGGGTCCCAAGTCAATGATGTGGTCCGCGACCTTGATCACTTCGAGATTATGCTCGATGATGACGACGGTCGCCCCTTGATCGACGATATTGTCTATGACTTCTAGCAAATGCCTGACATCATCCGAATGCAGACCGGTCGTCGGTTCATCGAGAATGTAGAACGTATCAGGGGTGATGCGCTTGTTAAGTTCACGGGACAGTTTCACCCTTTGCGCCTCTCCGCCGGACAAGGTCGGCGCAGGCTGGCCGATGCGGATGTATCCGAGTCCGACATCCTGAAGGGTTTTGAGCTTTCGATGAATCTTGGGGATGTTCTCGAAGAACGGCAAGGATTCATCGATCGTCATATTGAGTATATCAGCAATGGTCCTTTTTTTATAGGTCACTTGCAGTGTTTCTTTGTTGTAGCGTTTGCCTCCGCAGGATTCACACGGGACATAGACATCGGGAAGGAAGTGCATCTCGATCTTGATCACGCCATCCCCATGACAGGTTTCGCATCTTCCGCCCTTGACATTGAAGCTGAAGCGGCTCTTGTCGTACCCGCGCTGTTTGGCTTCGTTGGTCATGGCGAAAATGGCCCGTATGTCATCAAAGACGCCGGTATAGGTCCCCGGGTTGCTCCTGGGGGTGCGCCCGATTGGTGATTGGTCGATGTTGATGATCTTGCCTATATCCTCGGCATTCTGTATGCCGGAAAATGCTCCAGCGGGAATCTTTTTGGGATATACGAGGTTGTGAAGGCCCGTGAAAAGGCAGGCGTTCACAAGCGAACTCTTGCCGCTTCCGCTGACCCCGGTGACCACGGTCAAAAGGCCTTTCGGAAACTTCGCATCAATGTTTTTAAGGTTGTTTTCTTTAGCCCCTTTGACCTTTATGAAGCCATTTCCCGGTTTTCTTCTTTTCTTGGGCAAAGGAATTTTTTTCTTTTTTGAAAGATACTGGCCGGTGATGCTGTGATCAGCTTTGAGTATTTCCTCATATGTGCCCTGAAACACGAGCTCCCCACCATTCTCCCCAGCACCCGGACCGATGTCGACGATCTGGTCGGAAAGCTCCATCGTCTCCTCGTCATGCTCGACCACAATCAGGGTGTTGCCCAGATCGCGCATCGATTTCAATGTGTTGATGAGTTTGATGTTGTCACGCTGGTGAAGCCCGATGGAGGGTTCGTCGAGCACATATAAAACGCCTGTGAGTCTCGAGCCGATCTGGGTGGCGAGGCGGATTCTCTGAGCTTCTCCGCCGGATAGTGTCGCGGCACGTCTGGAAAGTGTGAGATACCCGAGTCCGACATCCTTGAGAAAGGAAAGTCTACTCTGGATTTCCCGAAGAACCATTTCACTGATCTTTCTGTCGGTTTGCGTTAGGTCGAGCTGCTCAAGGAAATCGATGAGCTCTACGATGCTGATGTCCGTCATCTCGATGATGTCAAGACCGCCGACCTTCACGCTCAGAGCTTCTTCGTTGAGCTTTTTGCCATGGCATTTGGGACATTTCTGTTCAGCCATCATGCCCTCGATCCAATCACGGATGAATTTGGAGGTGGTCTCTATGTAGCGGCGTTCAAGGTTGTTGATCACACCTTCATAATAGTCGAACTTCTCGTGTTTGATGCTGCTGGTCTTGCCTTTGAACTTGAAAGGGATCTTTTCGTCCGATCCGTAAAGGATCAATTCCTTCTCGTGTTCCTTGAGGTTCTTGAACCTTTTTTTTAGGTCAATCTTATAATGTGAAGCCATCGCTTCAAGTTGTTTGAAGTGATAGGCATTCGTGTTCCTCCACCCGTTTATGGCGCCTTCGTACACCGAGAGGTTCTGATTGGGAATGAGGAGATCGATGTCGATTTTGCGAAGATACCCTAGACCTGAACAGACATCGCATGCGCCATAGGGCGCATTGAACGAAAACAGCCTGGGCTCAAGTTCGGAGATGGAGAAATCGCAAAACGGACAGGCGAAGGCCTCACTGAAAACGTGTTCCTCACTGTTTTCAAGCACAATGACTTTACCTTGTGCAAGTTTGCTCGCGGTCTCTAGTGAATCGAAGAGGCGGGAGCGGATTCCCTCTCGCATCTTGAGACGGTCGATCACGACTTCGATGCTGTGCTTCTTGTTCTTGTCAAGTTCGATGGATTCTTCGAGATCGCGTATGTCTCCGTTCACACGCACCCGGACATAACCATCTTTCCTAAGCGAGTCAAGCACATGCTTGTGTGTGCCCTTTCGTCCACGTACAACAGGCGCAAGAACCTGGATGCGGCTCTTGTCCTGAAAACCAAGGACCTTTTCGGTCATCTCCTCAATGCTCTGCGAAGTGATCTCAACATGATGTGTAGGGCAGATCGGCGTCCCGATCCGTGCATATAGAAGTCTCAGATAGTCATAGATCTCAGTGACGGTGCCAACGGTGCTTCTCGGATTTTTCGATGTGGATTTCTGGTCTATGGAAATGGCCGGGGAAAGGCCTTCTATGGACTCTACATTCGGTTTTTCCAGATTGCCGAGAAACTGACGCGCATAGGCGCTAAGACTCTCGACATAGCGGCGTTGTCCTTCTTTGTAGATTGTGTCGAAAGCCAGTGATGTCTTACCTGAACCGCTGAGTCCGGTCATGACGATCAATTTTTCTTTCGGCAAGGCGATATCGAGGGATTTCAGGTTGTTCTCCTTAGCGCCTTTGATGATGATGTCTTTCATTCTAACACGTCCTATTGGTCTAGCATATCGATGAGCGTGTCCTCGTCGATGATCTCGATGCCGAGTTCTTTCGCTTTATCGTATTTGCTGCCGGGATCCTCCCCGGCGCATAGATAATCCGTTTTCTTAGACACGGATCCTGTCACTTTGCCACCTTCGGCCTCGATCCTTGCTTTCGCATCGGATCGTGACATGGTTGGCAAAGAGCCGGTCAAAACAACCGTCTTATTATGAAACGCACCCTCTTTGGGCCGTTCTTTGGTATATTGCATGTTCACACCAAGGGTTTTTAAATCCTCGATCATGCTTTGGTTGCTGGGTTCTTTAAAATAGGAGACAACACTCGAGGCGATTTTCTCTCCGATTTCATCGATCGCAGTGAGCGCTGACTCATCAGCCTCCATAATAGCAAATAGGTCGCCAAAATGCATGGCTAACACTTTCGAGACCTTCTTTCCCACAAATCGTATGCCCAGGCCGAATAAAAGTTGTTCAAGACTGTTGTGCTTGGACCCTTCGATGTTGGCGAGGAGCTTCTCGATGCTTTTCTTGCCGAACCCCGCACGCATCTCAAGCGCATCCTTGTGTTGGTGCAATGTATAGATGTCTGGAATCGTTCGCAAGTAACCCTCTGTGTGGAAATGCTCGATGATCCGCTCTCCGAGACCTTCGATATTCATCGCATCACGTGAAGCGAAATGGATGAGACTTTCGCTCATACGGGCTGGACACGCCCTGTTCACACAGTATGTGTCAGCCTCTTTTTCGTCTTTATGAAGCGGTTTCCCACATTCCGGGCATTGTGTGATCATCTCAAAAGGTTGTTGATTTCCATCCCGTCTTTCTTCAATGACTGCGACCACTTCAGGGATGATGTCACCAGCTTTCCTGATGGTGACCGAATCCCCGGTCCGGATGTCTTTCTCCCTGACGTAGGCATCATTGTGCAACGTGGCACGGGCGACGGTGCTTCCCTGGATGTCGACCGGCGTCAATTTCGCCACGGGTGTGATCTGGCCTGTACGGCCCACCTGGAAGAAAATGTCCTCGATGACTGTCATGGCCTCCTCGGCTTTGAACTTGTACGCAATCGCCCATTTCGGACTTCGTGCAGTATACCCGATGCGTTGATAGAGGGAGCGTTCGTTCACCTTGATGACGACACCGTCGATCTCATAGGGGAAATTTTCACGGTTTTCCTCGAAATACAAAGTTCTGTCGATGGCTTCCTCGATGGTTTTTGCGTGTGTGATCTTCGGATTGATCTTGAAACCGTGTCCCTTGAGTTCCTCAAGTGTCTCCATGTGCGTGTTCTCGGCTTCAGAGTCTCTTTCGGTGCGCACATAGACGAACATGTCCAGATCTCTCTTGGCCGCGACAGTGCTATTCAGTTGGCGAATGCTTCCGGCGGCTGCGTTCCTTGGATTTTTGAAGCCATCCTCACCGTTAGCGCGCTTGGCATCGTTTAGGGTCAGAAAAGCGGCCTTTCTCATATAGATCTCGCCTCTGACTTCAAGGTCTATTTGGTCTTGCAGACTCAATGGGACACTCTTGATGGTACGGACGTTGTGAGTGATGTCCTCTCCGACACTTCCGTTACCGCGGGTGGCGGCTCGTACGAATTTTCCCTCTCTGTAGGTCAAGGATGCCGCAAGCCCATCAATCTTCGGTTCGACCACATAGGTCACGTCGGGTTCGATTTTCCTGACTCTGCGGTCAAACGCCCGCAGTTCTTCAGCATTGAAGGCATTGTCAAGACTCAACATGGGTATGCTGTGTTGGACCTTCTCGAAATGATCAAGCACTTCACCCCCCACGCGCATGGTGGGGGAATCCTCGGTCTTGTATTCAGGATGCCTGTCTTCTAGGTCTTGCAGCTCGCGCATGAGTCTGTCGTATTCGACGTCGCTCACGCTGGGGTTGTCTAGCACGTGATACTCATAATTGTATCGGTTCAGCTTATCGCGCAATGCATCAATCTTTTTTTTCACATCATCCATGTCTCACACCTGCTTTTCTTTCTTACGGATGGAGGGGTGGTCCTTCATCAGGGTCTTGAGTCCGTGTTCTTTTGAGAAGGCGACCGTGCACTGGTTGCTCGCGACACTGATGACGACCCCTTCACCAAAAGCCTTGTGGACGATCTTGTCGCCTTTGTTCAAATCGTTTTCCTTGTAGTCGCGCAATGCCTTCCTGTTTCTCTCCACGACCTCCTTGCGGGAGTCCGTGAAACGTGACGCCTGGTGCGCTCCCCCTGGAAGTGCGTATCCTTCGGCCTTTAAAATGCCGGTGTCAATTTCCTTGATGAAGACACTGTCGGTGTTCATCGTCTGTTCCCCATAAAGGAAGCGTTGTTTGGCATTGGTTAGAAAGAGTTTGTCCTGGGCGCGCGTGACCGCTACATACATCAGTCTCCGTTCCTCTTCTAGGTCCTTCGGGTTCTCGAGGCTTCTGTAAAGCGGAAACAGTCCCTGTTCCAGCGCTACGACAAAAACCACTGGAAATTCGAGACCCTTGGCCGCATGCATGGTCATGAGCGTGACGGCATCCTCGTCCGTGATATCGTCTTCCTGGCTTTTGAGCGCTATATCCTCAAGAGTGTAGGTGAGAATGGTTTTCTTGTCTTCCGTGTCGTAGGTCTTCTCACTTTCTTTGAGCATGGTCTTCAGTTCGAGGATGTTCTCATAACGCACATCGCCTTTCTCGTCCTTTTTTAAAGCTTCCTTGTAACCGGTCGTCTCTAAGAGATCATCCAGAAAGGTGTTGAAGTCGGTTTTGAATAGTTGCGTGATGAGCCCTTCAACCATGCTTTTGAATGCCTTGAGGTTCTTCAGGGCTTTGCCGGTCAGTGGCGTCTTCTCGTCATCGATGGCTCTGAAGAGGCTAAGCTCTTCGCTGGTCGCATGCGCCCTAAGCTTTTCAACCGTCTTGCGTCCGATGCTTCGTTTGGGTTCGTTGACGATGCGCTGAAAGCTATAATCATCATCGACATTCAAAAGAAGCCTCAGATAAGCGACAATATCCTTGATCTCCTTGCGTTTGAAGAAGCTGGTGTTGCCTACGATGGTATAGGGGATCCTGCGTTTCATGAACGCCTCTTCAAAGATTCTTGAGGTGTTGTTGGTGCGATAGAGAATACCGAAATCCTCATAAGTGTGCCCTTGGGCTAGAAGCTCCTGGATTTTCTCGACCACATAATCCGCTTCGTCACGCTCGGTCATGCCTTTGAAGAAGCGGATCTTTCCGCCTTCGTTCTTCGTGGAATAGAGGTTTTTCTCAATCCTGTTCTTGTTGGAGGATATCACTTGGTTCGCGGCTTTCAGTATGGTGTTGGTGCTTCTGTAGTTCTGCTCGAGAACGATGGTTTTGACCTTGGTGAAATCCCGTTTGAATTTTCTCAGATTCTCTATGTTAGCCCCTCGAAAAGCATAGATGCTTTGGTCTTCATCCCCGACTATGAACACATTGCCTTTCTCGTTGCTCAAAAGACGGATGAGTTGATACTGCAAGTCGTTCGTATCCTGGAACTCGTCCACCATCACGTACTCGAACTGTTTATGATAATAAGCCTGCACAGCCTTCTCCTGTTTGAGCAGCTTGATCGTAAGCAGGAGCAAGTCGTCAAAATCAAGTAGGTTGTTGTTCTTGAGGCGTTTTTGATACGCGGGATAGACCTTGTTCAGATAGGTTGCCAACGGTTCCTGATAACCATCCAATTGAGAAGGGTCCCTCTTGATCTGAAGCACGTGGTTCTTCAGTTTCTTAGGCTTTATAAGCTTGGGGTCGATATCCAAATCACGCATGATGATCTTGACAAGCTGGGTGCTGTCGTCATCATCGATGATTTGAAAATCCCTCGAGTACCCAAGGTATTCGATGTGTTCTCTTAAGATCCTGGCACACATGGAGTGGAATGTGGAGATCCACATGCCGCGTGTGCCTATCCCCAAAAGGCCGCCGATGCGATGACGCATCTCTTCGGCGGCCTTGTTGGTAAAGGTTATGGCAAGGATGTTCATCTTGGGAACACCGAGGGCATCTATTAGGTAGGCCACCCGCCGGGTGAGCACGTTGGTTTTTCCACTGCCCGCACCGGCGATGACCATCACTGGCCCTTCGGTAGTTTCAACCGCATTTTTCTGTGGTTCATTCAAACCGTACACTAAATTATCCATTGTCTAATCACCTATGAAAATTATATCAAAAAATAGAGGGTTTTCCCACAGAAAACCCTCCTCATGACGAAACTCACCATTTGTTCTTTACAACTTCTGCGAATCCGCGCAATGGGCCGACTTCCGATCGTGTTCCATCATCGAGGACCACCGTTCCGTTGAACGTGCCGAAAATCTGTCTCTGAAAGCTTTTGAGCACTTTGAGGTCGGTATGGTCGACCCGTTTGATTTCGGGGGTGAACGTGCCTTCAATGCGGTTGTCGGAGGATGTGATGTGCCATGGTTCGTCCAATTGTCTTTCTCCGTGCTTATCATCCGTCGGGATATTGAAATCGACATCTGTCAATTTGTGTGCCTTCCCGTTGATGAAGACCATGTTCTCAGTCGATTGTGAAAGATCGCCGAAACCATAGCCGAGATTCAGCGCGATTTCCATCCCTTGGGATTGTCCACAGAAAGCCGCCCAATACCACGTTGTGTCGCGTGGCCACACACCACGTCCCCAATCAAGCAGTCCCCAAGAGCTGTCCTCTGTGAAGACCATCTTCTGATTGCCCAGGGAGGCATGTCCGCTGACCTTGAAGCCAATGGTCTTCCGGTTGTAGTAAAACATTTTCTCAGACTGTTCGAAAGGGGTCGCGATCACCATGCTGTCCCTTGGTTCATCAATGAGGGAAAGCTGTGCATTAAACGTCCTATTGTCAAGGAATTTATCCACAAAGACGTCTATATCACGCGATTTCCCAGTGTGACTGAACCGTATGTCAAAAGGGCCTTTTCGCACATGCAAATCACCATCTTCAGACGACTTCGGCAATCCGAGTCGCCCCATGGTCATAAGGGGTATTCTGGTCTTTGTATGCACGCTTTCCCCCTTGAAATCGACCAGGCTCACCGAGAGGAGTCCCATGTAGCCGTTGTCTGCGACAGTGAACGCGATCCCGTATGATTCGTTTTCAACATAGTAATAATCCCATTGCTTAAGTTTCAGTTTCGATTTTTTGATTGTTTCGGGGTTGAAAGTCTTGATGGGTCTTGTCGCATAGCCGGCTTCGTTGAGTGTGCCTTCGTCATTCAAAAGCTTTCCGGGTTTCAGTTCTCTTTGCATAGCGCATCCCTCCTACCCCCATTATAATGAAGGGACGCGACAAAGTCACGCCGGCAATAAAAAAAAAGACACATCCTTGCGGACATGTCTTTCATGAACGGTTTAAAGTTCAGTGATGTTCTCGGCTTGAGGGCCTTTTTCGCTTTCGACTACGTCGAATTCGACTTTGGCGCCTTCTTCGAGAGTTTTGAAGCCTTCTTGGTTGATGTGTGAATAGTGTGCGAAAACATCGTTTCCTTCATCGGTAGTGATGAATCCGAAACCTTTTTCAGCGTTGAACCATTTTACTGTTCCAGTCATGTGGGAGTTCCTCCATTCGTTTTAAAGTTTCTTAAACGCTATGCGCTCATAAGAATGGGTACAACCCCAGTTGCTTAATGTGCTTGGTACATAGTTCCGTTTAAGTCCATTACTAATAATACACCATATGTTTCAAAAATCAAGGGTTTTGAAAGAATTTCTTAAATCGTTTGATTATTTCCGCTTGAAAGACGATTTCATGGAGACCGTACGGTTGAAGACGACCGTATCTTCCGTGCTGTCCTCATCGAGGGCGAAATAGCCCTGGCGGACGAATTGGAAGTGTCCGGCCTTATGAAGGGGGGCTTCAGATTCGATGAATCCCTGCTTGACGGTCTTGGAATCCGGATTGATGCGTTCAACCGTCGGCGCATCTTCACTGACGTCCTCGCGGGTCAGGTTCTCATAGAGACGGATGGTGGCTTCCCGGGCTGTTTTGGCATCGACCCAGTGGATGTTGCCATTGGGTTTGCGTTCCTTGAAGCCTGAACCGCTCTTGGTGGCCGGGTCATAAGTGGCATAGATCGTCTCGACCCTTCCCTCGCTGTCATATTCGACTTCATCGGCTTGGATGAAGTAGGCATGCATAAGCCGGACCTCTATCCCCAGAGAAAGACGTTTCCATTTTTTGTTGGGTTTTTGTTCAAGAAAATCGTCACGCTCGATATAGACGGTGTTGCTGAATGTGAGCTCCCTTTCCCCAAACGCTTCATTTTCACGGTTGAAAGGAGCTGTCAATGTCTCTTGAGCGTCCTCGGGGTAGTTCTTGATGACGACCTTGATGGGGTCGATGACCGCATGGATCCGTCTGGCTTCCACTTTGAGATAATCGCGGACATATTCGTCGAGCATCTGCAGGTCGGTCTCGCCTTCACTCTTGGGAAGCCCCAAGGCAAGAATAAAATTCCTTATCGCTTGCGGGGGAACCCCACGTCTTCTCAAACCTGAAAGGGTGATGAGACGCGGATCGTCCCATCCATCCACATGGCCTTCCTCGACAAGCTTCCTGATGGACCGTTTGCCGATGATCTGATTGGCGATCTTCAGTTTCCCGAATTCAATCTGGCGCGGAGCATGGTCCATATCGCAATGTTCGACAAACCAGTTGTAAAGAGGCCGGTGATCTTCGAACTCCAGACTGCAAAGGGAGTGCGTGATGCCTTCGATCGCATCCTCGAGAGGATGGGCGAAATCATACATGGGATAGATGCACCACGCATCTTTCGTGTTGTGGTGATATCCTCGTTGGATGCGGTAGATGATCGGGTCACGCATGTTGATGTTGGGACTCGCCATGTCTATTTTCGCACGCAGGACCTTGGCGCCATCCTCGAACTTTCCTGCCCGCATGGCTCTGAAAAGCTCGAGATTTTCCTCGACAGAACGGTCTCTGTAAGGACTTGCTTTCCCGGGGGTCTTGAGATCGCCGCGGTAGTCCCTGATCTCATCCATGGACAGGTCGCACACATAGGCAAGCCCCTTCTTTATCAAGAGTTCAGCCTTCTCATACATGGTTTCAAAATAGTTGCTGGCATAGAAAAGGTTTTTCCACTTAGCCCCTAACCAAGCGATATCCCGTTTCATACCCTCGACGAAGAGCGCATCCTCCTTGAGGGGATTTGTGTCATCGAATCGGAGATTGAAATACCCATTGAAATCATGGGCTAGCGTATGGTTCATGACGATCGCTCGGGCATGCCCGAGATGCAGAAAGCCGTTCGGCTCGGGCGGGAAACGGGTGACTGGATAGGCGTGTTTCCCCGTGCGGATGTCCTCTTCGATGATGGTACGGATGAAATTGCTGTTTTCCATGTTCTCACCTTCATTTCTCATTCAGTATACTAAAAAGTGTCAAAATCACCAAATCCAGAATCATTGCAGGTTAAGTCGGGAATGGCCGTTTATGCGCATCGCCTCGGAATCTTTTCGCTTCTGGAACTGATAATAACCGGCGATGCCCATCATGGCCGCATTATCCGTACAATAGCTGAAAGGGGGGACGCTCGTCTTCACGTGGTTGAAATGCGCGGTGACCTCGCTTCTCAGATGCTTGTTGGCTGAAACGCCGCCTGCGACGATGAACATCTTCGCGTCCAAATCCTCGACAGCCCTCTTGCTCTTTTCGATGAGATGCGCGACCGCTGCTTTCTGAAAAGAAGCCGCGAGCGCCACCTCATCAACCGTCTCGCCTTTCATCCGCTTGGTATTCACAAGATTGATCACATGGCTTTTCAGACCGCTATAGCTGAAATCATAAGCACCCTCGGTACGGATCTCTGGCATGGGGTATGTCGCTTCTGCATTTGGGGCAAGCTTATCGATGATCGGTCCTCCCGGATAACCCAGGCCGAGCACCCTCGCCGTCTTGTCATAAGCTTCGCCCACAGCGTCATCCTGGGTCTCTCCGAGCTTTTCAAAAGAATAGTGTTCCCGCATAAGGATGAGTTCTGTATGCCCGCCTGAGACCACCAGGGCCACCAGGGGGAACTCCATCTCGCTCTCTATCTGGTTGGCATAGATATGTCCCGCGATATGATGGACACCGATGATTGGGATGTCATGGGCAAAAGCGAACGCCTTGGCACCATTGATGCCTACAAGCAGGCTGCCTATGAGCCCCGGGCCTTTCGTGACAGCCACCAGGTCGACATCCGAGGCTTTCACTCCTGCCTGACTCAACGCCTGCTCAAACACGACTGTGATTCTTTTTATATGCTCGCGTGAAGCGACTTCCGGAACGACACCGCCAAAAGCCTTATGGGTGTCGATCTGCGAGAAGACGACGTTCGAAAGCACTGTCTTGCCATCTTTTGTGACGCTCACGCTGGTTTCGTCACAACTGCTCTCCACACCTAAAACGATCATGAAAAGCCTCCTATCTTCTTGGTCATGAGGAAGGCATCCTCACCATTATTGTAGTAATTCTTGCGCCTGGCGGCGATGTCGAATCCTTGACCTTCATATAAGGCCAGGGCCGCCTTGTTCGATGGCCTCACTTCTAAACTGAGCGTGTCCACATTCAATGAACGGCAAGTTTCTAAACCCTTCTTAAGAAGGGTTTCTCCGTACCCTTTCCTTCTTTGCCCCTTTGCCACGACAAGATTCAATATCTGTGCATGGGGTTTTGTCACCCAAAGACCGAAATACCCGATTCGATCCCCCGCCTCTAAGGCGATGAAATAATGCGCCATGTCATTGTGCAACAGTTCATCATAAAGCATGGATTTCTCGAGGCTCTGGCCGAAAACCTTCTTCTCCAATTCATAGACATACGGCACATCGGACATGTCCATCCTGCGGATAATCACAAGGCACCCTCGGTCTTGAGATTCCGTTCCGCCTCGGTCTCACGGAGATAGACCGGTGCGACATGATGGATATTCACAACGGCAACGAGCAAATCGCTGTGCATGATCTTTTTCACGTCGGGCTTTGCGTGCTCCACTTCCAATGTGTGCTTGTCTAGTGATTCCTTGTACTGTTTTAGATGTGTGTATTGTTCCTCGCTGTGCGCATGGATGTTCGTATTGGTGACTTCATAGACCCCCAAAAACGCATGACCCCTTCGGGCGTCGATCCAGGAGAGTACATTCCCTTCTTTTGCGGTAGCCTTGAGGGCGAGACTGCTGATGGTGTATAGAGGGATTCCCTTCGCCCAAGCCATCATCTTGGCAGCGACCACGCCGATGCGGACTCCCGTATAGCTGCCGGGGCCGATGCCGACAATGATGCTGGCAAGGTCGGAAGCCTTGAGTCCGTTCTTGTCAAACATTTTCGATACCTCGTCCATCAACTTCACGGAATGGTCGTTCCTGCCCTTTTGATAGTACTCATCCAAAACAGAATCGCCGTCATAAAGGGCGATGAAGAGATAGTCCGTGGCGCTGTCAAGCACCAAGGTCAACGATGATGTCCGCATAGGGCCCACTTCCTTTCATATGGATTTTTCTTTGTGTCTCCCCGGTCCATTCAATGGTGAAAGACAGGAACGTCTCCGGCATGATCTCTTCGATCCTGCTATGCCACTCGACCACACATAACCCGTCTCCATCGATGTATTCCTCGAGTTCGTAATCGGCGCCAATCCCCTCGAGCCTGTATGCGTCAATATGATAAAGCGGCACACGGCCTTCTTCATAAATCTTCATGATGGTGAAGGTGGGGGAGTTGATGGTGTCATTGATACCGAGCGCCTTGCCCAAAAACTGGGTGAATGTCGTCTTTCCGGCACCAAGATCGCCTTCCAGACCAAGCACGAAGCCCGGCCAGACATATCGCGCGATATGTCTGGCGAACTCCTGCATCGCAGACAAGGACTCTATTGAAACTGTCTTTTCCATGGGAAACCCTCGTTTCTTTGTATGATATCCAGTTTAATCATGATATAATGCAAGTATCGTTTGGAGGCTGATAACATGTTCATAATACTTCATAACCCTCTTTCGAAGAACAAGAAGTCCAAGCGGACTACAAAGAAGGTCGTGGACCACTTCAAGGAAAAAAGCGTCCCTTTTCGTCTGAAAAGCCTCTTGAAAATCAAAGACATTGAATATTATATCAAACATACGCCTGAAGATATAAAGATTTTGCTCCTTGGAGGCGACGGAACCATCAACACGTTCATCAACAACACCTACAGCCTTCACATGACGCAGGACATCTATCTGATGGGCAACGGCTCCGGCAATGACTTCCTTAGGTCTCTGAAGAAACAAAGACCCAAACACCAACAGGTGAACCGTATGGAATACGGATCGAGACACAGGTATTTCATGAATGGTGCCGGAATGGGCATAGACGGCCTCATCGCACACCGTGTGAATCTCGCCAAGAACAAACGGAAGCTCAATTATTTCTGGAACACGCTCAAAAGTTTCTGGACATACTCACCGACGTATATGGAAGTCTTGGTCGATGGAGAGCTCCACACCTTCAAAAAAGCCCATCTCGTCAACATCAACAGCGGGGAATTCATAGGCGGAGGCATGCGTCTCGCACCGGATGCGAGACTGAACGACAAACATTTCGAAGTCGTAGTCGTCCACGGTCTTTCCAAACCGATGCTGTTCCTGGTTTTCATGAGTGTCTATTTCGGTCTTCATAAGAAACTGAAAAAATACGTCTTCATGAAGAAGGCACGACACGTGAAAGCTTCCATGTTCACACCACAGATCGCCCAATGCGACGGGGAGACTTTCCCCAAAACGCGCACGATAGAAGCCAGGGGCACCGAAAAAAAGGCTTATTTCAAAGTATTTGATTGGAACACTTTGGACCAACTCGCCAAGTGATGAAAAAAACACGTGACCATGGGGTCAACGTGTTTTTTTATCGGAAATGCGTTTCTTGATGGCTTCACTTTCATTCTCAAAGCCGGGTTTCTCAAGCAACGCGAACATGTTGCGCTTGTAGGCTTCGACCCCTGGTTGGTCAAACGGATTGACTCCGAGAAGGTAACCTGAAAGCGCGCAGCTCATTTCGTAAAAAAACACAAGGTATCCAAAGGCTTCACTATCAAGCTTATCAAGCGTAATCACAATACTCGGCGCTCCCCCGTCGTGATGTGCGAGCAAGGTGGCGTGCATGGCGCCCTTGTTGACATCGTCGACAGACTTTCCGGCAAGGTAGTTGAGCTTGTCGAGATTCTCGTCATCCTTCTCGACGGTCATGGACCGCACGGGTGTTTTAATGTCGAGAACCGTCTCAAAAAGATGTCGCTCGCCTTCCTGGATATACTGCCCGAGGGAATGCAGGTCTGTCGTGAACCCTGCGCTGGCGGGGAAAAGGCCTTTTCCATCCTTGCCCTCACTCTCCCCGAACAGCTGTTTCCACCATTCCGCAAGGAAATGCAGCTTGGGTTCGTAATGGACGAACATCTCGATTTTCTTCCCGTCCTCATACAATTGATTCCTGGTGAGCACATACTGATAAGCGGGGTTGGAAGCATCTTGTTTCCTGAGGTCAAGCTTGGCATCGGTTGCCCCTTGGATCATGGCCCGGATATCGATGCCAGAAGCAGCAATGGGAAGGAGCCCCACGGGGCTTAGCACGCTATAGCGTCCCCCCACATCATCCGCAATGACGAAAGATGTGAAGCCTTCATTGTCCGCAAGTTCCCGAAGTGCGCCTCTCGCGGCGTCAGTCGTGACGAAAATGCGGCTTTTTGCCGCTTCTTTTCCAATCTGATCTTCGAGGAGACGTCTGAAAAACCTGAAAGCGATGGCAGGTTCCGTGGTCGTGCCCGATTTGCTGATGACGTTGATCGAGAAGCGTTTATCCTTGAGGAAATCAGCAAGGTCGGCCATGTATTCTCCGGAGATGTGGTGTCCCGCGAAAAGGACTTCCACCCCCACTTTCTGGTTGAAATAGGGGTTCAACGCCTCGATTGCCGCCTTGGCACCGAGATAGGACCCGCCTATGCCGATGACCAAAAGGTAATCGCTTTGGTCGCGGATAGTCTTTGCCGCACTTTCAAAAGCCTTCAGGGTCGGCCGCATCCGGTCCGGAAGATCAAGCCATCCCAGATATTCGTTTCCCTCTCCTGTGGCGTTCACAAGTTTTTCGTGAGCTTGTTCGATACGTTGCAACCCGCCGTTTTCCAAAGCCTTCTGATAGGGCTCGGAAGCGTAGGTGAGATCAATGTTGATCATGGGAACCATCCTCCTCATTGTCGGTTTGTTTCTCTTCTTTATACGTCTTTTTCCTGTAAGTGCTGATCCATTGGTTGAGTCTCTTGCGAAGGGGAAGGAATCCATCCTTGAGATGGATGTTCATCCGTTTTCTCTTGGGTTTCCTTTTTTTCATTGTAAGATTGACTTTTCCATCCTCTTCGAACGATAGGACCTCGAAATTGTAGAGTTCACCGACTTTCAGATGTTGCGACACATCCTTGACATAGCGGTGGCTGATTTCCGAAATGTGCACCATGCCGGTCGTGTGATCATCAATTTTCACAAAGGCCCCATAGGGTTTCAAAGCGGTGACTTCACCTTGAACGATATCGCCTTTTTTCATAAAACATACCTCTTTTCAAGCTATGTTTCAGTATACCACAAAAAAAGGAATTCCAAAACGGAATTCCCCTTACTTTTCTGCGTAACGATGCGCAACGCTACTGGCAGCAGCAGAAGCGATTGCGCCGACAATATCATCCAGGAATGTGTTGCATTTTCCATCCCGTTTTCCGGCCTGGTCGACGGATTTTATGATGCCGGGTTTGATTTTGTCGACATACCCGAAATTCGTGAATCCGATAGAGCCGTAGACGTTCACAATCGCAAGCGCTAAGACTTCATCTATGCCGTAAAGGCCGTAGTCCTCAAGCAGCATGCTTCTGAGGGGTTCCTCGACTTGCCCTTCCTCGGCGAGACGGTCGAGTTCCAAACCGGTCAAAACGGCGTTTTGGACTTCGCGTTTCATGACCACTTTCTCCACGTGCTCAAGGCACATGTCCAAAGTGAGAGAGGGGATGTATTTGCCTTGAAGGTCAAAGGTGATTTTGGCGATATCCTCCAAGGTTGCGCCCCTTTTTTCCAGTTTGTCCACAACGATCTTTCGCGTTTTCAGATCATTGAGGCGATGGGTCTCTTTAGATGGGTTCAAAAATAACGCCTCCTCAGACCTGTTCTACTCCGATGATACCAGGCACTTCCTCTAGCATGATGGCTTCAACACCGTCAGTAAGCGTGGTATCGATGGCTGCGCAACCGACACATGCACCCAGCATCTGCACATAAACGATACCGTCCTCGTATTTGACGAATTTTATGTCGCCACCATCCCGGTTGATATAGGGTCTTATCTTGTTGATCACTTCTTCAGCTTTTCTCTCAATTTCTTTTTCATCCATAGGATTACACCTCTCTTATCCATGTAGCATTATACATGAAACCACGGATGAAAGGGTGAAAAACGCTAAACAAAATCGTTTTATTTGATGCGTTTCAAAATGAAATACGGTGCATTGGGTGTTGCGGATTCCATCAGGTAATCATAAATTTTCTGCTCGTTGTTGGCATTGAACCCTTTCAACCTGAGCATATCGGCGCTGATGTCGCCGACGATGTAGGGGTATTGGTCGAAATACTTCACGTACCGTTCAGTGAACGCCTTTGTTTCAAAAGCATCCCGATAATTCTTAATGATTTCAAACGTCCCGACCTCGGTCTCGACAATGGAGGCGGGTTGGTGAGTATCTTTGTTTTCTTCAGAATCCGTCATCAATAATCTTTCCTTCCTCTATTAATTGGGTTTTCGTAGGCAGCATGACCCCCATGATCAAATAGACCAGCATGGCCGTTCCTGCGGAAGCGAAAAGGGCGATCACTGCGACAAGCCGGACAAGGAACGGGTCGGTCCCCATGTATTCCCCGATGCCCTGGCACACTCCGAAAAGGATTTTGGTCCGGTTGTTTCTGTATAAGCGTTTATCAGGATATTGCTCCATAAGGCACCTCCTAAAGTGGTTGGATTCTCCTTCTTTGTTCCAAAAGAACCACACACTCGGCACTGATGGCCTCGCTCTTTCCGACGGGGCCGACTTTCTCACCCGTGGTCGCCTTGAGACTGACTTGTGCCACCTTGGTTCCAAGACAGTTTGCGATGGTGGTTCTCATCGGGTCTATGTAATCCTTCAATTTGGGCGTTTCGAGATGGACAGTGGCATCCATATTCACCACTTGGAACCCTTTTTCCCACATGAGGTTCGCCACCCGCATCAGAAGTTCCTTGGAATCCACATTCTCATAAGCGACGTCATCGTCTGGAAAATGGGTCCCGATATCCCCGAGCGCAAGGGCTCCGAGGATTGATTCGCTCACCGCGTGCAAAAGACAATCGGCATCAGAGTGTCCGACCGCCTCATAAGGTGAAGGGATGCTCACCCCTCCAAGGGTAAGGGCTGTGCCTTTTCTCAATCTATGGGTGTCACGGCTTTGACCGATTCGCATCATCCAATATCATCTCCAACAGTTTAAGATCGCGCTCATGTGTGTATTTCATGGAACGCGGGTCCCCTTCAACGACGACACCCTTGAGGCCCACCGCCTTGTTCACGAGGGACAAATCGCATGTCGCGTCCAAGTTTTCAAGGTCCCCCAGGACATGCGCTTCTTTCAAAATGTGCGTCGAGAAAGCCTGAGGGGTCTGAAGGCCATAGACTCCCTTTCTGTCCACATCTTTCATAATGATGCCGTTATCGACTTTCTTGAGCGTATCCGGAACAACGAGCGCCGCGGACGCGGCATCATGATGTCTGAGGGTTTCCTTGAGCCTTTCGAGCACCTCGCTTGAAACGAAAGGACGGGCTCCGTCATGGATCATCACATGCGGTTCATCCACATGTTTCAAACCTTCGCGGACGCTTTCCCTACGCGTTTTCCCACCAATCAATACAGCGTCGGTGAAACCGGCGGTTTCCGATTTGACCACCGGCAGGTCCTGCTCCGAGGTGACGACGATGAGCCTTGTACAATCGGGATCGTCATGGAAAGCTTTCAGTGCATGCAAAAGCACACTCTTTCCGGCGATTCTTCTCAAGACCTTGTTGAAAGACAGTCCGGCACGCATGCCTTTCCCTGCCGCTACAACGACCACGTTATAATTCATTGTGCTCATTCTCGTATATCTGATTGTCCGTGACCAATATGTCGACCGGGATATCATGGGAGCGGTTCGGCAAGGCCTCCACACGGAACTGTTCAAAACAGACTCCGACCTTGAGCCCCTTGAAATCCTTCAAAAAGCCGTCATAATAGCCTTTTCCGTATCCCAGACGGTAAAGGCCGTCATCGTAGACCAGCCCGGGCACAATCACTGCATCAAGATCCTTTTTTCGTACTGAGTTGGCGTTTTTCGGCTCCAACACACCAAGCATGCCCTTTTCATATTCCCCGCTGTCTTCATAGAACACTATCTCGTCATTGACAATCTTGGGGTAATAGACTTCATATGTCTTTTCGAGGTCGCGCACGTCGACCTCCTTGAGCCCGGCGATGGGATAAAAGATGCCTATATGCTCCAAGGTATGTTCCTTGAGGACGTTCTTCAGCCCTTCCAACAACATCGTGTTGAGCATGTTGTACATCGAATCCGGCAGCATTTTTCTTTTTTGCAAGAACGTTTCCCTGATCGTTTTCTTGTCCATCGTATCATCCTATCACGAAGAAGTTTTCCTGAGTCGTATCATCAAGTGCGATTTCAAGTGCCTTTTCAGCGCGTGCGGCGATCTCGTCGACTGGCTCTTCGAACACTGTGACCGTGTGGACCCCGAAATAAGGGTAGACGCTTTCCCGCGTGCCTCCAAAGGACATGGTGTAATTGACGAGGTCTCCGCCCTCATCAAGCGCACGTTTGAGCATGCCGTATTTTCGCTGGTCCCTGATCACCATCGCGAACCGTATGCCCGAGATCCTGAACACCGCCTTCGCATCCCCGATGAAATGATAGATCAGCTTGCTTAGGAACTCGCCCATCATGAGGTCCCCGATATCGCGACCGTACTTGGTGTTTATGTGAGGTATGTTGGAAAGTTCGAAATAAACAAGCGTATAGGTCTTCTCTTCGGTGTTCCTTGTTTGAAGATATTCGAAAAGGGCCTGGTCGATATCCATCTGATTGAGCACCTGGACATTCGTCTTGGGATACTTCCTGACATCCAGACTCTGAACCAATGCGATTGTCATGGTCCTTTTGTCATGTTGGACCTTGATGCCGTTCTCCTTGATCCAATGGGGCTTGTTCCCGTGCATGACACGATAATGGGCCGTATATGAGCTTTTTCTTCGCTTGCGTTCGGCAAGGTTTTGATAAGCGTCCACATCATCCGGATGCAAGGCGTCTATGAAATCATCATAGCTCACTTCGTTGGTTTCGAGCCCGAGAAAAGCCTGTGCGACTTCGGTGACGAACATGGATCCGTCTTCCATGCGGAATACAACTCCGTCCTCGAGAATATCCAGTAGTGAAATGAATCGTTTCCTGAGCATTTCAGAGCGATTCGCGAGATGCTTGTATTCATTCTTTAACGCTTTGAGCTTCTCGTGTTCCAAATTCTTTTTCAAAACACTTTTCAGATCGAACATGAAAAGGGTATAAGCTCCCCCTCCATAAAGCAACGTCTCAAAGATATAAGGGGGTATCGACGCCATATCGAACCGAAAGAAGGCAATATACATGCTCGCTGAGGCGAGCACCAACAAGAAGTCCAAATCGCCTTTTTTTGTACGATGTTTCTTGATGAGCACCAAGCATGCCCACACCATAAGGATGATTGCGGGAAGTTCCAACCATTCACCCATCCGTTTCACCTCTTAGGCACTGACTTAAAGTTTCACGATTGGAGATATTTTCCAAGATACAACTCTAACGATTCAGCCGAGATGTCCTGATCGAGATATCCGTCGACTGTCACGCTTATCTGCCCTGTTTGTTCACTCACCACCACGGTGAGCGCATCGCTGATCTCGCTCACACCAATCGCCGCACGGTGCCGACTTCCGAGATACTTGGGTATCTTGACATTATCGCTTGGGGGAAAATACGCACCCGCGCACTTGATCGTGTTTTCCTTGATGATGACCGCCCCATCATGCAGCGGCGTATTCGGATAGAAGATGCTCGAGAGCAATTCACTGCTTAATGGCGCATTCAGCATAAAGGCGCTATGGATATATTCCTCGAGGGAATTCGCGCGTTCAAAAGTGATGATCGCACCGATTCTATGTCTTGATAGATAATCCACACTGTCCATGATCTCGTATTTGATTTCCTCTTGAATCATATTGGAAGGATAGAGCCCCATTTTCACACCGAAATACTTGAGTAACGTGACGATCTCGGATTGCACGAAGAAAACCACAATCCATACGACAGGCGCAACAAGCAAGGCGGTAGCAAAGAATCCGTGCCCCCATGCATGATCATTGGCTGTGAGTTCCCTGAATAGGAGGATGGCAAGTGCCACTGCTATGGCTTTGAGAAGCCTGAAAGCATGTGAATGGGTACGTGGCTTCACAATGAGCGCAAAAATGGATACAAGATAAAAATTCAACAGCATCAGTTCAAAGGCAAGCATAGCCATCACCTCCTTATGAATGTAAAAGCATTGTTTCAACAATGATTATATCATACAATGTACTTAACACACACCGGTAAATACCATAGGGTCCATTCCACCTTGTATTTTTTTCAAAATAGTGTTTTCCGCATGGTGTCTATTTTTCACAATACATCTTAAAAGTCAAGGGTTAACATGTCGCATTTCATTTTTTATAATGTGCTTTACCATACTAGCAGTCCTTTGGAGGGATTTTCATGGCACAGTATCCAAAAAGCTTAATTCAAAACATCAACCAGGACATCAAAGGTCATTTCCCCCACCTTCATCCTATCACGGAAGAGATGGAGAAATCATTCGACGGCGTGTCCCGTCTGGTGATGCTTGACCGCTATACCCAGAAGGATTTGACCTTGAAAACCCTCAAGGCTGGCGATTTGGTCCTCACCATCGTCCGAGATGACCCGAAGTTCCCCGCCAGAGGCGTGGGTTTCGTCGAACAGGTCGGTGAGGATTCACTGACAATCAAGGTTGAACCGGACTATCTCGCAAACACGGAAGACGCGGATGAGAACGGTTGCATCGAACGACCGAAGAAACAAGTGGACAAGCCCCTGGAGCTCTTCTTTGAACAGATCGCCAAGCGGTTGGCGATGCATCTGGGTCAAGACGAGAGCCAAGCTATTCAGGACGCTTTTTATCATGAAGTCTCATCTTTGAATCTCGTGCCTGCCGGAAGGGTTCTCTTCGGGGCGGGCTCCGAGACAAAAGTGACCTATTTCAACTGTTTTGTCATGCCTTTCATCCATGATTCAAGAGGGGGCATCTCCGATCACCGCAAGCAAGTGATGGAAATCATGTCCAGAGGCGGCGGCGTCGGTACCAACGGGTCCACATTAAGGCCCAGGAACGCGCTTGCAAAAGGGGTCAACGGAAAATCCAGCGGCGCTGTGAGCTGGCTGCACGACTTGAGTGAACTTACACACCTTGTTGAACAAGGCGGTTCAAGAAGAGGCGCCCAGATGATCATGCTCGCGGATTGGCATCCGGACATCATCGATTTCATCGTCTCAAAGATGCAAAATCCCAAGATCCTCCAATTCCTGATTGAAACCATCGATGATCCCCTGGTCAAAAAAGCGGCCAAGAACAAACTGAAATTCGTTCCTCTCAGCGACGAGGAAATCGAAATCAACGAATACATTCTCGAACAAGCGAAAAAGGACAGCTCAATCTTCTCCAAAAAAATCGTGGACACAGCTTGGGACCGTCTCAACAAGGGCGGACATTATGAAGTGCACAATCCCGAATTCCTGAGTGGCGCGAACATCTCGGTCGCGATCACCGAAGATTTCATGCAAGCGGTGGAGAACGATACCTACCATGCGCTTTCCTTCCCGGACATCGATCAATACGACGAAGCGCAAAAAATCGCCTACGATGAAAAATGGCAGGAAATAGGCGATGTGCGCGAGTGGCAAGACATGGGCTATCCGGTCAAGACCCATTACAGGATCAAGGCTAAAGACCTTTGGAACCTCATCAATATCTGCGCCACATACTCCGCTGAACCAGGCCTTTTCTTCATTGATAACGCCAACGAGGACACGAATGCCATCGCTTATCATCAAAAGGTGGTTTCGACAAACCCCTGCGGCGAACAGCCATTGGCCCCCTATTCCGTCTGCAATCTCGCAGCCCTGAACCTCGCGAACGCAGTGGACAAGGACAAAAAGGCCGTCAATTGGGACCAGCTTAAAAACACAATAAAGACCGCCGTGCGGCTTCAGGACAACGTCATCGACAAAACATTCTACTTCCTCGATGAGAACAAGTCCCAAGCCCTCGGTGAACGCAGGATCGGACTCGGTGTGATGGGGCTTCACGACATGCTCATCTGGGCCGGTGTCACCTATGGCAGCAAAGAGGGCATCGCCTTTGTCGACAAGCTCTTCAAGTTCATTTCGACAACCGCCTACGAAACCAGTGTGGAGCTTGCTCGTGAGAAAGGGGCCTTCCCCTACCTTGAGACCCAGGAAAACCGGGATCGCCTGCTGAAAAGCGGCTATGCTCAGAAACTCCCGGATTCCATCCGTGAAGGCATCCGCAAATACGGCATCCGCAACTCCCATCTGCTCACCATTGCACCTACAGGTTCAACAGGAACCATGGTCGGTGTCTCCACCGGACTCGAGCCCTATTTCGCATTCAGCTATTTCAGAAGTGGCAGGCTCGGTAAGTTCATCGAGGTGAATGCGCCGATTGTCGAAGAATACATTGAAAGACATCCGGAATATACAAGCGACAACCTCCCCAACTTCTTCGTGAGCGCAATGGACCTCCCACCCGAAGCCCACGTCGACATGCAATGTGCCATTCAATACTGGGTGGATTCCTCCATTTCCAAGACTGTCAATGCGCCGAAAGGCTATACAGTCGAAGAGGTCGAACAGGTGTACAAACGTCTTTACCGTGGCGGCGCGAAGGGCGGCACAGTCTATGTCGATGGCTCCCGGGACGCCCAGGTGCTTTCTCTCACAAGGGATGACAGTGAGAAAGAGCGGCCGAAACAGGTCAACATCAAGGACCTCGGAATCGACGTCAAAGAGGAACCCAAGACCTCGAAGGACCCCAACACCAAAGGACTCAGAAGCGACCGTCAGGACAGGAACATCGGCGTCGAGGCCGGCGACCTCTGCCCTGTGTGCAATGAAGGGACCGTTGAGAACGTCGGTGGTTGCAACACCTGTACGAACTGCAACGCACAGCTCAAATGCGGACTATGATTTTCGAAAAAGCGCCGAGGCGCTTTTTCTTTTTGTCTGATGGAATGCTATAATTGAATTAGAAAGAGGGTGAAGCAATGAAAAAAGCAGCTGTCATCGGTATTGAACACAGGAGCAAAACCATGCTCGATTACGATCTCGAGGAGATCAGGAATCTCGCCTACTCGCTGAACGTCGATGTGACCCACACACTAAGGCAACATACCCGGCAAACAACCCCGGCGACCAAAATCGGAAAAGGCAAGTTGGATGAGCTGATCCAGCTTCATGCCATCCAAGATTTCGATTATGTCATTTTCAACGAGGAACTTTCCAATACCCAAATCAGGAATCTTGAAGAGGCTCTGGATACAGCTGTTTTGGATAAGACCCTACTGATTCTAGAGATTTTCGCTCGCCATGCCCACACAAGAGAGGCCATGCTGCAAGTTGAAGTCGCACAACTCAAGTACCTGCGGCCGAGATTGAGCGCCATGCGCACATCCTTCGCCCAACAGCAAGGGGGGATCGGTCAAAAAGGTCCCGGTGAGAAAAAGCTGGAACTCGACCGGAGGAAGATCGACAAGGACATCCACGAACTGGAAAAGAAACTTGAACACATCGTCCATGTACGCAAATCCAACCGGCGCAAACGCAGAACCTCGCCCATCAAGAATGTCGCCATCGTCGGTTACACAAACGCCGGGAAAAGCACCCTCATGAACACACTCTTGAAACACGCTGAACTTCACGAACCAAAAGAAGTCTCCGTCAAGGACCAATTGTTCGCCACACTCGAGACCTCCACCCGGCGCATCCAATTCAAAGAAAAAAAGCCCTTCACATTGACCGATACAATAGGGTTCATCACCAATCTGCCACACGAACTTGTGGAATCATTCAAGTCCACTCTCGAAGAGATCAAAGAGGCGGACCTATTGCTGCATGTCGTTGATTTTTCACAACCTTATTATCTCAAACAGATCGAGACCACCGAGAAGGTCCTCAAAGAGCTCGGCGCATCTGAAATCGAGACAATTTACGTCTTCAACAAGATCGACCTCGTCAATGCTGTCCCACCACCGAACTACAACCCTTCGGTCAAAGTGTCTTTAAAAACCGAGGAGAATATCCAAACACTCATCGAGACCCTGCACGACCGCCTTTTCAAGGATGACCGCGTCGTGGTCTTCCACATCCCCCAAAAGGACGGACACATCGTCCATACGGTCAACGAATACGGCGAAGTCCTTGATACGGCATATGAGAATGACACAGTGAGAGTCAAGGCGCGGATCTCGAAAGCCTTGAGGGACTATCTTGAAGATTATCTTGCTTGATTTATGGGAAACGGCCTCATTTAGACCAAAAAAACAGTTCTCACGAACGTGAGTACTGTTTTTAAATGTGCTCCAGGTCATATTCTAAATCATCCAGAAGTCTGAAAAGATCTTCCTTTTTCTCCGCCCCGGAAAGTTTCCGCCGGTAGTGCGCTGCGTGCGGAACCCCCTTTAAGTACCAAGCTGCATGAGTACGCATCTCAAGCAAAGCGACCTTCTCACCCTTTTGCCGAATCAGAAGTTCTGTATGGCGCTTGATCATTGACAACCTGTCCTTGTAGGAAATCTCCGGTTCATAAGTCCCAGTCTTAAGGTAGGTGTCCATTTGTTTTAGAAGCCAGGGGTTCCCTTGTAGCGCCCGGCCGACCATGACCCCGTCGACGCCGGTCATTTCTTTCATCCTGAGCGCATCCTCCGGCGTTTTGACATCGCCGTTTCCTATCACGGGGATATCGACAGCTTCCTTCACTTTCCGAATGATTTCCCAATCCGCATCCCCTCTATACATCTGAACCCTCGTCCGACCATGGATGGCGATGGCTTTCGCACCGGCGGCTTCAAGTTTCTTTGCGAGCGATACCGCATTGATATGCTGTTTGTCCCAGCCACTCCTTATCTTCACGGTAATGGGTTTTTGTGTCGCTTTGACCATGCTTCGAACCAAAGCCGCAGCTTCTTCCTCGTCACGCATGAGTGCGGACCCTGCACCGGTCTTGACGACCTTAGGCACTGGACATCCCATATTCAAGTCGATGATATCGGCTTTTGTATGTTCATCGACATACCGGGTCGCGAAACTGACCATGTCTTTCTTGACACCGAACAGCTGAAGCGCGATGTGCCTCTCCTGCGACCCTATATCAAGCATATTGAGTGTTCTTTCATTGCCGTAATAGATGGCATCACTCGATACCATCTCTGTATATATGAGTGATGGGCTCATTTCCGCAAGTATGGTGCGGAAAGCGCCGTCTGTCACACCGGCCATCGGGGCGACAACGATCTCTGAATTATAAGTCTTTCCTGCGATATTAAGCATGCAATGCCTCCTTTGAACACCGCTATTGTGCCATAAAACCTTTGAATTTGCAACGCTTTGGATTTTTCAGCAGGCGTGCTATAATGACGTCGGTGATAATGATGAATGATTATATGGCGAAAGCATATGCCTATGACGGCAAGGTTAGAATATATGCCGTGAACACGACACAAACAGTCTATGAAGCACAAAAGTCCCATGGCCTGTGGCCTACTGCCACGGCGGCACTCGGAAGGTTTCTTACAGGAAGTGTCATCATGGGCGCGATGTACAACGAAGGGGACAAGCTGACCTTGCGACTGCAGGCGGACGGCCCTCTAGAGGGCATGGTCGCAACCACAGATGCGAAGGGGAATGTCCGTGGCTACGTGGGTAATCCGCAAGTGTTTTTGCAGTACAACGACACAGGCAAACTGAATGTCGCCCAAGCGGTGGGACAAGGTCGTCTAAGCATCACAAAGGACATCCGTGTCAGAGACACCTTCACAAGCGGCGTGGAGATCCAAAGCGGAGAAATAGCCGAAGACCTTGCCTATTATTTCACTGCGAGCGAGCAGATACCCTCCGTGGTGGCACTCGGTGTGAAAGTCAACCCAGATAACACGGTCGAACACGCAGGCGGGTTCATTCTTCAAAGAATGCCGGGATGCCCGGAGGAGACCCTCGCGAGAATCGAGCAAAGAATCAAGGAGATTCCAAGTGTCTCCGAGATGTTTGAAGCGGGCAGCACACCCGAGGAGATCATCGATACCATCACCGAGGGAGACCATAGAATCCTGCATACCATGCCGGTACAGTACAGTTGCGATTGTAACAGGGACCGCTTTGAGCGCGGCCTTATCTCCCTGGGGGAAGAAGAACTTCAGAAACTTCTTGAAGAGGACGGTCATATCGAGACTGTGTGCCATTTCTGCAAGACCACCTATGACTTCAACGAAGACCAGATCAAAACCTTGATCAAGGAGACAAAGAGGCATTGACAGAACGGGCGTTCCTATTTCGTCAGGCGTGAGGAACGTACCTCTTTTGCACCATGCTCATTGATAAAAGAAGCCGCGAGAAATCTTCCCTGATTTCTCGCGGCTTCTTTAGTTGTGATAACTTAAAACATCTTCAAATATTGGTCGCGCTCCCATTGTGAGACACTGGCTTTATAATCATCCCATTCGGCGAACTTGGCATTCACGAAACGGTCATATATGTGCGATCCCAAAGCTTCTTTAACCACTTCGTCCTTGCGAAGTTCCTTGAGCGCATCCTTGAGATTTCCGGGAAGGTTCTTGATGCCCATCTCCTCGCGCGCTTCGCGACTCATCGCATAAAGATTCATCCGGACCGGACTGACACCGTCAAGATTCTTCTCAATCCCGTCCAATCCGCTTCTGAGAATCACGGAAAAAGCGAGGTAAGGGTTTGCTGCGGGGTCGACACTGCGGATTTCGGTCCTTGTCTTCTTCCCTTTCACGTTCGGTACACGGATCATGACCGATCGGTTGTTGTCGCTCCATGATATGTAAGTCGGAGCCTCGAATCCGGGTATGAGCCGTTTATAAGAGTTCACGATTGGGTTGGTGACAGCGGTGAATCCTCTCGCGTGGGTCATGATGCCGCCGATCCATTGTCTTGCGGTTTTGCTGAGTCCATTCTCTCCATCGGGGTCGTAAAAGACGTTGTTGTCGTTCTCATCGGCCAACGAGCAATTTGTATGCATCCCCGATCCGTTGACCCCTTCGATGGGTTTGGGCATGAAGGTCGCGTGTAGATTATGTCTCTTGGCCACGTTGCGTACGACAAGCTTGAAAGTCTGTAGCTTGTCGGCGGCCTCCAAGGCGTCATTGAACTCAAAGTTGATTTCATGCTGGGAAGGCGAGACCTCATGATGGGACGCCTCCATGGTGAACCCCAGTTTCTGCAATTCAAGCACAATATCCCTGCGGCAATCCTCCCCGGCATCCACGGGTCCCAAATCGAAATAGCCGCCACGGTCGTTGAAGGCCAGTGTCACTTCACCGTGGTCATCCCGTTGAAAGAGGAAGAATTCAGGTTCTATGCCCACTTTCATCTTCTTGAACCCCATGGATTCCATATATTCAAGGTTCTGTTTGAGTCTCACTCTGGAGTCCCCGATGAACGGGGTGCCATCGGGAAGATGGACGTCGCAGATCAACCGTGCGACATTGCCGTAGGATGTGTTCTCCCAAGGTAGTACGAGCCAGGTGTGCAAATCAGGATAGAGGTACATGTCGGTCTCGTCGATCCTGGAAAAACCGTCCACGGACGACCCGTCGAACATGGTTTTGTTGTCAAGTGCGTCCGGAAGGCCATCCACGGGAATCTCCACATTCTTTATGATGCCATGGATGTCTGTGAAGCAGAGCCTTACATACTTGACTTCCTTGTCCTTTGCTTCTTCAAGAATCTCTTTTTTCGTCATTAGTGTCATGCAATCATCCCTCACTTTTGCTTACATACATTTATTATAGTGGGGTAAGGTCTTGTAGTTCAAGAAAAAATGCATGTAAGCGTATTAATGCATGAAAAAGGCGACGTTAAGTCGCCTGGTCTATCGGTAGAGCGGGAAGGTCTCGGTAAGTCTTTTGACTTTACTCCGCACATCATCAAGAACGGACCCGTTATCAGGATTCATCAAGGTGTCATAAATCAGTTGGGCCACTTCTCGCATCGCAGCCTCATCGAACCCCCTTGTAGTGAGCGCCGGTGTGCCGAGACGTATGCCGCTGGTGATGAAGGGTTTCTCGGGATCGTTCGGCACCGTGTTCTTATTGCAGGTGATGTGCAC
>CAZCTR010000005.1:0-48599 GCA_964501715.1 uncultured Candidatus Izemoplasmatales bacterium | reverse complement strand
CCTTGTATGCCTGGAAAGATCGTCTTGTTGATCTTCTTGTACAACGCTTTGTCATTCGTGAGGATGAGGCCGCCCCTGGGGCCTCTCAACGTCTTGTGCGTGGTGGAGGTGACCACATCGGCATATTCACAGGGATTCATGTGGTGACCACTCGCCACCAATCCGGCGATATGGGCCATGTCTACCATCAGATAGCTTCCAACATCGTCGGCAATCTCCCTGAATTTCTTGAAATCGATAGCGCGAGGGTATGCACTCGCACCGGCGACAATCAGTTTGGGTTTCAATGACCTGGCCTGTTTCAAAAGCGCTTCATAGTCGATGGTTTCACTTTCACTATCCACGCCGTAGCTGTGAAAAGTATAGTCGATGCCGCTGAAATTCATAGGATGCCCGTGGGTTAGATGCCCCCCATGATCCAGGCTCATCCCCAGGACGACGTCGCCGTTTTCAAGCAGCGAACGATAAGCCGCCATGTTCGCGGTGGACCCGGAATGGGGCTGCACGTTCGCATATTTGACATTGAAGAGCTCTTTGGCCCTGTTACGGGCAAGTGTCTCCACCGTATCCACATGCTCACAGCCGCCATAATAGCGTTTCTTGGGGTATCCTTCCGCGTATTTGTTGGTAAGGATGCTACCATCGACCTCAAGGACGGCATCCGACACGAAATTTTCGCTCGCAATCAGTTCGAGGTGACCTTCCTGACGTTCTTGTTCTGAATGAATGGCTTCATAGAGTTCTTTATCCTGTTTCTTGATTGCCTCCATCATGAACCTCCTGATTCAATTTGGGTTTGATGATTTTGTTGTTTAAGCCCCTGACCAAGACCAATGATATGCCTAGTATCAAGAGGATGAGCGCGCCGCTAACAAGCCAGAAATTCTGAGGCAGTAGCTGAATGAGGACATCGTCGCTTCGCAAAATCCAGTCATCATTGGAAAAAAAGATTTCATGGAACAATGTGAAGACCATGGGGAAATCAATGATGAACCATCCTCCGAGGAACAAGATGATGAATGAAGGGAGGATGTAGAGATCGCGCAAGGCGTAATACAAGGTGCGGATGGACTGTCTATAGAGCAAAAAGGCCGAGGCCATGAAAAGAATGAAAGCGAAAAGTCCCGAGATCCGCACCATCGTGTAGACCTCTTTGACGTCTTCCATATGACGTATCTCTATGTCCCTCATGACAGGTCCTTCGGTATCTTCATCCGGTCCGAACAACAAATCGTCACGGCGATAATTCAAATAATCCATCAGTTGATCCGCCACATATTCATGATCGTATTCGATCGAAGCATGCGATTCATACAGGCCATCAGATATGCGCATGTAAGGTTTCGTTGTCAGCATCGAGGCTGCGAGGGCAATGATGAAAATGGGGAATGCGATCCACATGACCGCTTTCAGAAATCGCATGTTACCACCTTTATTCCTGCAAAATGATGAGAGAAGGCGGAATGCATTCCGCCTTTCCTAGTTTCCTACTTGTCTTTTTCGAGCGTTTCAAAGCATTCTAGGGTGTTTTCAAGCAGACTGGCGATGGTCATCGGTCCGACACCACCAGGAACAGGGGTGATATGGGCCGCTTTGTCTTTGACGTTTTCGTAATCCACATCCCCGATGAGTTTGCCTTCAACTCGGTTGACACCGACATCGATGACGGTCGCCCCTTCCTTGACCATGTCGGCAGTGACCATCTTGGGTCTTCCTACAGCCGCGATGAGCACATCGGCGTTCGCAGCGTGCCCTTTCAGGTTCCGGGTGCGCGAATGCGTGACGGTCACTGTCGCGTTCTTGCTGAGGAGCAGTTGCGCGACGGGTTTCCCGACGATGTTGCTGCGTCCGATGATGACAGCGTTTTTCCCTTCGAGATCAATGCCGGTGTGTTGCAGAAGGGTCATGATGCCTTTGGGTGTGGCCGAGACAATGCCTTCTGTCCCTATTTGCAAGGCGGCGATGTTCATCGGATGGAAGCCGTCGACATCCTTCTTGTATTCAATGGTGTTGATCACTTTGTTGGCGTCAATGTGGTCCGGAAGCGGAAGCTGAACCAGTATGCCGTGGACATCATCGTCATCATTGAGCTGCCTGATGAGGTCTAGCAACGCCTCTTCGCTGACGGAATCGTCCTTGTTGATGGCGGTACTTCTAATCCCCGCCTTCTCGCAAGCTTTATGTTTCATGCGGACATAAGTCTCGCTCGCAGGGTTTTCCCCTACAAGCACGACGACCAAATGGGGCGATTTCCCGTATTTTTCACTCAAAGTCTCCACTTGCTTCTTGACATCCGCCCTGATGGATTTCGACAGGGCTTTTCCATCAATGATGTTATTCATTTACGCATCCTCTCCTTCCGTGAGATAAGAATCCACTATTTCCCCGAAAAACATGACGTGAGTGTCGTGGTCGGGGTAATACCTATGGGTGATGGCTTCATTGATCAACGCCGGTTCCTGTGTCTGCCTGTAGATCATCTTGCATTCGTATTGAAGTTCACACTCCGCGATGACGGGCGTGTTCACTTTCCGTGCCGGTTTGAGTGTCAGCCCAGCGGTTTCGAACTTGTCCATGTCCCTGCCGGATTTCGTCCCAGCGATGCCGAGGGCTTTGCTCAATGTTCCATACGCAGGCACGTTGACAGTGTAATCCGTCGCTCCTAAAAGCACGTCGTAGGTGAATCTGGAATACCGCACGTAAGCGATGAAGGCAGGCCGTCCCCATATCACGCCGATATGTCCCCATGCGACAGTCATGGTGTTGACTCTTCCTGTCTTATCCTTGGCAGTCAGGAAAACGCCTTTAGGGAGCTGTTTCAAAAATTTCTCACTGTGTTTGTAATAGGTTTGATGATAATTCTCTATCATGCTTTCCTCCTTTGTCAATCGTTCAGATAAAGATTACTGTACTTTTCCTTGAGAAACCGCACATAATATTTCGGGTTGAATGGCTCGCCTGTGACCTTTTCCATGATTTCTTTCGGTTTCAGGCTCGAACCGTAACAATGGATCTTGTTGCGGAGCCATTTGTTGATTTTGTCGATGCGGTTTTCCTCGATGAGCGCATAGAAATCTATATCCTCAATAAGGGTGTAGTAGATTTGTGCGGCATACGCACTTCCCAAGGCGTAAGTCGGGAAATAACCGAACATGCCCGCACTCCAGTGGACATCCTGAAGAATGCCTTCACTATCCTTCTCAACATCGAGATTGAGATATTTCTTAATCTTGTCATTCCAGACTTCAGGCAACTTGTCCACATCCACCTCGTCGTTGAAGATCATCCGTTCAATCTCGTAGCGTATGAGGATATGAAGCGGATAGGTGAGTTCATCGGCCTCGACTCTGATGAAAGATTCCTCGACTCTGTTGATGGCCTCATAAAACTCATCGAGTTCGACTTTTTTGAGCTGGGTGGGAAACATGGATTTCAGTTTGGGCAGATGCACATTCCAAAAAGCCTTGCTGCGGCCAATCATGTTCTCATAGAAGCGCGACTGCGATTCATGGATGCCCATGGAGGCGCCGCTTTTCAAGTTGGTCATGTCGAACATGTCATCAACCTGCTGTTCATACGTCGCATGTCCGAGTTCGTGGATTGCTGCGAAAATGGAGGAGAAAAGGTAGTTTTCCACATAGTGGGTGGTGAATCGTACGTCTTTAGAATGTGTGTTCCACGTGAAAGGGTGTACGCTTTCTTTCAGGACACCTCTGTCCTTGTTGAAATCGAACACGTCCAGCAGATATTCTACGAATGCCTTCTGGTCCTCCTTGGCATATGTCTTGGATACGAACGCGGGCGCGCCTTCTTCCTTCTTTGCAAGAACTTCCTTGACAAAAGGGACCAACTCATCTTTTACGGTCTGAAAGAAGGTGTCGTATTTTTCCATGGTCATGCCCTCTTCGAAATCATCGAGGAGGATGTCGTAAGGATGGGAATTGTCCGTGTTTCGGAACCCGACCATTTTTTTCCGCATGGCGATGATCTTTTCAAGATAAGGTTTGAAGATCGAAAAATCGGAATCCTCTTTGGCTTCCTCCCAGACTTTTTGTGATTTGTTGACGAGTTTCGAAAATTCGATGTAGTCCTTTTTGGGAATCTTGACAATCTTGTCGAGACTCTTCTTGGCTTTTTCTATTTCCCTCTTTTGTGTGTCACTGAGGGATTCTTTGTCTTCTATGAGCGCATTGATGGTGTCTTGATATGTTTTATCGGTCATGAGGGAAAAATGTTCGCCGCTCAGGATACCGAGCATTTCAGACCGGTAGTTCATACTGTCTTTCGGTGCTTCCGTGTTCGCATCCCAGCTTGCGATGCTAAGCGCGTATTGATACGCCTTCTGTTTTTTTTGAAATTCTTTGAAGCTGTCAAAATCATTCATGGTCATTCTCCTTATTATGAGTCAGTTAGAAAAGGCCTTGGGCATTGCCTTTCTCATCAATGTCCATATCCATGGCGGCTGGTCGTTTAGGAAGTCCGGGCATGGTCATCATAGAGCCTGTCAGTGCGACGAGGAAGCCCGCACCTATGGACGGGGTGATCTCACGGATGGTGATTGTGAAGTCTTTAGGGCGTCCATAGACCTTGGGATCGTCAGAAAGCGACATCTGGGTCTTGGCCATGCAGATCGGCAGATTGTCCCAACCTTGTTTCTCGTATTTCCGTATTTGGTTGCTCGCTTTTTTGGTGAATGTGACATCCTTTGCCCCATAGATTTTTTGGGCGATGGTGCGGATCTTGTCCTTGATAGGCATGTTGTGGTCATAAAGGCGTTTAAAGGTCTTGGTGTTGTTGTCCACTTCGTCGAGAACGACTTTTGCGAGGTCTACACCGCCTTCACCGCCTTGTTCCCATACTCTTGAGATGGCATGAGGGTGGTTGAACTCGCTGAGCCAACCGGTCAGGGTCTTGATTTCTTCGTCCGTATCGTGGATGAAGTGATTCACCGCAACCACATAAGGCACGTTGAACTCCTGAATGGATTCAATATGCTTCTCGAGATTCTCGATGCCTTTCCTGAGGGCTTCAGTGTTCTCTTCTTTGAGCGCGTCTTTCTTCACGCCGCCATGCATCTTGAGGGCCCTCACTGTCGTGACGATGACGACTGCGCTCGGATCAAACCCTGCAGTCTTGCTTTTTATATTCAAGAATTTCTCGGCGCCAAGGTCTGCACCAAAACCAGCTTCGGTGATGACGTACTCCGAAAGTTTCCGTGCCATATTTGTCGCGATGACGCTATTCGTTCCATGAGCGATGTTCGCAAAAGGTCCGCCATGTACAAGCGCCGGGGTGTTTTCCAAGGTTTGCACGAGATTCGGTTTGATGGCATCTCTCAAGATAAGCGTGACCGCACCGGCGGCACCAAGTTCTCCCAGAGTCACGACTTTGCGGTCGTAAGTATACCCGACCACTATGCGTTTCACGCGTTCCTTGAGGTCATGGATGTCCTTGGCGAGACACAGCACAGCCATGATCTCAGAGGCGACACTTATGTTGAACCCATCCTCCCTGGGAATCGAGTTTCCAACACCTCCTAGGCCCACAGTCACATTCCTCAAGGCACGGTCATTCATATCAAGCGCGCGTTTCCATGTGATTCTGCGGGGGTCGATGTTCAAATCGTTGCCCTGGTGGAGATGGTTGTCGATCATCGCGCTCACCGCGTTGGTCGCTGTGGTGATTGCATGGATGTCTCCCGTGAAATGCAGGTTGATGTCTTCCATGGGGACGACTTGTGCCTTGCCTCCGCCGGCTGCGCCGCCTTTCACACCCATGACAGGGCCGAAGGACGGTTCACGTAAAGCTATGATAGCATCTTTGCCCATTTTGTTGAAGGCTTGTCCGAGACCTACGGTCGTGGTGGACTTGCCTTCTCCTGCCGGAGTTGGGTTGGTTGCGGTCACCAGGATGACTTTACCGTCTTTTCCTTTGCCGAGGCGATCTCCGGCTTCGAGCTTGATTTTCGCTTTGTGATTTCCATACCGTTCGATATCCTGTTCTGAAAGTCCTAGCCGCTTCGCGATATCACCGATGTCCTTCATTTTTGCTTGCTGCGCGATCTTAAGATCTTGATTTTCCATAGAAACCCTCCATTCTATTTTTCCATATCTCTTTCCATTATCACACATTAAATCGCATATTTCAAACGCTTTCATTATCTGTGGGTGCATTGCGTAATTCCATGGATGGCACAAATTTAGCTGATGGTGTATAATGTTGATAACATTCAAGATTAAAGGAGTCCTACTATGGCTTATGATGTTACAATCTATCCTTCCGAATTACAAGGGGAAGTGACAGTCCCTCCCTCGAAAAGCATGTTGCATCGGGCCCTGATTGCAGCCGCCCTTTCAAAAGGGGACACCAAGATCTCCCCTTTCCGGACAAATAAAGACATCGGCGCTACCATCAGAGCCCTCAAAACACTGGGTGCGACATTCAGAAAGTCTGGCAATGCGATTCACGTCACCGGCATCGACAGACCGGACACGTCAAAGTCCTCTGCAGATGTGACGGATTCAGCCTCCACACTGAGGATGCTCATCCCGATCATGGCCCTTTTTGAACAAGAGACCCGTTTCATACTCAGTCCCGGCCTTTCTAAGAGACCTCTTGATCCTTATATGGAGATTTTTCCAGGCGGGCTAAGTCATGATGAGAAAGGGAATCTGAATGTGAATACATCCCTTGAGCCGGGCCACCACACCATAGACGGCCAGTACAGCTCGCAGTTCACCACGGGGATGCTTTTCGCACTGCCACTACTGAAGGGTGAATCCTATCTGGAAATCATCAATCCCTCCTCGCAACCCTATATCGATATGACCCTACAAGTCTTAAAACATTTCGGCATCACTGTACAGCAGGATGAAAACGGTTATCGCATTCCGGGGGACCAACATTATAAAGCGAATGATATCACGGTAGAAGGAGACTTCTCACAGGCGAGTCTGTTCATGGTCGCAGGACTCAATCAAAAACGGCTCACCATTACACCCTTGAATGAAGAGAGTCTTCAGGGCGACAAAACCATGATCCCCATCATCCGTGATAGCGGAGGGGCGCTGACTTTCAAAAACAACAAGGTGACAACCACCCATTCAACCATCAAAGGGTTCGAAGCCACCATAAAAGACTCCCCCGATCTCGCACCGGCACTTGCCCTGCTTGGAAGTTTGAGCAAGGAGACATGTGTCATCAGGGATGTTCATCGCCTCAAGTACAAGGAATCGAACCGCATCGAAAGCACCATCGAAAACCTGTCCGCTTTCGGCGTGAACATCTTTCAGGAAGGGGATGCCATCATCACAAAAGGAACCTCTAAAACGTCAGAAGCGTTGGTGCTTGATGGTCACAAGGACCATCGCATCATCATGATGAGCGCTGTAGCGGCTACATGGGCGAAAAGACAGACGAAAATTCTGAATGCTCACTATGTCCAAAAATCGTATCCTGACTTCTTTGACGATCTGGAGCGTCTTGGCGGAAAGGTCAAACGCGAGGAACACGACAGTGATCATTAATGTCAAAGGATACCATCACGACTATCCTGTCCATGTCGAACATGGCTTGCTTTCCTCCATCGAAAAGGGCATGGACACTACCACACCCACGATCATCATCACCGATGACGGTGTCCCGGACATTCACATCGCCCTTGTACGAAAACAGCTGGAAGTTAAACATGTGATTGCCGTTCCAGCAGGTGAACAATCCAAGTCCTTCGATTCTTATCAGCACATCCTGCTTGAAATGCAGAAAATCGGTGTGAACAGAAGCGACAGGGTGCTCGCTGTTGGTGGGGGGATGGTCAGCGACCTGGCCGGCTTCGTGGCTGCAACCTATAAAAGGGGGCTTGCTTTCTCAGTTGTGCCGACGACTCTCCTGTCCATGGTCGACGCATCGGTCGGCGGCAAAGTCGCCATTAACACAAAGCATGCCAAAAATAGCGTGGGCACTTTTTATACTCCAGAATCAGTCCTCATCGACCCCCTCACTCTGGAAACACTTCCGAAGAGGCACTTCAGCAACGGCATGGCCGAAGTGATCAAGACGGCCCTGATCGGGGATGCCGACCTGTTTGAATATTTGAAAAGTTCAAAAAGCCCTATGGATCTATCCTACATCATCAAAGCCTCCATTGAAGTCAAGAGACGACTCGTGGAAGAAGACCCCCTAGACAAAGGGAAGCGGAGCCTTCTCAACTATGGACACACTATCGGCCATGCCATTGAAGCGCATAGCCATTACCGTTTCCTTCATGGTGAATGCGTGGCGATGGGGATGCGCATGATGGCAAGGGGAAAACCGTTCGAACGTGACCTCATTGACCTCTTGAGGACATTTGACCTCGAGCAGTCCTATGAATACGATTCAAAAGCACTCATGAAACACATCCGGGAAGACAAGAAGAACAAAGGGGACCACCTGCTTGTTGCGGATGTCGAAAAGCCGGGAAACGGCTATTTGAGACGGTCTAAATTTGAAGAGTTATCACAAGCCCTTAAAGGAGGCATGCATCCATGAGCACATTCGGAAGCGCCTTGCCGGTAAGTCTTTTCGGCGAAAGCCATGGTGCAGGCATAGGCATCACCATCCACAATGTCCCCTCCGGCATCGCTTTGGATTTCACGTCGATTGCAAGCGCACTGGACAGACGCAGATCCAAACATGCCTACAACACCGCAAGACGAGAAAAAGACACCTTTGACATACTGAGCGGGATCAAGGATGACCGTACCACCGGAGCCCCTTTGACGTTTTTCCTTCCCAACGGGGATGTGAAAAGCGCCCCATACTCCCCTGGACGGATACGTCCGGGTCACGCGGATTATTCAGCCTATATTAAGACTGACGGCGCTTATGACCAAAGAGGCGGCGGGCATTTTTCCGGAAGGCTCACCGCGCCCATTGTGATTCTTGGTGAAGTCAGCCGTCAGATATTGTCGCAAAAAAACGTCAGAAGTGTATCCCACATACACCAGATACACACTCAAAAGGGACTATCCTACTACGACAAAAACATGAGCATCGACGACTTAAAAAGGTTGTTATCAAGCGATTTCCCAGTTTTGAATCCGGATGATGAGGAACGATTCAAATCGATAATCCTGGACGCCAAGGAACACAAGGATAGTGTCGGGGGCATTGTCGAAACCGTGCTTTATCATGAAGCCCCGGGAAGTGGAGAACCCTTCTTCGATTCCTTTGAAAGTGTGCTTGCCCATCTCCTTTACAGCATTCCTGCCGTTAAAGGCGTATCATTCGGCAGAGGATTCGATTTTGCGGGCATGAACGGAAGCGAAAGCAACGATCCCTTGACCTTGAAAAATGGAACGCCTGTATTCAAGAAGAACGATATGGGCGGCATTCTGGGGGGCATCACTTCCGGACAACCCATTGTGTTCAAGACCGTGATCAAACCCACTTCATCAATCGGAAAACCTCAAGAAAGCGTGAATATGGACAATATGACGTCCATAACCATAGAATCCGGAAAACGGCACGACCCTTGCATTGTACCAAGGGCGCTTCCCGTGATTGACGCCATGGCTTATTACGCGCTATTGGAAATGACGCTTCGAAATGAGGGATCATCATGGATAAAATAAAAAAACACCGTGAAAGAATCGACCGGTTAGACGAAGAAATCATGCGGCTTCTTGATGAACGATTCACCTTGAGCAAACAAATCGGGCACTTGAAGGCCGCATCCAGTCATCCGGTTCTTGATAAGGACCGCGAAACAACAATCCTTGACAGAGCCGCAGGTCATACGCACGAAGACGCAATCAAAGAAGTATACCAAGCGCTTATGAACACCAGCAAAAAGCTTCAGAAGAAGGGATAAATTCTATGTACGGCCTATTAGGAAAATCGCTCAGCCACAGTCTTTCCAAAACCATTCATGAAACCATGACACCCTCGATGGATTACCATCTATATGAAACCGACGACATCAAAAATTTTTTCCGGGCACGTCCCTTCAAGGCCATCAACGTCACCCACCCTTACAAGGAGGCGTGCGTCCCCTTCCTTGATGTTTTGGATGATACAGCGAAATCCATCGGTGTGGTCAATACCATCATCGACAAAGGCGGAAAACTGGTCGGTTACAACACCGATCTTCTAGCGTTGATACAATTGGTCCGCCGCTATTTTCCTGGCAAAAAAGACACCGCTATCGCCATTATCGGCAATGGCGCCACATCCAAAAGCATGTCGCAGGCTGTCACGGAACTGGGTTACGTTAAGCCTATGGTCTTCGCAAGAAACCCAAAAGAAGGGGAATACCCACTTGCAGAGATCGAATCATACACCGGCATCGAAGTCATCATTCATGCGACACCGGTAGGCATGTATCCTGACAACGAAGGGCAACTCGATTTCTCCTTGGATGTATTTGAATCGATCAAGCTTGTCTTCGACCTCATCTACAACCCTTTAAGGACCAATCTTCTTTTGAAAGCCGAATCCTTGGGCATTCCCGTTTTGAACGGCCTTGAGATGCTCATTGAGCAAGCCCGGGAATCCCAGAAACGTTTTTTTGAGAACCATAGTCCAGTCGACCGTGATGCATTGGTGAACACCATTCGTAAAAAGCTTACCAACATCGCCTTGATCGGACTTCCATTTTCCGGAAAATCCCATTTTGGACGCATCCTCAAAGAGCGTTTCGACAAACCGTTGATCGATATCGACAAA
Organism: uncultured Candidatus Izemoplasmatales bacterium; assembly: GCA_964501715.1. Classification (GTDB taxonomy): domain Bacteria; phylum Bacillota_I; class Bacilli_A; order Izemoplasmatales; family Izemoplasmataceae; genus M55B118. The sequence goes on along the minus strand of CAZCTR010000005.1, from coordinate 37,892 downwards.
TCCATCGAAAACACTGAAAAAGCCCCCATTCAAACCATTTTCCAAAAAAAGGGAGAGCGTTATTTCCGAGCACTTGAAAAACAGAAAGTCATGGAGGCAGCCAAACGCTACGGCCAGATCCTTGCCCCCGGTGGCGGCATCATCATGAACGACCTGGCGATGCGCACACTCAAACAGAACAGTGTCGTCATCTTTCTTGATCTGAACCTGGATCTGATCAAGGGGGAAACATTGCAAAACCGCCCTCTTGTGACCACGCTTGAAGATTTGAATCGTTTGAAGGAGACACGCCAACCCCTCTACAGACATTATGCGGACTATACCATCTCTAAGGACACATGGGATGAAGAGACGATTGTCCAACGCATCGAGGAGGCTTTGGATGAATATTTTAATACTCAACGGCCCTAACTTGAACCTTCTAGGGACCAGGGAAGTGGAAATCTACGGTTCGATGACCTATGAAACCCTTGAGCGCACACTTAAAGACTATGGCAATGCACTTGGCGTGAACGTTGAGGTGAAACAGTCCAATCTTGAAGGGATACTCATCGACATCATGCAACACGCAAAGCACATGGGGTATCAGGGCATCCTTTTGAATGCCGCGGCATTCACCCACTACAGCTATGCACTTTATGATACGATCAAGGCCATCGACATCCCGGTCTATGAAGTCCACCTGAGCGACCCGGACTCTCGCGAAGAAACGTTTCGCCACACATCCGTCATCCGCCCCGCCTGCAAAAAAACGTTCAAAGGGGAAGGGATTGAAAGCTACAGAAAAGCATTGTCTGACATGGTGGGAAACTAAACACATTGCGGTGCATTGGGACTTTCCATTATGTCATTTCACGTTTCCAATAAAAATATAATATGGTATAATACCATATATCCCCCAATTCCGACCAAAGGAGGCCGGTCTGTATGAACCCCTATCCGAACAGAAACCACATCCTCTATGCAGCCATCATCATCGCCCTGACCGTCATCCTCTACGGAGTCGGACTGTTTTTCTCTTTCCGGGGTACAGACGGTGTTCTTGACATCGTCGTGACATCCATCGGTTTCTACATATTCCTGATTCATCCCCTGGTTTTCTTCCTTATAGGTAGACTCCTTGTGAAAACCGCGACGATGGAGACTTTTCCGAAAATGTTACTCTTCGTGATGTTGCTGCTTCCGGCGATTCCCATCACCTATATCACCTTGCCCTCCGCCATAAACCTCTTCGAGATCTCAATGGTCCTCGAAATTGTCTTCCTTGTTTTCGAAGGGGCGGCATTGATTGCCACATTGATCTTTTTCTTCCATTATCTCAAACGCTATGCAAACCAGACCGTGGAAGCACGTGACCTGTTCGCAATTCACCACTTCCTTATCGGTTCACTCATATACTTTTATTTCATACGACTCACCATACTCTCAAGCATCCAGCTCTCAAGTGCGTTCGAATCCTTGTGAGACAAACAAAAAAGGCATCCCTCTTTGAATAATTGGGGATGCCTTTTTTATAGGCTTATGCAATCAATTCCAACAATGGAATGATGCATTCCAGCACGCTTTTTTCTATTTTTCCCTTATCTAAGGTGATTCGTAGTTTCTCCTGCTTATAGGCGAGATTGATGAAACGCGAGATTTCACTTGCTTTCTTGAAAAGCATCTCTCCGTGGATGTCCTTGGAATGGTCCTTGTCGATGACGAATGTGACCGACGTATCACTCTCAAAGACACGCTCCACGCCTGATTCGATCGCCAACTGTTCATACAGTTTCTCAAGCATATAAGTCTCGAGGTTTTGTGGGATCTCTCCGAATCGGTCTTGGAACTCTTCTTTGAGCGCACGGTGATCCTCCAGTGTTTTGATTTCTCCGATACGCCGGTGCATCTCTATCCTCAACGTCTCTTCTTTCACATAGCTTTCGGGAATGGTGCGGCTTGTGGGCATTTTCACCTGGTTCCGCTTAGAGTCATCCGTCTTGTCCTCGATGGGTTCATCTTTTTCTTTCGCGATCTCCTCTTTTAGGATTTCCATGAACATCTCGATGCCCACACTGTCGATGAATCCGGATTGTTCCGTTCCGAGAAGGTCTCCCGCGCCCCGTATGGCGAGATCACGTGCCGCGATCTTGTAACCGCTGCCGAGTTCAGTGAACTCCTTGATCGCCTGAAGCCGTTTCGCAGCTTCATCATTAAGCTGCTTGTTCTTGCCATACATGAGATAACTGTAGGCTATGCGGTTGCTTCTTCCGACCCTTCCTCTTATCTGATAGAGCTGGGAAAGGCCTAGTTTGTCTGCATCATGGACAATCAGGGTGTTGGCGTTTTGAATGTCGATGCCCGTTTCAATGATGGTAGTGGATACGAGCACATCATACTCGTGGTCCAAAAATGCTTGCATGACCCGTTCAAGCTGAGCCCGGTTCATCTTTCCGTGCGCATAGACAACGCGTGCATCAGGCACAAGCTGGTCGAGATCGTCTTTGATCGAATCGATATCCTCAACCTTGTTATAAAGGTAGAAAACCTGACCGTGACGGCCCAATTCCCGTTCAATGGCATCCTGGATGACATGGTCGTTCCTTTTGAGCACATAAGTCTGGATTGGGAATCTGTCTTTCGGGGGAGTCTCGATGAGACTCATCTGTTTGACGCCAGTCATGGCCATCTGAAGGGTTCTCGGGATAGGTGTCGCTGAGAGCGAGAGCACATCGACATGCAATTTCATCGCCTTGATCTTCTCCTTGTGCTCGACGCCGAACCGCTGTTCCTCGTCGACAATCAACAAGCCGAGGTCATTAAAGTCAATGTCCTTGGAAAGGATGCGGTGAGTCCCTATCACCACATCGTATTTTCCCGCCTTGATCCCTTCGAGATATTCGCGTTTCCTTTTGCCGACTACGAAACGGTTCAATAGCGCCACTTTGATGCCATGCTTGGCGAGCCTTCGCTTGAAGGTGTAGAAATGCTGGCGCGTCAGAATGGTCGTGGGTGCGAGATAGGCGACCTGCTTGTTGTCGAGAACCGCCTTGAATGTGGCACGGAGGGCGACCTCCGTCTTGCCATATCCCACATCACCGCAGATCAGCCTGTCCATGGGGGTCGCATTTTCCATGTCTTGTTTCACCGATTCGATAGCCTTGAGCTGATCTTCGGTTTCCTCGAAGGGGAAATCCGCCTCGAACGAGGTCATCATGTCGATGTCGGAACTGAAGGCGAAGCCCTTTGTCTCTTCTCGCTTGGCATAGAGGTCGATGAGCTGTGAAGCGATGTTCTTCGCTTTTTTTCTTACCCTCTGTTTGGTTTTGGCCCACTCAGGACTTCCGAGCTTGTTGACTTTCGGTCTCACGCCTTCATGTGCGCTGTATTTTTGTATCAGGTGGATGTTCTCCACGGGGATATAAAGGGTGTCGTCCCCTTTGTACGCTATGGTTATATAGTCATTGGTATGGTTTTGGAAAGTCATGGTCTTGATGCCAAGATACCGGCCTATCCCATGGTCATAATGGACCACAAAATCCCCTTTTTTGAGTTCTTCCGGACGTGTGAGCTTCTCCGTGTCCTTGAACACGGCCTTTTGTTTTTTCGATTTCTTTTTTTCCGTGGCATCAAAGAGGGCTTCTTCGTTAAGAACCAGCACGGCGGTGTCGAACCATTCAAGGCTTACGGGCATGTCCGCTTTCACAAGGTTGATGCTTTTATCGAAGGGAGGGTCGTCCCGTCCAAGCAGCTTGTAGTCGATATGATGGTCTTCAAAGAGCTCCTTGAGGGTATTCAGCCTCTCCGAACTTTCCAAAGAGACCAGGGTGGTGACATGGCCGTCGTACTTCTTGAGGTCCTTGATCAGCATCTGCAAGTTGCCGGCATATTGCACAGACTCCTTGGCGCGAAGGGCAAGGCTGTGCCTCAAGGGTTTTGCGCTCGCGAACGGATTCAGACGGATCTCCTTTTCATGGTAGAGCGTATCGAAATCCCTGATGAAATCAAACCCGATCGCGGCGTAGTCACTGTTCTCGGCGATCCAATCGGATAGGTCTTTTATGATCTGCTGGTTGGTGGCCTTGATATCCTCATGGTTGACATGTATGATGTAAGGATCGTCGAGATAGTCGGTCAATGTCTCCAGATGGTCGAACGCGAAGGTCATGTAGCGGGAGAACCGGTCCGGATTATCCCGTTCTTTGATCGCATCCAGGTCATTCTCCACACGTTCTTTAGTCTCATCTTCAAAGGGTCGGCTGCTTAACACTTGTCTAACGTTCTCTTCCATTTTCTCACAGGTGGACTCATCATAGAAGAATTCCGATCTGGGGAAAAGCGTGAGTTCTTCGGCAGTCCCCTTGGAGCGCTGGGATTCGATGTCGAACCGTCTTAGTGAATCGATCTCGACATCAAAGAAATCGATTCTGATCGGCTCATCGTACCCTGTTGGAAACACATCGACAATGCTTCCTCTGGAAGCGAAATCCCCCACTTTCTCCACTTCAGCGGTCCTGGTGTAGCCCAGGTTGATCAATTCATCGATCAACCTGGAAGGGTCGATCTCGTCCCCTTTTCGATACGTCTTTGTCGCCTCCATAAATGCGGCTTTCGGCGGCAGATGCTTAAGCAGTCCGGTCGGATGGGTCACCACCAGTTCTTTGCGGCCCTTGAGAAGGGTTCGAATCGAATCAAGACGATCGAATTTCAAATCCTCGCTCATTGCGAGCATGTCGGTCGTCAGAAATTCATCCTGCGGGAAAAAGAGGGGGTCAGCCATGGTTCTTTCAAGCTTATCATACGTCTTTTGAGCATGATAAAGATTATGGTTCACCACAAGAACCGATTTGTCGCTTTCGGAGAATAGGTAGTTGATCAACAGGATGTTGAGTGCTTCATTGGTGTCATATATTTCAGCTTTTTCCTTTTCCAATACATCGTTCAGTTTTTGAAAGAACTCTGTGCTTTTCAAATGCTTTAACAAGGTCTTCATACATTTCCTCCACGTAGACAAGCGGGCATGTGCCATGCCCGGGGTTCTTCGTGACCTATTCTATCACGGACTTTATCGAAAGACCACCGTGATGAAAAAAAGCCGCAGCACATGGCTGCGGCGTCATTCTTTATTGTATGTGTTCATGATGTTCGCGAAAGGCTCGTCCTTCATGAAATCAGTCATCGCCCTATTGACTTGGTCAATCGCCTCGATGACGGCATCACCCTCGCTTTTTTTGAAGCGCGAGAGCACATAATCCTTGCCGGCCTTGCTATCAGGCTTTGAGATCCCGAACTTGATGCGTTTGAATGTTTCGGTTCCAAGTGCCGCGATGATGGACTGCATCCCTTTATGACCCCCGCTCCCGCCTTTATAGCGCAAGCGTATTTTCGCGGTCGGCAGATCAAGGTCGTCATAGATCACCATCACATCCTCAGGTTCGATATCATAATAATCGACGACGGGAGCGACGGCATTCCCGGAAAGATTCATATAGGTTCTCGGTTTCATGAGGATCGTCTCATTTAAGCGCGTCACATCGGCGATGAATTTCTTGTCATATGAGAATTTGAGTCCATGTGAATGGGCGAAGGCTTCAAGACACATGAAGCCGATGTTGTGGCGGGTGCGCGCATATTTCCTGCCGGGATTTCCGAGTCCGACAATCAGTTTCATTTTTTCTTAGGCTCGATCACGAGGTGACGGTTCTGTTTTTCGCCTTCGCTTCTCGTGGACACATCGCGCCATTCGGCGAGTTTAGTATGGATGATCCGGCGTTCATACGCATTCATGGGATCCAATTTCACCGGCACTTTGCTTCTGGCTACTTCTTTGGCGGTCTTGGTCGCAAGAATCTCAAGCTGTTTACGTCTTTGAGCTTTGTAGCCACCGATGTCCACAAGGACGATGACCCTCTCGTCGGTGAAGATGTTGAGAAGGTTTCTGATATAGAACTGGATGCTTTCCAAGGTCTTTCCGTTCTTGCCGATCAAGACCGGGTTCTCATCCGTCTCGACCTTGTAGACCATATCCTTGTCATCCCCTTCTGTCGCAGTGATGGAGGCGTCTATGCCCATGTTTGCAAACATGGTCTCCAGCGTTTTACGACCAAGTTCCATGAGGTCGACATCCACCGTGGCCGTGACTGTGAAGCTCTTTTTAAAACCGAACATACTGCGTTTCTCCTGGTGGTCGAAGGCTAGATACCTTCTTCCGATACGCAACTGTTCCTCGGCGTATGTTTTGGCTTCATCCAAAGATTTCGCTTCAAAAGTAATGGATTTCATAGAATCACCTTCACGTTAGATTTTGTTCAAAATGACGTTTGTAAGTCTTTTTGCGATTGACATAGGTCTGCAAGAATTGGAAGAGGTTACCGATGATCCAATAGAATGCGATACCGAGGTTGGTGAACGATATCGATGTCAGCATGACGACCATGAAATAAGTCATGTACTTCATGGTTTTTTGTGACTGTTCGGCTTGGGCTGATTGGTATTTCTTATTTTGAAGGTACTCAGGCTTCTTCATCGCATAACGCTGATAGAAATACATGGTCGCACCGACGATTAAAGCCAGGAGGATATTGATCCAGTGGTCTGCGAAGCTGAAAGACACCCCGGCGTCCAGGGGATTCCCGGCCTGGAAGTCGAGAAAGAGGAATTCATAGTCTATATCCCCGAAGCGTTCGGTCCTCGGAAGCCTTCTCACGACTTGATACATGGCGATGAAAATCGGCATTTGCAGGAAGGGGAAAAGGCACCCGAGAGGGTTGATGTTGTATTTTTTGTAAATCTGCATCATCTCTTGTTGCATCTGTTTCTGGGAAGCTTCATCCTTTTTGTCCTGATACTTCTCTTTGAGACGTTCCAGTTCAGGTTGGGCGATTTGCATGTTTGCACTCATTGCGGTGCTTTTCGAATAGATCGGCCACCCGAGAATCCTGATGATCAACGTGACGGCGAAAAGCCCGATGATATAGTGCCCTCCGGCAAACTGGGAAATATTGTATGTGAATTCGGCAAGCTTAGTGACGATCCACTGCATCCAGGCGAAGCCGCCTTCGGCATCGATGCTTTGGTCGTAATGCTCGACATCACACCCTGCAAGTGTCACCACGAGCCCTAGTGTCACCACGAGCAGTAAGACTTTCATTGCTGTTTTTCTTTTCATTTTTTTTCACCTCTGATTAATTTATGAGCTTTCAACAGCTTCATTAGTTTGTTATCAATGTCTGCAAACGTCAATTTTGAAGCGGCCGGACGGATGATGACAAAGACATCCTTGGACGCATCATGATCCACACGATCATTGAGGACCATGCGGATCTGGCGTTTGATCCTATTGCGTTTGACCGCGTTCCCGAATTTCTTTCCAACGCTAAGGGCGTAACGAAAATGCCCGTTGGTGTTCTCAGAGACGTAGACAGAAAAAAACGCGTCAGCCTTTTTCCTTCGAGCATTGAGAACAGATTGGATTCTAGATGAATCCTTAATGCGGTACTTCTTTTTCATCCTGAGCGCCTCCCAAAAATAAAAACACCTAAAAAGCAATCTTCTCAGGTGTTTGCGGGTTTAAGATTAGTTGTTAACGGGGTATGAATTTTTAAGCGGACAGGCGCTTGCGTTTCTTTTGGCGTCTCTTAGCGAGGATCTTGCGTCCATCGGGCGAAGACATTCTCGCACGGAAGCCATGTTTTTTAGCTTTTTTGCGTGTGTTTGGTTGATATGTGCGTTTCACAATCAACACCTCCTAAGGCGTTATAAAAACTACGCTTTCAAATTATATATAAATTGCTCCGAAGTGTCAACCGTTATTTTATTAATCTCGATATTGAAGAAGTTTCAATTAAGTTTTCCACATAGGAAAACCGCTTTATTTGACGGTTTGCACAATGCACATTGTGGAAATGTGCAAAAGAGGAAAACATATGGTTGTGGAAAAGTCTAAATCTTTTTTGACCGCTCTGTTAAGATATATTAAGGGTTTCATCTTTGTGGAAACAGAGTGTGCAAATAAAAAGTTTTCCACATTTTATGTTGATAAAATTCTGTTTTTTTAAACGTTTTCCTATGCTAAACTGAATTTAAACTACAGAGGTGATTCATCGATGGAACAGCATACCGAAATCTGGCAAGAAGTGAAAAGCGAACTTGCCAACCAGTTGGAGAACAATACTTACGAAGAAATTTTCGAATCCGTCGATTCGGTTTTTAAAGTGCGCAACAACTACATCTATCTGCTCGTCGACAATCACTTCATCAAGAAGCGCATCGAAATGCTTTATCTCGGCCGTATGAACCGGTTGCTAGAAAGTTATGTGTCCGATAGACATGAATACCGGGTCATCACCAAAGAGGAAGCTGAAGAGGAATTGAATCATGATAAGGGCTTCGAAATCAATCAACCCAATCATCAGACACATGACGAACGTTTCCTAAACGCCAACCTGAATCCCTCTTACACCTTCCAAAACTTTGTCGTGGGCAACTCCAATCGCCTCGCCTACACCTCCGCGTTGAAAGTGGCCGATCAGCCTGGAGTAGTGGCCAACCCTCTATACATATTCGGTGACGTCGGGCTAGGTAAGACCCACCTCATGCAAGGGGTTGGAAACTACATTCTTGAGGGTGATATCAACACCCGTGTTCTTTATGTCAAAGCGGACCAGTTTGTTGAGGATTACGTGAAGTACTCCAGCAAGAAGAAATTCGACGAATTCAACGAGATCTATCGCAATGTCGATGTGCTTCTGGTGGATGACATACAGTTTTTAGCCAAGAAGGAAAAGTCGCAGGAGGAGTTTTTCAAACTTTTTGAGCTGCTTCACAGTCACCAAAAACAGATTGTCATCACCTCCGATCGGAAAGCATCCGATCTACGCGACATCATGTCCAGGCTCACCTCCCGGTTCGCTTGGGGCGTGACGGTGGATATCAACCGTCCCGATCTCGAACACCGAATCAAGATCCTCGAAAAGAAACTCAAGGCTGAAACCAACGATGCGGAGCTTTTCCCCCATAAAGTGATCGAATACATCGCAAGTGTCTTCGACAACAATGTCAGGGAGCTAGAAGGTGCTCTCAAAAGGGTGCTCTTCTATTGTACCGCCTTCAATTATGATTTCTCCATCAAAAATGCCGAAGTTGCGCTGGACAATCTCATCCAGCCGAAAAAGAACTCGAAAGATTTCATCAAAGACAAAATACAGAATCTCATGAGCATCGTCAGTGATTACTACAGCATCACCACCAGTGACCTGGTGTCCAAAAAGCGCAACCGCACCTATCTGTATCCAAGGCAAATCGCCATGTATCTCATCAAGGACCTTTTCGACCTTCCATACAAGAGAATCGGATCCTATTTCATGAACCGCGACCATTCGACGGTCATGCATTCATGCGAGAAAGTCTCCAATGAGATTCAAGTGGATTACAACTTGAAAAAGGACGTGGAGAAATTAAAGCATAAATGTGGAGAAAGTAGCTGAATTTTCACCACAAAACCGCTAAAACATGGTATAATGAATTAGATATCCACATATCCACACCCCCTAATAATAACAAGCATTAAAAAAAAATAATTAACAGAAGGTGGTTCCATGCGATTTGAGATCAATAAAGACAAGCTGCTCTATCATTTGTTGATTGCCCAAAAAGCCTTATCCAACAAAACCCCGAATCCGGCTCTTCAAGGCGTCAAGATGAACATCCAGGAAACCGGGTTGACCATCACCACCAGCAATTCTGATATCTCCATCAACATCGATATTCAGGATTCTGGCCTCAATGTCGAAGAAACAGGGTCGGCACTCATCCCCGGAAAGTACTTCATTGAAATCATAAGGAAGCTTGATGGTCAGACCGTCACGTTCTCAAAAGCGGAAGACAATCTTCTCAGAATCGAAGCGGATCATTCCGATATCACCTTGAACACCCTCGATCTTGAAGATTATCCCAATCTTACATTCAAAGAGAAAGATTCTCATGTCAAGATCAACGTGCGCACACTGAAGACTCTGATCAGACAGACGGCTTTCGCGACCTCGAGCATTGAGAACCGCCCCATTCTGACAGGGGTGAACCTCACCATTGAGGGAGACCGCTTGAATGGTGTCGCCACAGACAGCTACCGTCTAAGTCAGAAAACCATCTCTTTGGAAGAGGATTATGACAAGATGAATGTCATCATCCCCGGAAGAAGCCTGGAGGAGCTTGTCCGGATTCTCGAGGACAACCAAAGCGACGTGGAACTTCACTTCGATCAATCGCAAGTGCTCTTCAAATACAAGAACATCCTTTTCCAGACAAGGTTGCTCGAAGGCAATTATCCTGAAACCTCCAAACTGGTTCCACAGGAATTCCCAGTCCAGATCAAGTTCAACAAGGAACAATTGATCACATCTGTTGAACGGGCCAGCCTACTCTCAAGCCGTGACGGACAGAACTCCATCGTCAAATTGAACATGCGCCAGGACGACACGGTTGAAATATCTTCTAATTCACCTGAAATCGGACGCGTGCTTGAAGAAGTCTATCCGGTGGATGAAGTAGTCGGATCCCCGATAAAAATCGCGTTCAGCTCAAAATACTTCCTGGAAGCGTTGAAAGTATTCAACTCAAGCGAAGTCACAGTCAAGTTCACAGGTGAAATCCGGCCGTTCGTGATCACCGGGGAATATGATGATGACATGCTTCAACTGATACTTCCGGTCAAGACAGATTGAACAAGCAAAGATATATTGAACCCATATACCAAAGCCCCTGTCAAAAGGGGCTTTTTTGTTGGTTTCAAACTTGTTTTATAACCTATTATATTATATAATACTAATAGTATATATTATATATAAGAAAGCGTGATTGTTTTGAAGGACATCGAAATCACCACCCCGTTCATAAAACTCGGGCAGTTTTTAAAACACGCAAACATTGCCGCTTCTGGTGGGGATGTCAAAGCCATACTCTATGCTGGGAAGGTGAAAGTGGACGGACACCCGGAGACCCGAAGAGGCCGGAAGCTCTATCCTTTGAATACTGTGGAAGTCGAGGGCGAAGGCACCTTCACCATCAGACATGCCGACGATTGACACCCTTGAATTGAGGCATTTTCGTCTATACGAGTCCTCTGTGACGTCCTTCAACCCCCACATCAACATCATCCTTGGAGACAACGCCCAAGGAAAGACCTCTTTACTTGAGGCCATCCACACCCTTGCGCTCACCAAGTCGCACAAGACCACCGCCGACAGGGACATGATCGCTCACGAGTCGCCCTTCATGTCCATCAAAGCCTCATTGCAAAGCGAACGTGCGAATCAGTCCCTGGAACTGATTATTTCCAAAGAAGGCAAGAAGGCCAGGCATAACCATGTGGATTACAAACGTTTGTCCGATTATGTCGGTTTCCTGAATGTCGTCATGTTCGCGCCGGAGGATTTGAACCTCATCAAAGGGGGCCCTTCCGATCGAAGACGGTTTCTAAACCTTGAGATCGGACAGCTCAACCGTCATTATGTCTATCACTTGAACCAGTATCGCAGGTTGCTCAAGGAAAGGAACGAACAACTCAAGGTCATGCGGGAAAATTCCGAGACGGAAGATCCGCTTCTTGAAGTGCTCACAGAACAGATGCAACACTACATCACCCGTATCACTCGGGAGAGAAAGCGGTTCATCGAAACCCTTGATGAGAAAACGCGTGCCATCTATAAATCCTTGTCGGAGGAAAAAGAGACTGTGAGGCTCGCCTATCAGCCTTCCGTCACCGAAGACGTAAAGAATGCGTTTGAGCGAAAAAGGCGTTTCGATATATCGAGCGGAAGCACTTCAATCGGTCCGCACCGCGATGATTGTGTTTTTTATTTTGGCGATAAACCAGTGATGCAAACCGCCTCCCAAGGACAGATAAGGACATTGGCTTTAGCCCTCAAACTAGCGGTTTCCCAGTTGATAAAAGAGAAGAGGCACATGGCACCGATCGTATTGTTGGACGACGTGTTCAGCGAACTGGATGACAAACGTCAGAAGAACCTACTAGAGTTCTTTGACCAGGATTCCCAAATATTCATCACGAGCACCTCGCTTGAAGCCATGCATCTGGATGCACTCGAGGCATACCAGCTATTCAAGGTCGAAGCGGGACAAATCGAAGGAGTGAAATCTTATGGAAGCACATTATGATTCAAGCAATATCCAGATTCTTGAGGGGTTAGAAGCGGTAAAACGCCGCCCCGGAATGTATATCGGTTCAACCGGTCCCAAGGGTCTGCATCATCTTGTATGGGAAATCGTGGATAATGGTGTCGATGAGGCTTTGGCGGGCTATGCCACAGGTATCGACGTGGAGATATTGGAAGACGATATCATCCAAGTCATCGATGACGGCCGCGGCATTCCCGTGGACACCCACCCGAAAACGAATCTTCCGGCGGTTGAAACCATCCTGACCACTCTGCACGCCGGCGGAAAGTTCGACAATGATTCCTACAAGGTGTCCGGAGGATTGCACGGTGTCGGTGCGAGCGTTGTCAACGCGCTGAGCGAATGGTTCGAAGTCGAAATCCATCGCGACGGTGTCATCTACTATCAAAAATACGAAAAAGGGATCACCCAGTGCGACCTCGAAGAACGCGGACCGACTCAGAAGACGGGCACTCGCATCCGCTTCAAGGCTGATCGCAAAGTGTTCGAGGAATGCAGCACCTATGACTTTGAGGCTTTGCGTTTACGCATGCAACAGATGGCCTTCTTGAACAAGGGCATCCGCTTCACTTTGACCGACAGACGCACGGACGAACCGGAATACAAGGAATATCTTTATGAGGGCGGCATCAAGGAATACGTCGAATACCTCAACAAGAACAAAGAGGTCCTTCATGAGAATGTCATCTACACTGAAGGCGAAAAAGAAGGCGTCAAGGTCGAAGTCGCCATGCAGTACAACAACTCATTCTCGCAAAACCTCTTCCCCTTCGCCAACACCATACACAATCCCGAGGGCGGAACCCATGAAGAAGGCCTGAAGATGACACTGACCCGGATTCTCAACAATTACGGGCGGGAAAACAACCTTTTCAAAAAAGATGAGTCCCTGCTTGGCGACGATACCCGCGAAGGACTCACGGCCATTGTCTCGATCAAGCATCCGGATCCACAGTTCGAAGGACAGACCAAGGCCAAACTCGGAAACACCGAAGTGCGCCGTGCCGTAGCGAACGTGCTATCCGAAGGTCTTGAGCGCTTCCTTCTTGAGAACCCGAAGGACGCCAAGATCATCATCGAGAAGGCCCTGCTTGCTTCTCGAGCTCGCCTGGCGGCGAAGAAAGCCAGGGAGGCGACCAGGCGTAAAAGCCCTCTGGATGGCCTAGGTTTCGCATCAAAACTAGCTGATTGCAGGGAGAAGGACCCTAAGAAGACTGAACTCTACATCGTTGAGGGTGACAGTGCCGGCGGGTCCGCCAAACAAGGAAGGGACTCCGCTTTCCAAGCGATTCTCCCACTCCGAGGCAAGGTGCTCAACGTAGAGAAGGCGAGATTGGACAAAATTCTTGCGAACAAAGAGATTCTCTCCATGATTCAGGCTCTTGGCACCGGCATTGGGGATGAATTCAACCCTGACCTCGCCAGATACCACAAGATCATCATCATGACGGACGCGGATGTCGACGGGGCGCATATAAGGATCCTCCTGCTCACCTTTTTGTTCCGATACATGCGCCCGCTCATTGAAAGAGGCTATATCTATGTCGCCCAACCCCCGCTTTATAAGCTCCAGCAGGGAAAATGGGTGGATTACGCCTTCACTGAGGAAGCGATGGAGGAAAAACAAGCGGAACTTTCCCAACGCGCGAAAATCCAGCGGTACAAAGGTCTTGGCGAGATGAACCCGTCTCAGCTTTGGGAGACGACGATGGACCCGAATTACCGCACACTCATGAAAGTGACACTTGATGATGCGATGGAGGCGGACACCCTCTTCAGCAAACTGATGGGCGACGATGTCGCTGATCGCAAGCAATTTATTCAGGACAATGCCGAATACGTCGAAAACCTCGATATCTAGGAGCGTATATTATGGATGCAATGAAACCCACCACATTTGACAGAATCAACGACCTCAACATCACAAGCGAAATGAAGACGTCCTTCATGAGCTACGCGATGAGCGTCATCGTTTCAAGGGCCCTCCCTGATGTCAGGGACGGCCTTAAACCTGTTCACCGCAGGATCCTTTACGGCATGGAGGGACTCGGGGTCTATCCGAACGCGTCGTACAAGAAAAGTGCGCGCATCGTAGGGGACGTCATGGGTAAATACCATCCCCATGGTGACAGCGCGATCTATGACGCCATGGTGCGCATGGCCCAGGAATTCTCCTACCGTTATCCACTGGTTGATGGTCATGGCAACTTCGGGTCCATCGATGGGGATGGCGCCGCCGCCATGCGTTACACAGAGGCGAAGATGACCAAGCTTTCGATGGAGATGCTCAAGGACATCAAGAAAAACACCATCGATTTCGCCGATAATTATGACGGCACCGAGAGCGAACCGGTCGTTCTACCGGCCAAATTTCCCAACCTTCTTGTGAACGGGTCGACCGGCATCGCGGTCGGAATGGCGACGAACATCCCCCCCCACAACCTCGGAGAGACCATCGATGGCATCATCGCCACCATAGAGAACCCCGATATCGACCTTGATGGGCTCATGCATTTCATCAAGGCCCCGGATTTCCCGACCGGGGGAACCATCATGGGGCTTTCAGGCGTGCGAAAAGCGTATGAAACCGGAAACGGGTCCTTCAAGATCCGTTCGAAAAGTGAAATAGAGACCCAGACAAACGGCAAGAGCGTGATCACAGTCACGGAAATCCCCTATCAAGTGAACAAGACCAGGCTTATCGAGAAAATCGCCGAATTGGCCAAGGAGAAGAGGATTGAAGGCATCACCGATCTGCGTGATGAATCGAACCGTGATGGAATCAAGATCGTGATCGAGCTTAGAAAAGGTGTGAATCCCGAAGTCACGCTGAACAACCTCTACAAGTTCACCCCCATGCAAGTGTCTTTCGGCATGAACATGCTCGCGCTTGTCAACCAACAACCCAGGGTTCTCAGCCTCAAAGAGACCATTGAGCATTACATCAACCATCAGATCGAGGTGCTCGTCAGAAGGACTGAACACGACTTGAAGAAAGCCCGGGCCAGGGCGCATATCCTGGAAGGCCTTCTCAAAGCGCTTGACAACATCGACGCAATCATAGAGATCATTCGAAAAGCCTATGATGACGCACAGGAAAAACTCATGGAAGCCTTCGGTTTCTCAGAGGAACAGGCAAAAGCCATCCTCGAGATGAGGCTTCGCAAACTGTCCGGTCTGGAACGCGAGAAAATAGATGAAGAGCTCGCCGAACTGCGTGCCAACATCGCCGAATATGAAGCCATCCTCGCAAGCGAAAACAAGCAGCTTGAAGTCATCAAGGAGGACCTTGAAACCCTCAAGGCATCCTACTCAAACGAGCGCCAGAGCGAGATATCATTGGCCTATGACCTTGATATCGAGGATGAGGACCTCATCCCCGAGGAGGATGTCATCATCACCATCACCCAGGAAGGGTATTGCAAGCGGATGAATGCTTCCTCCTACAAGATCCAGAATCGTGGAGGAAAGGGCATGACCGGCATCAAGATGCACAATGACGACGTGGTCGAGCACCTGCTTTACACCTCGACTCACGATTACCTCCTGTTCTTCACCAACCACGGTCGCGTCTACAAGGTGAAAGGCTACAAGATCCCCGAATTCTCACGGGCGTCCAAAGGGCTTCCCCTTGTCAACATTCTCGACTTCGAAGAAGGCGAGACCCTTCAGGCCATCGACCACATCAAGGACTTCGACTCCTCGCAGGACTATCTGTTCTTCACCACCAAACGTGGGACTGTGAAAAGAACCGCGGTCGCCGACTACAGGAACATACGCTCCTCCGGCATCCGGGCCATCAGCCTCAAAGACGGTGACGAGCTTCATGATGTCAAGCACACAGACGGACACAAGGACATCATTCTCGGCGCCTCGAACGGCAAGGCGATCCGCTTCAATGAGGACACTGTCCGACCGATGGGACGCACAGCTTCAGGGGTGCGCGGCATCCAGCTTCAGGATGAGGATACCGTGGTCGGCACCGCCGTCGTCGACGATACCATCCGGGATATCCTGGTCGTCACAGAAAAAGGCTACGGAAAACGGACGAACCTGGATGAATACCGCCTTCAAAACCGCGGAGGGAAGGGTGTCAAGACCCTGACCGTCACAAAGAAGAACGGGAATCTCGTCCGTCTTGCGGGGGTGAGCGGGGAAGAGGATCTCATCATTTTCTCCGACAAGGGCACGATGATCCGCATCCCGACCGCCCAGATCTCTTGCAGTTCAAGAGCGACCCAAGGGGTACGGCTCATGCGCCTGAGCGAGGCCCATACTGTCGCAAGCACCGCCCTGGTTCCGCATCGCAAGGAAGAGGAAAATGAAGAGGACATGCCGGAAGTCTCCCCCGACACCGAAGTGAACAACCAAAACGATGTAGAGGCGACGGAGCAACCGGAAAGCTCACAAATTGCAGATGAAAATAGCGAATCTGAAGAAGACGAGGAAAAAGTCGCACCCGAGAACCTCTTCGATTACACGTCTTCTGATTGACAATGACCTGAGGCCATGCTACACTCAAACCATAGAAAGTGATGAAGGGACCAAGTAATCCATCATGCGATTCAAGAGAGCCGGTGGTGCTGCGAACCGGTATGGTAGATGGATGAATTCCACCCCTGAGCGGAAAGTCTAATGCTTTCCCGGCCACCGGACGTTATCCGGCTTGAGTGGATGCGACAAACGCATCAATCAGGGTGGCAACACGGGTTTAATGCCCGTCCCTAAACGGGACGGGTTTTTTTATTAAAATCGATTCATGAGGAGGCATAACCATGCTTGATATGAAATACTTGAGAGACAATCTGGAAACAATCATCGAGAGAATGAGCACAAGAGGTGGGGATTTCTCGTATCTTAAAGAGGTCGTCAGTCAGGATGAGAGACGTCGCGAGGTCATAAAGAAGGTAGAGACCCTCAAGAAAGAAAGAAACGAAATCAGCAAAAAAATCGGCGTTTACAAACGCGAAGGCAAGGATACGACTGAAATCTTCAAGTCCATCGAGGACAATAAAAAGGAAATCGGCGCCCTTGAAAACGAAAAAGCCGATTTGGAAAGCGCCATCGAGGATACATTGCTGAGAACGCCGAACCTTCCCTACAAAGGCATTCCCGTCGGGAAGGACGATACGGAAAACCCGGTTTTGAGGCATGTCGGACAAGTCCCTGATTTCTCCTTCGAGGTGAAACCCCACTGGGATATCGCCACCGACCTCGACATATTGGACTTCAAGCGTGCTGTGAAGGTCGCGGCCAGCCGTTTCACAATCTATAAAGGGCTTGGGTCTCGTCTTGAGCGTGCTTTGATCAATTTCATGCTCGACATGCATGTCGATGACCATGGTTACGAGGAAGTCATGCTACCCTACATTGTCAACAAAGCAAGCATGCAAGCCACCGGTCAATTGCCCAAGTTTAAAGAGGACGCCTTCGAACTCAATGATGCGCGTGGTCTTTATCTCAATCCGACCGCTGAAGTGCCAGGCATCAATATGCATCGTGATGAAATCCTGGACAACACCGCCTTGCCTAAGCGGTATGTTGCCTTCACCACGGCATTCCGGCAAGAGGCCGGCAGTGCTGGAAGGGACACCCGGGGCATCATCAGGCAACATCAGTTCAACAAGGTCGAACTCATCAAGTTCACCAGCCCGGAGACTTCCTATGAAGCGCTAGAGACCATGCTTGAAAACAGCGAGAATGTTCTTAAGGCTTTGAAATTGCCTTATCGAGTGGTTGAAATTTGCAGCGGGGATCTTGGGTTCTCCATGGCGAAAACCTATGACCTCGAGGTTTATCTCCCATACTATAAAGGGTACCGTGAAATAGGTAGCATCTCCAACGCAGAAGCTTACCAGGCTCGTCGCGGAAACATCAAATACCGCCCTGATAAAAACTCGAAGCCTGAATACCTGCATACTTTGAACGGCTCCGGACTTGCTGTTGGACGTACGGTCGTGGCAATTTTGGAGAATTACCAACAGGAAGACGGAAGCGTCATCGTCCCGGAAGTCTTGAGACCTTATCTCAAGACGGATATCATACCCTGCAAGGATGAGGTGTGAACCATCATGAAAAAACAAAGACGACTCGCCCTTACCGAGGAAGACAAAATACTGATCATCAGTGACAATCTGAAAAACGGATGGGTCAGGCATGTCGATGAAGCATTGCATGGCGCGATTAGCAATCTTGATGACGCACCCTACACGTCGGTCCATACCCTGAGGAACCTCCAAATGGACAGAGTCTATGTCGTGAACGAATCCTTTCTTGTCGACGGGAACGCCTCACAAAAGGCCCTTGCCTTTCTGCGGGATCTCAAAAAGGACGCGCTCGTAGTGAGCGAGACCTTCTCCGAAGAGACCATCCCCTTGCTTTTCGAGCACCTGGAACGCATCAGATACGATTTCAACCGCTTCAAGACAAGCTCCAAAAGCTTTCCTGAGCTTTTCTATCTTGCAGATACAACCACGGAAAAGGGAATTGAAAAAGGGTTCGCAATCGGGGCTGCGGCCAACGAAGTCCGGGATATGATCAACACCCCATATAACTATCTTGATGCCGAAACACTCGCAGACAGAGTGAACGAATGGGGGAAAGACAAGGAACAAGTGGAAGTGGACATCCTCGATAAAAAAGCCATCGAAAAACTAGAAATGGGCGCTTTTCTCGGTGTCAATCTCGGCAGCGAGGACGAACCGCGTCTCATCCATCTCACCTACAAGGGAGACCCCGAAAACAACGAGCATATCGCACTTGTGGGAAAAGGGATCATGTACGATACGGGAGGGTATTCCCTGAAAACCCCGAAATCCATGCCCAACATGAAGATGGACATGGGCGGCGCCGCGACTGTGATTGGTGTGTTCAAGGCTTTATACAGTCTTAAGGCGAAAGTCAATGTCAGCGTCGTGATCGCCGCGACAGACAACCGCATCGGACCGGAAGCGATTGTTCCCGACGATATCCTGACTTCCGCGAAAGGCACGACAATCGAGATTATATCCACTGATGCGGAAGGGAGGCTCACGCTTGCCGATGCCTTGTGGTACGCACAGAGACAAGGCGCTACGAAGCTGCTTGATGTTGCCACTCTCACTGGATCTGTTGTCGCTTCTTTAGGCAATCAGATCACCGGGGCCTTCACCAATGATCAGACATTCTATAAGTCACTTCATGAAAGTGCTGAAGCTTCCAAAGAACACGTCTGGCAGTTACCGATTAAGAAACCTCACCGCGACGCATTGAAAAGTTATAGCGCAGACATGGCGAACAAGGGCGGCACCGTGGCCGGGGCGTCCGTAGCTGCCGCCTTTTTGGAACATTTCGTCAATGACGGTGTCCCTTGGATCCATCTCGATATCGCCGGAACGGCATTCAATAAAGACAAGGGCGCGACTGGAGCCATGGTGAGAACCTTGGTGAACATGTTCGCATAACTCAATAAAAAAGACCACCGGCGCAAATTTTGCGCCGGTGGTTTTTCATTATGTGTCGAAAGCGTCCTGAATGGCCTTTTGGACATCGGTGTAGTCTTTGTCCTCATAATCTTCGGAGTGGTCCATAGTGGACAAGGTCATGCCGTCATTCTCATATCTAGGAATGAGATGAAGGTGGAGATGAAAAACGCTTTGGAGCGGTTTGTCGTTGTTCTGAACGATGTTCAGCCCAATGGGTTTGAAAGCTTTTTTCAATGCATTCGCGACCTTCGGGAGCGTGGAAAAAACCTGATGCGAAGTCGTGTCGTCCAGTTCATAAATGTTTTTGACGTGATGCTTGGGCACAAGCAAGGTGTGTCCCTTGGTGCCTTGCGTGATGTCGAGGAAAGCGTACACATGTTCATCCTCGTAAACTTTGTAGGATGGGATCTCCCCATCGATGATCTTGCAGAAGATGCAATCCATATTCATTCCTCCTCAATGTCTATATCCAGTATATCATAGATGGAAGCCATGGTTTCAAGCATATAGTCAGGCTTTGCGTTTTTCAGTGTTTCTGCGCCCTTGATGCTCCAGTTCACACCAGCACTGAAAATGTTTGCCTGTCTTCCTGCTTCAATATCGGAAGTGTTGTCCCCGATCATCAATGCGCCATCGACATCATCAAAATGTTCAAGCGCCTTGTCGACAGGTTCTCGGGATGGTTTGGGGTTTTCGACATCATCCAAGGTGATGATGACATCCATCCATCGTCCCAACTCGAAAAATTCGATGCTCGGACGTGCGGATTCCATGTATTTGCTAGTTACAATACCTAAATTGAAGCCTTTTTCATTCAGGTAGGCCAAGGTTTTTTGAACATGATCGTACAATTTGAAATGGGCAAATTCGTTGTTACGATAAAATTCGCGGTATGTATCCATCATGGCCCTTATTTTGAAAGGGCTTGAAACATAGCGACCAAAAGTCACATTCAAAGGAGGCCCTATGTGATTGATGATTGCGTCACGTGAGATGTCGATATCCGGCAGATGGACTTTGAAAGTGTAAAGAAAACTGCGGATGATGATCTCGTTGGTATCCACGAGTGTACCGTCAAGATCGAATAAAAGCGTATTGATGTTCTTCATGGGGTGCACCACCTTATTTTAGCCAAACATATTTTAACATGGAATTCCCTGTCGGTCACATGATACTGATTGTAAAACCCGTTAAAATCTTCTATAATGGCATTGATAGGAGTGATAGTCATGTCTAACATCATTGACAATCTAAAAGAGAAAATTCAAGGCAAAAATGTTGCAATTGTCTTCCCTGAACCAGAAGATTCTAGAATCATCGAGGCTGCACAAAAGCTTGGTCGGGAGGGGATCATCAAACCGATCCTGATCGGAGACAGCGAAAAAATCGTGGGCGATATCTCCATGTGCGAAGTGATCAACCCTTCTACTTTCGGCCAATACAACGAATTCGTCCAGGCACTAGTGGAGCGAAGAGGCGGAAAATGCACCTATGAACAAGCCAAGGAGATGCTTAAGAAACCCAATTATTTCGGCACCATGCTTGTCTATATGAACCAAGCCCAGGGTCTAGTGAGCGGCGCCGCCCATTCAACCGGAGACACCGTCCGCCCCGCCCTTCAGATCATCAAGACAAAACCCGATGTGACTCGCACTTTCGGGTATTTCCTCATGGTCAAGGATGACGAGCGCTACATCATGGCGGATTGCGCCATCAATCCCGACCCGGACGCGTCAATGCTCGCAGAGATGGCAGTCGAATCCGCTAAAGCCGCAGAAATGTTCGGCATTGACCCCAAAGTAGCCATGCTTTCCTTCTCCACCAATGGCAGCGCCGAGAATGAAATCACAGAAAAAGTCATCCAAGCCACAAAACTAGCAAAAGAAAAAGATTCAGGATACATGATTGACGGAGAGATGCAGTTCGATGCCGCATTTGTTCCTGGAGTCGGAGAAAAGAAATTCAAGGGAAGCAAGGTGGCTGGGCATGCGAACACATTCATCTTCCCAGACCTAAATTCCGGAAACATCGGATACAAGATCGCCCAGCGTATGGGCGGATACGATGCTATGGGGCCCGTACTGGCCGGCTTGAACAAACCAGTGAACGACCTCTCCAGAGGATGCACATGGGAAGACGCCTATAACACCGCCATCATCACAGCTGCGCAAAGCGTTTTGGATTAAAGCTCTTCGGAGCTTTTTTCTTTTTGTCTCCAACCGCGCAAAAAAAGACATAAAATGATACAATGAAAGTGAGAAGAGAGGGGGAGGGTCATTTGACGAAGAAAAAAGCCTTGTTCATTTATAATCCCAATAGCGGCCGCGGTCAATACAACGGCCGCATCGTTGAGATAAAGGACAAAATCGAGGCGTTAGGTTTCACGTGTAACATAGAAGAGACCCTGTATCCTGGTCATGCCATTGAACTTGCCCAAAAAGCTCCTGCTGACGCCTCGGAAGGCATCCTGGTGATCATGGGTGGCGACGGGACATTCAATGAATGTGTCAATGGTTTTATGAAAGCCGGTAAGGATCCGCTGGTGGGTTATATCCCAAGTGGGACATCATGCGATATAGCGCGCACTCTAGGCATTCCCAAGAATTTGGACAAGGCGCTCGATATCATTGCAAAGCAGACCCAGGTGCGAATGGATATCGCCAATAGCACGCATGGATATTTTGTTTATGTGTGCGCCATAGGAAACTATGTGGATATCAGCTACACAACATCTGGAAAATTGAAAAGACTTCTTGGTTTTTTCGCTTACTTGTTGACAGGGATCAAAGAGTTTTTCACCATCCGCATCATGCCGATGACCATCACCATCGACGGCAAACCGCTCAAAAAACAGCGTTATTCACTCATACTGACCCTCAACACCAAAAGGGTTGCGGGATTCCGAATCGTGAAAAGTCCCGTTCTCGACGACGGCCAGGTCGACCTCGTCACCTACAGATATATCCCGTTAATGAACAATGTGCTCTATCTTCTCAGCTTCCTTTTCCATGTTCGTCATTTTCCGGGTATAAAGACATATAAAGTGAGCAAAATCGAATTCGACACCCCTACCGCGAACCATTGGAATGTCGATGGGGAAGAAGCTGGCCGAGGGTATCAATTCATCGAGGTGATGCCGAAAGCCATGAATGTCATCATCAACCCTGAAAAGAAACACATGTTCACCAATCAAGGAGCATCCGATCATGAATGATTTTCAACCAGTGATTGTCGTCGAAGGAAATCATGACAAATCAAAAATATTACAAGTGTTTCCGGACGCTGATATCATGACCACAAATGGAAGCGAGATTTCTGATTCCACTTTGCAAGCTTTGAAGCATGCGAACAAGTCAAGAGGGCTAATATTGATGCTGGACCCCGATGCTCCAGGGGAAAGGATCAGAAAACGCATAGTGGATACAGTGGGGCCTGCAGAACATGTCTTCATGAAAAAGGGCCAATGTGTCGACCACAAGAAAAGGAAAGTCGGCATTGAGCATGCTTCTGCGAGCGATATTGAAAAGGCCCTATCTAGCCATGTCGTCAAGGATTGCGGTGAAAAGCCAGAGTTGACGATCAGCGACTTGCATGCATTGGGACTGACAGGCACTGAATATGCCCGGGAAAGACGCAAGAAAGTCACCGACCATTTTTCAATCGGGCACGCAAACAGCAAAACCCTTATCACGAAATTGGCCATGTTCGGCATTACAAAAAAGGCTTTGGAAAGGGTGGTTGGATGAACAAGTCTACTCATAACCATGTTCGTGACACCTTGCGCGCCAACAAGTTGAACATGAAAAAGAGATTCGGACAAAACTATTTGCTTGACGACAACGTGCTGAAAAGAATCATAGAGACGGCTTCCTTGGAACCGCACACACCGGTTATCGAGATTGGACCCGGTGTTGGAAGCTTGACACGCTACTTATTGGAGGCCACACCAAAGGTCATGGCATACGAGATCGATACCGATCTCACTGAAGTGTTGAGCGATATGTTCGAGGACCATCAAGCTTTCGTCCTCAAATCCCGTGATTTTTTGAAAACCCCATTGAATGAAGATATCAAGGATACATTCGGCCCGGTTCACGATGTCGTTGTGGTTGCGAATCTCCCTTATTACATCACGACTCCTGTCATCATGAAATGCCTGGAGAATTCAGAGCGGTTGAGAAGACTCGTGTTCATGATGCAAAACGAGGTCGCTCTACGACTCAGCGCCAAACCCAACAGCAAAGCCTATAACGCACTCAGCGTGATGATTCAATACAAGACACGCACACAATACGCCTTCAAAGTACCCAGAACTGTCTTCATGCCCGCTCCGGAGGTCGATAGCGCTGTCGTGACGATGGATATCGTGCCGCGTTCAGAGAGGCCCGCACTTGATGAGGACTTCTTCTTGGATTTCGTGAAACGGGCTTTCAAACAAAAAAGGAAGACACTGGTGAACAATCTCCATGCCGCATATGACATATCCAAAGATGCATTGAACGGTTACTTGACCCATCACGGTTATAACGAAGACGTTCGCGCCGAGGCCCTGACTGTTGAGGACTTTCTTTATCTGAGCGAGATGTTTCAGCAGGAGTTTATGCAATAGTTTCACGTGAAACATAAGGAGATGGTTCTATGGTTAAAGAAAAAGCGCATGCTAAAGTCAACTTGTTTCTTGATATTGTCGGCAAGAGACTTGATGATTTTCATGACCTCGAAATGGTGATGGTCTCACTAAAACTCCATGACAAGCTAACTTTTTCCAAGCGTACGGATTCAGACATCGTTCTGAATTCCGACAAGGAAATCACGAAAAATGACAAAGATAACCTTGTCCACAGAATCATCGCTCACATGATCGAAACCTTCTCACTTGATTCAGGGGTCGATGTCCACATTGAGAAGCGAATCCCGATTGCGGCCGGTTTGGCCGGAGGAAGTGCTGATGCAGCGGCCACTTTGAGAGGGATGAACAGACTTTTCAATTTGAGACTGTCCAAGGACCAGCTGGCAGACATCGGGGTGGGGTTCGGTGCCGATATCCCTTTCTGTGTTCACAACCGCATGTGCATCGCCCGTGGCAAGGGGGAGAAGCTATTTTTTCTTAAACGCAACCTGAATCTTCCTGTCCTATTGGTGACCCCCGACCTTGAAGTGAGTACGAAAAAAGTGTTTCAGGAAGTCGACATGCGTGAAGTGAAGAATGTCAAGATCACCACGATGGGGAACGCTATCTACAACAAGAACTGCACCCTGCTTTTTAGAGAGCTTCATAACGCTTTGGAGCCCTTCAGTTTCAAATTGTTTCCAGAAATTGAAGAACTTAGGAACGATTTACAGTCCTTTGAACCTCAAGGGGTTCTCATGAGCGGATCAGGGCCTACCGTGGCCGTGTTTGACAAGAATGTGGGGCTTCTTAAGGAAATCGCTGAGAAATTCCGAGACACACATAACGTGAATTTGACGAAAACCCTTTAAACAAGGGAATTGCATTTGGTGAATTTGTTTGAAAACGGTATCTTCATGTGGTATAATCCGAATTATAAGTGGAAGCGACATAAAATTGCGGGGTGGAGACAGTATGGAAATCACTGATGTAAGAGTCAAGAAGTTCAATAGTGACAATCGTTTGAAAGCTATCGCGGCAATCACGATTGACGACTGTTTCGTGGTTCATGAGTTGCGCATCATCGACGGAAAAGACGGTTTGTTCGTGGCTATGCCTAGCCGTAAAATGCCAAATGGTGAATTCAAGGATGTAGCGCATCCCATTAATCAAGAAACACGTAATCGCATTGAATCGGTCGTGATTGAAGCGTACGAAAATCTCGAATCGGAAGAAGAGTAAGCGGATAAGTGCAACTTTGAAAAAAAGTTGCACTTTCTTTTGGTCTGACCCTTATAAAATCCTGTAATATTTAATATAATGTAATTGAAATCAATCCTTTGGAGGCTCGGAAACATATGGCGATTATGGACGGACACAAAGTAAAATTATTCTCTTTGAGCGCAAACAAGACGCTTGCAAAAGAAATCTCGGATTACACAGGCATCCCTTTGAGCCATTGCGAGGTCAAGCGCTTCGCGGATGGAGAAATCGGTGTCAACATCGAAGAAACGGTTCGAGGACATCATGTGTTCATCATTCAACCCACCCATCCACCTGTCAATGAAAATCTCATGGAACTGCTCATCATGATCGACGCGGTCAAGCGTGCATCTTCCAAATCTGTCCAGGTGGTCATGCCCTATTACGGTTATTCCAGGCAAGACCGGAAAGCCTCTTCTAGACAACCCATATCGGCCAAACTTGTTGCAAACCTGTTGGTGACTGCAGGCACTGACCGTGTGGTCTCGATGGACCTTCATGCCGGTCAGATCCAAGGCTTTTTCGAAATACCGGTCGACAATTTCAGAGGCATGCCGATACTAGTGGATTATTTCCGCAAGAAACTCAATGGCGACGACATCGTCATCGTGTCGCCTGACCATGGCGGTGCTGTCAGGGCCCGTCAGATGGGGAATGCATTGCATGCCCCGATCGCCATCATCGACAAAAGCCGACCCAAAGACAACGAGGTCGAAGTCATGGGCATTGTCGGAGATGTCAAAGGTAAGAAAGCCATCATCATAGACGACTTGATCGATACTGCTGGAACCATCAGTCGCGCATCTGATGCTTTGAAAGATGCGGGCGCTACGGAAGTCTATGCGGCTTGTACCCACCCGATTCTTTCCCATCCCGCAATTGAACGCATCGAAAAGAGTGCGATCAAGGAAGTTGTCTGCACGAACACCATCGAATTGACAGAAGACAAGAAATCTCCGAAAATCAAACAATTGAGCATCTCTTCACTGGTCGGCCAAGGCATTTTGAACATCATCATGGACAGACCGCTTTCCAGTCTGTTCGAACCGGCGGATGAGTAAAAGCATAAAATTGTCCGGAAGACTCAATCAAGTCTTCCGGACGTTTTTTTAAAGCGCTGGACATGTTCAGGCCCAGGGGTCGTCTTTGTCCTCCCAAACGTCATAATTAAACGCAAGGGGGTCCTCTTCTTTTTTATGAGGGTTCTCGTTTTCGCTCAAGTTGAAATATTCATCAACGACGTAGCTTTGGGCGATCATGTCATGCACGCCTCGAGCATCGGGTCTTGTGAGCAACAGGATGACCGAAATGATCACAAGACCTATGGTCAGTATGGACACCATCGAATTGACGGAGGTATAAGTGGTGTAATCATTGGCGATGAAAACCAACGCAGGGGTGCCAAGATAGATCCCATATATCATGATGGCGCGTTTCAAATGCCCTGTGAAAGTAAGATTCCCGCCTTCCGTATCGACAGCCTTCAAGTGAAGGAACATCTTTCCCGGGGTCTGCCCTTTTTTCTTTGCGGGGATCAAACCATAATACAAAACCCCGATGACCAAGCTTGCGAGGGTTGTGAAGATCGAGTATTGAATGAAAGCTTCGTTCACAGCTTCTCCCTCGATGATGCCGAAGATCGCGTCCATGATTGCGTCGAATCCGACGAATGGAACCATAATCAAGGCCCCTATCAAGGTTAGAAGCTGGAATATGATGTAATCGACTGCGGCGGCGGCAATTCTTTGTCCCCGGACTTGCGAGGCGCGTTCGTTGATATCCATGTTTGGTTTCCTCCAATAATAAAATGAATTTTTCACTATGTTTTTACTTTAACAGCAAAAGCCAGAAATGACAATGCTTCTTAAATGGCATGCTATGAACGTCTTGCAAAGCTTGTAATTGACAAAATCACCTCAGGCGGTATAATGGACTTGTAAATCGTTGATCGGAGAAGTACTCCGTCTTCCTCTTTGAAGCGAATCCGGGATGGTGTGAGCCGGAGAAAGACAGATGGACGAACAACACCGTGAGAGATGGAAGAATCGAGTAGACCCATCCGTAAGCCTGCGTTAAAGGTTAAAGCGCACTCTGTGAAGCAAGGTGGCACCGCGAATACCCGTCCTTGCAAACACGGGGTTTTTTTATTCCTAAGGAGGCATTTCATGAAAAAGACCACAGTCAAAGAGTTGTTCAAGATGTATGATTCAATGCAGGGTGAAACCCTTGAACTGACCGGTTGGGTCAGAAACCACCGTCCGCAAAAATCATTTGGTTTCATCAATTTGAACGACGGGAGTTTTTTTGAGACGATCCAGGTCGTCTACGATGATACGTTGAGTGATTTCGACGCCGTCAAACGACTCAGGATAGGTTCTGCGCTCAAAGTGCTTGGTGTGTTGGTGGCTACACCGAACAGACCTCAGCCTTTTGAGATCAAAGCCACGGAGATTCATATAGAAGGGACTAGCGAAGAGGATTACCCCATACAGCCTAAAAGGCATAGCCGCGAGTTTTTGAGACACAATGCCCACTTGCGGCCAAGGACCAACCTCTTCACAGCGGTGTTCCGTGTCAGAAGTGTCCTGCACCATGCCATTCACCGGTTTTTCGAAGAGAGGGGTTTCATCCATCTCGCGAGTCCCATCATCACTTCGAGTGACGCGGAGGGTGCCGGAGAGATGTTCAATGTGACAGCGCTCAAGCCCGAAGACTTCAAAACCCGGAAGAATCCCTATGAAAAGGACTTCTTTGGCAAGAAGACCAACCTAACCGTATCCGGACAGCTTCAAGCCGAAGTGTTTGCTCAAGCGTTCAAGAATGTCTACACCTTCGGCCCGACTTTCAGGGCCGAAGCATCGCATACCTCCACCCACGCTTCCGAGTTCTGGATGGTGGAGCCCGAGATGGCCTTCACCGAACTCGAGGAGAACATGGATCTCGCCGAGAGCATGGTCAGATACCTCATCGAAGCAGTGATGGAGAAGGCCCCGCACGAGATGGACTTCTTGGACAAGTTCGTGGAGAAAGGGCTCAAGCAAAAACTTGAAACCGTACGGGACGCGACGTTCACAAGAATCACCCACGCACAGGCGGTCGACGTGCTCAAACATGCGGACAAAACCTTCGAGAACGCGCCTGATGCACTTGGAGACCTTGCGAGCGAGCATGAGAAATACCTGGTCAAACACTTTGACGGACCGGTCTTCGTCAAGGACTGGCCGAAAGGCACCAAAGCTTTTTACATGCGCCGCAATGATGATGGAAAGACAGTCGCCGCAATGGACCTGTTGGTTCCCGGCTCGGGAGAGCTGATCGGGGGCTCTCAACGGGAGGAACGTCTCGACGTCCTCAAAGAAAGAATGGTCGAGATGAATGTGCCCGAGGATGAGCTTTCATGGTATCTCGACCTCAGGAAATACGGCACCACAAGACATTCTGGCTACGGATTGGGGTTTGACCGCATGCTTATGTATGTGACGGGGGTCGCGAACATCAGGGATGTCATCCCGTTCCCAAGAACCCCGAAAAACTGCGAATTCTAGACATTTCATTCAAAAGGGCTCCCGATTTCGGGAGCCCTTTTAATGAGTTATTTACTTGATTGTTTCGAAGTGGATTGGCTTTTCTTTTCAGACTTCTTGTAGGCGTCTCTGGACTTTTCGGACTCCGTCTGCTCACGAAGTTTGGTCGCTTCGTCTTTCGGAAGGGACGCTTCGCTTTTGAACGCTTCTGACAGCGTGGAAGTAAGGCCGACGATGCCTTGAAGTTCGGATGGGATGATGAGTTTGGTCGCGTTGCCGTCGGCGACTTTTTCCATGGCCTTGTAAGCTTCAAGACGCAGGAAGGCTTCGTCCGCACCGGCGTTCTTGATGAATTCGATACCTTTCGCGGTCGCTTCTTGAACGTTCCTGATGGCTTCCGCCTGTCCTTGCGCTTCTAGGATGCGTGTCTGTTTCTCACCATCGGCGCGCAGGATCCGGGCTTCTTTCTCGCCTTCGGCGTTCAGGATGGCCGAGCGCTTGTTACCTTCTGCGATGAGGATCGATTGACGCTTTTCACGTTCGGCGCGCATTTGTTTCTCCATCGCTTCACGGATGTCTTTGGGCGGGATGATGTTCTTGACTTCGACACGGTTGACCTTGATGCCCCACGGGTCTGTCGCCTCATCGAGGATGTTGCGCATTTTTTCGTTGATGTAGTCCCTTGAGGTGAGGGATTCATCGAGCTCGAGGTCACCAATGATGTTACGCAGGGTGGTCGAGGTGATGTTCTCGATCGCCTTCACCGGATAGTTGACACCGTAGGTGAACAGTTTCGGGTCGGTGATCTGGAAGAAGACAACAGTATCGATCTGCATGGTGACATTGTCTTTCGTGATGACGGGTTGAGGATCGAAATCGACGACTTTCTCCTTGATCGACACTTTGAGTTTGACGCGATCGATGAAGGGAATGAGGAAATGGATGCCGACATCCCAGGTGACGTAATATCCACCGAGTCTCTCGACGATGAAACGGTTGGCCTGGGTGACGATGGTGAACCGGGTTCCAAGATAAACAAGAATGATGATAATGATGACGATGGTAAGAATAATGCCGAATGGTCCTTCAAACATGATTGAATCCTCCTTGGATTGGATTATGGGTTAAAAAGGATAGATGATATCCTTGAGCAGAACACGGGTGCCTGAAAGCTTGTCCCTGAGCGTCTTTTTGTCCCTTGTGGAAAGAATCATCACAATGTCGGTCCATATGCCTATGGGTAGCAAAACGACCCATAGGAATGACTGGAACAAGAACCCCAGTGTGAAGAGCGATGAAGCGAAAATGCCTATGAAAACCCAGAAGAACGACTTCCAGAGGACTTCGCGCATGAGGAGGGTCCACCAATTGATGCGGCCGCTCATGTATAGTTTCAAAAACCTTCGTCCGAACGTCTGTCCTTTCATGATGACATTGTACACATAGTATAACAGAGTTGTGAGGACCCAGTGGTAGAAAATGGCCCAGTAAATATAGGACATCGCGGTCTGGTTGCGTTCGTTGTAGGCTTCATCGAGCTCGGCGATATCCTCATCGAAATCCGCTTGGGTGTATTCGGGATCGTTTTCCAGCTTGTCCTCGTAGGTTTCACGCTGGTCCGTGTATTCATCGGATTCGCTGATGAGCTCTCCGAGCATCCCCTCTTCATAGCCGATCACTTCTTGGATAATTGGGCCTGCAAGCATGGTGAAAGAGAAATTGACAATCAGGGCGATGGCAATTATGTCTATGACGAAACTACCGATCCTGCGTATGAGTATGCCACCAGCTGCGGTCATGCTTTCACCACGATGAGTTTGACCCCTTCGATAGCAAGGATTTCGACTTTGTCGCCTACATGGATGGGGTCATCCCCCGAGGCGATAGCGGTCCAATATTTGCCGTCCACTTTGACTTCCCCGCGGTCATTGGGAAGGATCTCCTTGGTACAGGTGGCCACTTTCCCAACAAGCGCGTCGGCGTTCGTTCCCACGATATTCGTGCGGAAATAGTTCTTCACGAGCGGACGGACACTCAGAAGCAGGATGGTCGAAATGACAATGAAAGACAGGATCTGCCAGATGATTTCAGCCCCGATGATAGCGAGGATGAAGGCGACCACCGCACTGATGGCGAACCAGATGCTGGTGAGGTCCATGGTGGTGATTTCGATGAATGCGGCGATCAATATGACCGCGAACCAGATGATGATCATGATGGATTCAGTCATCTTAGTGTCTCCCCTTTCTGGTTAAGGTCGATGATGAGTGCGTCGTCCTCGTCACTCCAGGTCGTGTCGAATTTGAAGGCGTTGTTCTCATGGAGGTCGAGGTTGGCGGTTTCTGACACCTCTTCCATGAAACGCTTGTTGGATACCCTGGCATAACTTGAGCGCACCGTGATCTTATGGCGTTTCTCTTCAGGGATGGTGCCCCGTTCATATTCCTGTTTGGTGACAGGTTTGATGGCGATTCGCTTTGAATCTTTGTCCAATCCGAGCAGGACGCTGTAGGCGTGCTCGAAATGGGCGCTTGCGCTTTTGTTGAGTGTGATGTTGGATTCGTACAATGTGGCTTTGCCTTTGTTGGGTTTTCTTGATGTCCACTTAAATCCCACGGCACTCACCTCCATAATCTTGATGATGTCAGTATACACCCGAATTCATTAAAATTCAATTAAAATAATTCAAATTAACCCAAATTAATTTTAATTATATAAAATTATGGAGGTATATTTGGTAGAATTCTGGAGTTTTGATATAGTGTGTATGATTCGGAGGCGAGTTTTATGAAAACAGAACAGGATTTTCAAAAGGACATGATCAAGAAATATCGCAAGGAATTATGGTCGAAGTTCATAAAAGGCATCAAGGAGTACAATTTGATAGAGGATGGTGACAAAGTCGCGGTCGCGGTGAGCGGCGGGAAGGACTCGCTTCTTCTCGCAAGAATGCTCAAGGAGCTGTTGAGACACCCGCTTGTCGATTTCGAGGTGGTCTTTATCATGATGGACCCGGGCTACGCGGAATGGACCCGGAAAAAAGCGATTGAAAACGCGGGTGAACTCGGTTTGGACCTCGTAGTGGAAGACAAGGCCGTGTTCGATGTCGTACAGAAGAAGGCGCCTGATTATCCTTGTTATTTGTGCGCCCGCATGAGAAGGGGAATCCTTTACACCCTTGCAGAAAAACACGGGTGCAACAAGCTTGCGCTTGGGCATCACTATGACGATGTCATCGAGACGACCCTTCTCAACTTGTTTTATTCCGGGACATTCAAAACAATGCTGCCGAAAGTCTCGTCGAAGAATTTTGAAGGCATCGACCTTGTCCGCCCCTTGTATTTCATCCGCGAGGAGGATGTAAAGCGTATCATGCATAGGAACGGCATCGACCCGATGGATTGTGGGTGTCAGGTGGCCGCCGGAGAGACGGCTTCCAAACGCGCGGAGGTCAAATCACTGATCGACACGCTCAAGAAACAGCACCAGGACATCGATAAATCCATTTTCAGAGCGGCGGCCAATGTAAAGTTGGACAATGTGCTGGGATGGGAGAAAGATGGTGTGAAACACCGTTTTGACGAATGACTATTTTCCGAGGCAGAACCTCGAGAAGAGCTCGTCGAGCAATTCCGTTTGCGCGCTTTTGCCGATGATCTCGCCCAAGGTATCCCACGCACTTCTGAGGTCGATCTCTATGACATCGACCGGCATGGAGTCTTTCGCGGAAGCTTCGGCATCATCGAGCATCGATTGCACTTGCCGCATCTTGGCGATATGGCGTGTGTTTGACAGGAAAGTATCGTTTTCCACCGACAAATCACCTTTCAAGAAAAGCGTTTCGATTTTTTTCTCGAGGGCATCGATGCCCTTGTTGTGAAGCGCGCTGATCTGAACACTGTCATTCAGATTGTGGTTGAGTTTGTTTTCAAGGTCGATCTTGTTGATGATGATGATCCGTTTCTTATGTTCGGTGAGCTTAAGAAGTTGCTCGTCTTCATCTTTCAAGGCTTCGTTGTTGTCAAGCACATACAGAACAAGGTCGGCTTCCTCGATCATTTTCTTAGTCTTGTCGATGCCCATTCTTTCAATCAGGTCATCGGAATCACGGATGCCTGCGGTATCCATGAGTCTCAGAACAAGGCCGCCGATGTTGATTTCCCCTTCCACAACGTCTCTGGTTGTTCCCTGGATTTCCGTGACAATCGCCTTGTCCTCACGCAAAAGTGCGTTCAAGACGCTTGATTTTCCGACATTGGGTCTGCCGATGATGACGGTCTTGATGCCTTCGCGTATGATTTTCCCGACCCGTGCGGTACCGAGTATATCTGAAATTTTCTCACGCAAAGCTTGTATCTTCGGAAGAAGGACATCTGTAGTGAGGGTGTCGACATCGTCATACTCCGGGTAGTCGATGTTCACTTCGATCTGGGCGACGATTTGAAGAAGGTCTTCTCTCAGGTTGTTGACCAAACGGTATACTTCTCCGTCAAGCCCTTTGTTGGCTAGTGTCAGGGAATAATCACTGCGCGCTTCGATGATGTCGAGTACGCTTTCGGCCTGAGTAAGGTCGATTCTCCCGTTCAGATAGGCCCGTTCCGTGAATTCGCCGCGCTCGGCCAAACGGGCTCCGTGAGCGAGCAAAAGCTCGAGTATTCTCTGTGCGACATACGATCCGCCATGGCAATTGATCTCGATCATGGGTTCAGCCGTGAAGGTCTTCGGCGGTTTGAATACATTCACAAGCACTTCATCGATCTGTCTGTCACCATCCATGATTTTACCATAATGGATGGTATGGCTTCGCGCGGATGCCAAACCGGGTCCCTTGAAGATTTTATCCATAATAGAAAAAACATCGTTTCCGCTCATTCTTACGATGTTTATCGCACTTGGTCCTAACGCTGTTGATATAGCGGCTATGGTGTCATAAGTCATGGTTATCACCTAAATTAATTATATCATAATCGGGTGTTTTATTGTATAATACGTATTGGGTGATTCATATGCAACCGTTTCGATTGAAAAAAGGTATAGACTATTACGTGAGGGTGCTGATATCAGCATCACTTGCATTGTTCATATATGGTTTGATAGAAGTTCTATGGCGCGAGAACCCCTTTTGGGAATCCGTCATGGAATTTTGGTATCTACCGATTTTTGTGACGTTGTTTTTATGGTTCTACAACACCATGTCGGACAAACTTTACAGTAAAATGGATTCGGTCAGCGAAGAGAAGGAATTCCTCTTTGAGGTGTCAAGAGCCGTGAAGCAGCAATTGGAATATGAGAAAGAGGATTTCAAACAACTCAAGGAGAATGAAAAGTTCCAAAAACTTCTGGAGGACGCTTACAAGGTATTCCGTGACGGGGAGAGCGCGACTTTGAACTATGAAACATTGAAAGCACGGTTCAAGGATGACCAAGACAACAAGGTACCCGCCGATGTCGTGATTGAAAAGACGAAGCAGCTGCGTGAAAAATACAAAGCGCCGCGTAAGTGAGGGATAACATGGCCTACAAAGCCTTATACAGAACCTACAGGCCTCGTGATTTCGATGAAGTCGCAGGGCAAGAACATATTACGAGGACGTTCAAGAACGCCCTCTCTAAAAACAAGTTGGCACACGCCTATCTTTTCAGCGGTCCCCGCGGGACCGGGAAGACAAGTGTCGCCAAAATCATCGCGAAAGCGGTCAATTGTGAAAATGCGCCGGTGAAGAATCCCTGCAACACATGCGACATTTGCAAAGCAATTGATGAAAACATGATCAACGATGTCATCGAGATCGACGCCGCAAGCAACAACGGTGTCGATGAAATCCGAGAGATTCGTGACAAAGTGAAATATATGCCGGGTGTCGGCAAATACAAAGTCTATATCATCGACGAAGTCCACATGCTCTCAACAGGGGCGTTTAACGCGCTTCTTAAAACACTTGAGGAACCACCGAAACATGCCATTTTCATTCTTGCGACCACAGAACCGCACAAGGTCCCTTCTACCATCCATTCCCGCTGTCAACGCTTTGATTTCCGAGGCATCCAGTTCTCGGAGATGACGAAACGTCTCGACCTCATCATCGAAAAAGAGGGCATTGATATCGAGGACGATGCCAAAAGACTGATCATCGAATCCTCTGATGGAGGCATGCGGGATGCCATCAGCCTGCTCGACCAAGTCCTGGCATTCAGTGAAGGCACCATCAAGAAAGAAGCCATCCATGCCATCAAGGGAACTGTCGCGGAGGAGACCATCCTCGAGATCGCCAAGGCGATCGAAGCCGAGGACGCGGTCAAGGCCCTCCATGCGCTCAACCGCTTGATCGAGGAAGGGAAGGAAAGCCAGAACATCATCAACGACCTCATCACCTTCTACCGGGACGTGCTTTATGTGAAAAACACCGGAGACTTTGAAGGGAAATCGCTTTTCGGTCTGACACAGTTCAAGGAACTGACCGAAAGCAGTTCCAATCCGGTTCTCTTTCACTATATGGACGTATTGAACGAAACCAGGCAATCGATGCGATTTGCGACGGAAGGCAAGATCTATCTAGAATTGGCCTTCATAAAAATGGTCGATGACGCATTGAAAGAGACCTCGAAGAACCGACGGGACATGGATGAGGCGAAAGCGTCCATAGAGCGTCTGGAAAAGAAAGTCGATACGTTGGAAAACGGCCTTGAAAATGGGACTTTCGAACCTTCACGCACCCAGGAGGAGAACAAGTCATCCTCGCCCGCGGACAAAGTCTTCGATGCGATGGAGAACACCCCTGACAGGGAACAGGCAGAAACCGAAGATAAACCCGGGACGGCTTCGTCATTATCCTTTTCGGAACAGGAAGCAAAAGATGAGGAAGCTGAAAGCGAGACTGCAAAGACCAAACCGGAAGAAAACACCCAGGAGAAAAACGAGGCGCATACCGCTGAAAAGGACAAGTTCGAATTCCTCTATGAGAAATATACCAAAAAGAGCTATCGGACATTCGACATTCATTTTGTGGAGGATGTTCTCAACACAGGCGACCGTGAAATCAAGATTGACATGGTGAAAAAATGGTATGACATAGAGCGCTTCGTGGATGCGGACGACCTGGATTATGCCAAGATGATCACCGATGGGACCCTCGCCGCGACCAACGGGGTCATGATCATAGTGTCTTATGATTCCCCGGTCGTGTGCAACCGGTTGATGCAACCCTCGATCAAACGCAAGCTGCTATCCATCTTGGAAGCTTATTTCGGAAGACGGATGATGTTCATGGCCTTGCCCAAGGACGTTTGGGACAGGATCTCAAAAGAGTTCATCCAGAAATTCCGTAGCCAGCAGGGTACTGCGTCATTCATCACACTGGAGCCGATCAATCACCCCCGGCTTGTCGAAATCCCTCAGGAAGAAGAGGGGTATGACGATGTCACAAGCAGTGGTGTGAAAGAGGCCAAGAAATATTTCGGGGAAATCGTCAAAGAAAAGAAAGGAGAGTGAAACCATGAACCCAGGTATGGTAAAGAAACTGCAGCAGATGCAAAAGGAAATGCAAAAAGCCCAGAAAGAACTGGAAGCTTCGACCTTTTACGGTCAAGCAGGCGGAGGAGCCGTTAAGGTCGAGTTCAACGGCGCGAAAGTCATGCAGGACATGACGGTCGATAAAGAGGCCTTCGACCTTCCGGAGGACCTTGAAATGCTACAAGACACCATCACCGCGGCAGTGAATGACTGCATGCGGAAGATCGATGAGGAGACGCAGGAAACCATGGGGCAGTTCACACAAGGTCTCGGCGGTCTTCCGGGAGGGTTTTAGACCATGGAATATCCCGAAGCCCTTGAATCCCTGATCGAAGCGTTCAGGCGATATCCCGGGGTCGGAAGGAAAACCGCCGAGCGTTATGCCCTTTACACGATCAACCAATTCAATGATGAAGACTACGCGGGATTCATGGACACCTTGAAGCGTGTCCGTGAGGAAATCAAGCCTTGTGAACAGTGCGGCCACCTGACAGATCAGAAGATATGCCGTATATGCAAGGACCCTAACCGTGACCCTTCCAAGATTCTTGTCATCGAAGAAAGCAAAGATGTCGTGGTGATCGAGAAAACAAAGACCTATGACGGCCTTTACCACGTGCTCGGCGGTGTGCTTTCACCAAGCAACGGTGTCGGTCCCGAGGACTTGTCTATCAAACCGTTGCTGAAACGGCTCAAAAGAAGCGAACACAAAGAACTGATACTCGCAACAAACCTCAGTGATGAAGGAGAGACCACTGCCCTCTATCTTCAAAGACTGCTGAAAAACACGGATTTGCTCATCACCCGTATCGCTTATGGAATGCCCGCGGGAGGAAACATCAGCTATGCTGATGAGATCACCTTGAACAAGGCCTTGGAAGGCCGCAAGGAATTCTGAGGGCCCGCGTTCCTATAAACTATAAATAAAATGAGGTGAATCACATGTTCAACTTGATAGTTTTAGCGGATTCTTTTTTATCAGACATCCCCGTAGTCGGACAGATTCTACAGTTCCTTGAAAACCTTGTTCCGATGCAGGCGCTCATCGACCGTGCTTATAATTATGTGAGCAATTTCTCGTTCGCGGAGCAATTTGTATGGGGGATGGTGTTCTTGATCATCGTCATTGCGGGAATGATCAGCATGGTCAAGGTCCTTTCGAAGCTCATCATCGTCGCCGCGATTATTTTCGGGGTATGGCTGCTTTATAACCAAGGGGTGTTTGGAGGATAAGCTATCCGAAAGAAGGTTTTACATGGTTATCCATAAGTTCAATGTAAATGACATGAAAACGAATTTATGGTGGAAAACGCTTTTATAATGTTGTATACTGTATTGATTGTCAAAAA
>CAZCTR010000004.1:53551-92838 GCA_964501715.1 uncultured Candidatus Izemoplasmatales bacterium | reverse complement strand
GTCACATCGAGCGGTTTATGGAACCGTTTCTCATATCGGTGCTTGAGATCGTCAAAGTCTCTTGGAAGGTCGTCCTTCTCGAAAAGGGCGATGAGCGGGCCACCGAAACCGACCCCTGCAAGCTTGCCGGCCAGAGCCCCTTGCTTATACGCTTCCGAGGCTAGAAAATCCAGTTCCTCACCCGAGACTTCATAGAGTTCTTTGAGTGATATGTGGGATTGTTCGATCAGTCCGCTGAACAGGATGTAGTCCCCACGCTCTAAGGCGTTGAAACCCTGTCTCGAGCGGTCGCCTTCAAAGACGACATGCTCGATTCTTTTTTTGGTCGTCGGTTTGGAGATCAGTTCTTTCAAGGTGTTGAATTCACGGACGTCGAGGTCGCACAAGGATTCTATCACACGTTTCCTGTTGATGGTCGTAAATCCGTCATGCACCTCGTTTTGTCTTTTCATGAGTGTCTTGAGGCTATGTTCGGGATTCCGGTTCGTATTGAAAAGTGTCAATGCGTAATTCTGAAAATCGAAAGGGACCCAATCGAAATCCATGGTCTTTCCGCAAATGTAGATCAAATGGTCCTGCTTGGCATATAGAAGTGCGAGGGGATCAGTCGGAGCACTCATGGTCGGTTTGAACTCCTTGAATACATGGGTGGCATAGCGCAATTGTTTCTTTTTCTCAAGCGTGAGTGCGTTCTGATCCATCACCAGTGAGAAAAAAAGCATGAGCAGAGTTGATTCGAAACCGATGCCGTTTTCTTTTCTCAAAGGACCGCCCACTGTGATGTCCAACCCTTTCGACACATCGTAGCCTTCATGACTCAGTTTTTTCAAAAGGACCGCCATCAGGGCCGCATGGCTCTTGATGGTGTCGTAGTGGAGGGTTTCGAGATTGAGTGTCTGCACATCCGTGTCCGGTTCATTCAAAAGACGAATCTGAATCATCCTGTCCAGACGCGCGCTCACCACGGCTGTCAGGCCGATGTCATGGGTGAGGCCGAGCACCTTCCCCCCCTGCCTCTCCGCGTGCGTGCCAAGAAGGTTCATGACCCCAGGGGAGAAATACGCAGCCTGGGGGTCATGTTTGTAAGTGTGTTTGTGTTCGGTCTTGATTGCATGATTCATAACGGTTCCTCCCTTAGGCGGATTGCCTTTTTTTCATGTGGGTCGGCACCACTTTTTTGACCGTGGGCCTTTTGGGGTCTTCTATTCTAAGCATCAAGGAGCGCAAAGCCTCTTCTCCCATGTGTCTGGAGGGCACGTGCATGGTGGTGAGGGACGGATGGGTATGTTTAGCGGAATCGATGTCGTTGAACCCGACCACCGCGACGTCGTCCGGGATCTTGTATCCGTTCTCGAGCAAAGCCTTCATGGCGCCGATGGCGATCGAATCGCTCGCACAGACATAAAGGCGGGCCGGACCGTGCTCGATGGCGCGCAGCATCATCCTGTAGCCGCTTTTGACGGAGAAATCCCCGATATGGACATGTTGCGGTTTGTAGCGGCGGATGCGCCTCAGTCCCTCAAGCATGTGTTTTTTTCGGCGTTCGCCATAATAGACGTGCGAATCGATTTTCCTGTATCCGCCCAGGTAACCGACAGGATTGTATCTAGAATCCTCTAGGAACTTGAGGATCTGTTTCACACTATGGGAAAAATCGATCACGACACTGTCGAAGGCTTTAATGTTGGGCGTCATGTCGACAAAGACGATGTGTCTTGTGATTTTCAGCAATGCATGGATGGCCTTTTTGGAAAACTTTCCAATGCAAAGGATGCCGTCGACATGCCTGATCCTTTCGAAATCGAAGGTGCCGTTCTCCTGATAAAGGGTCATCCAGTAAACGCCGAAGCGCTTGGCCGTATCCTCGACGCCTTGCCTGATGTCCGCGAAGTAAGGGTCGTTGGTCTCCTCGTCCTTCGCACTCCACATGATGATTGCGATGTGCTTGGCATGGTTGGGTTTTTGCGTTTTAGGGATGTATTCAAGCCTGTTGGCCGTATCAAGGATTCTATCGCGTGTCTTTTGCGAGACATTCAAACTCGGATCATCGGACAATA
This sequence comes from uncultured Candidatus Izemoplasmatales bacterium, assembly GCA_964501715.1. Taxonomy (GTDB): domain Bacteria; phylum Bacillota_I; class Bacilli_A; order Izemoplasmatales; family Izemoplasmataceae; genus M55B118. The sequence goes on along the minus strand of CAZCTR010000004.1, from coordinate 90,781 downwards.
CCCGGGATACTGTGGATATGGACACACCCACCTCATCCGCAATGTCTTTTAATCTAGGCATTGATCTCACCCCTTTCTATCTACCTAGTTAAATTTTACTATATTTTACCTCTCATTGCAATTTGTCAAAGGACTGATGCCGTTCCGTCAAACACCGCCCTGACCAAACCGGACCGCGGCTTTTTCGCCCGCTAAAAATAATTTTTGTGATGAAAGCACTTCATGGTATAATTTCTACTATACGGCTTAAATGCGAGGTGGAATGTGCAAAGAATACACAAGCATCCTGTGTTGGTGTTTCCTATCCGTAAAGAGATCAATTTCTCCTACAATGGCAAGCCATTGAAGGGGCGTGAAGGCGACACCATTGCGAGCGCGCTTCATGCGAGCGGCATAAAGAAACTCAGTGAAAGCATGCGCCTGAAAAGACCGAGGGGGTTCTATTGCGCCATCGGAAATTGTGCCTCGTGCCAGATGGTCGTGAATGGCAAAGCCAATACCAAGACATGTGTGACCCCGCTTGAAGAAGGCATGGTCGTCATGACCCAGCACGGAAAGGGGCGGGTGTGATGCTCACTTATGACACAGTGATCGTCGGTGGCGGACCGGCCGGTCTTTCAGCGGCCGAACGTCTGCTTGAATCGGGAGCGAAGGTGTGCCTCATCGACAGGAACACCTCGCTTGGAGGCCAGTTGGTCAAACAGACGCACAAATTCTTTGGAAGCGAGAAGGAGCACGCCTCAAAGCGTGGCATCGACATCATGGCGCTTTTGACGGAAAAAATCTCCCGTCATGGACAAGCCTTGGACATATTGACCGGTACCACCGTGGTGGCCCTTTATAGCGACAAGGTCCTAGGTTGTCTGCGGGGTGAGACCTATTTCAAGGTCCGGGCCAAAACCATCATCATCGCGACCGGCGCTTCCGAGAAGAGTCTCCCTTTTGAGAACAATGACCTTCCCGGCATCTATGCCGCCGGCGCGGTCCAAACACTCATGAACGAATACGGGGTCAGACCGGGCTCGAAAGTCCTCATGGTCGGCAGCGGGAACATCGGACTGATCGTGAGCTATCAGCTTATCCAGGCAGGCGTCGAGGTGGCGGCGGTCGTCGAAGCCGCGGACCATATCAGCGGCTATCTTGTCCACGCTTCGAAGATCCGCAGGCTGAAAGTCCCCATCCTGACACGCACAAGCATCAAGCGTGCGGAGGGAGGCGACCGGGTTGATAAAGTGATCATCTGGGATCTAGACAAGGATTGGAACGGCATCGAAGGCTCCGAGCGGGTAATGGAACTCGACACTGTTTGCATCAGCGTGGGACTCGCGCCCCTCACGGAACTGTTGATGCAGGCGGGTGCCAAGGTATCTTATGTCCGGGAACTCGGAGGCAATGTCCCGGATCTTTCCGACACTTATGAGACGTCCCTCGAGGGGGTCTACGCATGCGGGGATGTGTCCGGAATCGAGGAAGCCTCTTCGGCGATGGTCGAAGGGCGCATCACAGGGATGCATGTCTCAAGGGCGCTCAACAAGGACAAACCAGGAGACCCAGACCTAATAAGTGATCTCCAGGATGAACTGTCGCGTCTCAGGAGCGGCCCCCACGCGGCCAAAGTCCGGGCGGGATATCAAAAGGCGGTGAAACCATGATCGAGAAAGACGGCGTTGCGAGTGAAACTCTTTACAGGCGTCAGTTTCCAAGGGACACCACTGTGCTGAAGAGGGCGAAAGCGGTCATAGAATGTTACAAGGAAATCCCCTGCAATCCTTGTGAAACGAAATGCCCTGTGGAGGCGATACAGATCGGCGCGGACATCAACGCCCGACCCATCATCGATTTCACCCGGTGCACCGGGTGCGGCATCTGTGTGGCCATCTGTCCGGGTCTTGCCATCACGCTGCGCAAAATTGAAGGCGACAAAGCCGTATTGACATGTCCTTACGAGCTTTTGCCAAGACCTGAAAAAGGTGACCTTTTGGATGTCCTGAACAGACACGGCACCACCATCGGCCAGGGCCGGGTGCTCAAGGTGAGCGACAAAACCCATCAGAACAAAACCGTGCTCGTGCATGTGAGCATGGACAAATCCCTTCTATTTGACGCCATGACAATCGAGGTGCCGCATGAGACATGAGGACATCATCATCTGTCGATGCGAGGATGTCACGCTTGCGGACATCCTCAAACTCTTCGAAGAAGGGTACGACTCTTTTGAGGAGATCAAGCGGATCAAACGCGTGGGCATGGGTCCCTGCCAGGCGAACACGTGCGGCAAGATGGTTCAGTGGGAGATTTCCAGATTCTTCGACCGTCCGCTTGAATCCGTCCGTTTTCAAAACATGCGCCCCTTCACCACCGGAGTGAAACTGAGCGCCATAAGGGAGGCTGCTGACGATGAGGACGCATGAGGCATTGCCTAAGAAAGCGGACTTTGTCATCATCGGGGGTGGCATCAGCGGCATGTCGATCGCCTGGCATCTTGCTTCAAAAGGGGCGAAAAACATCGTCGTGCTCGAAAAGCATCATCTCTCGTGGGGTGCAACCGGACGCTGCGGCGCCGGAATCCGGCAACAATGGAGCACGAAGGCGAACTGCCTTCTGGCCAAGAGAAGCGTCGAGTTCTTCGAACAGGCGAATGAAACCCTCGCATATGAGGACGACATCGAATTCAAGCAGGAAGGCTACCTGATTGTCGCGACCAGCGAGGCTGAAGAAGAGGAAGCGAAACGCAATGTCGACTTGCAGAACTCGCTCGGCATCCCTTCGGTGAAGCTGGACCCAAAAGGCGCAAAAGCCATTGTGCCGCATCTGGACACCTCCCAGGTGACGGGCGCGACCTTTTGCGAAAGCGACGGGCATCTAAACCCGTTCAAGACCACGGACGCATTTTACCAGGCTGCGAAAAAGCTGGGTGTGAAAGTCTTCACCGACACCGAGGTGACCGCCATCACGAAGTCCGGCGGGGCAATCAAGGCGGTTGAGACCCAGAAGGGGAAAATAAAGACCGCTGTAGTCATCAACGCTGCCGGAGGGTGGGCGCAGAAGATCGGACGGATGGTCGGCGTCGAGATCCCCGTCCATTCACAGAACCGCGAAATCCTCGTGACCGAACCGATCGAGCGCATGCAAGGGCCGATGGTCATCAGTTTCTCCAAGAACATCTATTGCCAGCAAACACCCCATGGTGCGTTCATCATGGGGCGCGGAGACGACCGTCCACCGGGCTATTCGATGGCCTCGACCCACGGGTTTTTGGATGCGATGGCCAGGACCGTGGGTGAGCTTTTGCCGCCGGTCGCCGACCTCAGGGTCATAAGGCAATGGGGCGGCCTTTACAACATGTCCCCCGACCATCAGCCCATACTCGCCGAAAGCGGTGATGTCCTGGGTTTCTACATGGCTTGCGGATTCTCCGGTCATGGGTTCATGCTTGCCCCGATGACCGGCTTACTACTCAGTGAACTCATCCTTGGTGAGCCCCCTTCACTGGACATGAAGATGTTCAGTCTCGAACGATTCAAGGACCAAACGTTTCAGGCATTTGAAAAAAGCGTCGTATAAAAGAGAGGAGAATGACATATGGCAATTTATGATTTCCAAATGGAGCCTTTTTCGGATTTTTCCGACAAGACGACCATCAAACGGTACCACGAGGGCTTGAAGACGGTGAAAGGGTATCTGGGCGAAGAATATCCTCTGTATATCGGAGGGGAGCACGTCAAGAGCGGAACCTTCTATGAATCGAGGAACCCGGCCGATCACTCCGAAATCATCGGTCGTCTTCATCAGGCAACGCAAAAGGAGGCCGAGGACGCGATACAGGCATCCTTGAACACCTTCTCGACATGGCGCAAGACATCCGCTTCTTTCAGGGCGGACATCCTTTTCAAGGCGGCGGCGATCATCCGCAAACGCAAGTTCGAGTTCTCCGCCCTCATGACAAAGGAAGCGGGCAAACCTTACAAGGAAGCGGATGCGGACACCGCCGAAGCGATCGATTTTTTGGAATACTATGGGCGTCAGATGCTTGAACTAGAGGAAGTGGACAAGAAAGTCCTCTCCCGCAGACATGTCGAGCGAAACGAATTCAAATACATCCCCATGGGTGTCGGCATCGTCATCACCCCCTGGAACTTTCCCCTCGCCATCATGAGCGGCATGACCGCTTCCGCCCTCGTGACCGGGAACGCCGTCATCTTGAAACCCGCGATCACGACGCAGGTCATCGCATACAAGTTCCTCGAGGTCCTGCACGAGGCTGGACTCCCAAGGGGTGTGGTCAATTTTGTCCCTGGCGAAGGCGAGGAGGTCGGAGGCTATCTGGTGAAGCATCCGAAAACGTCTTTCATCAGTTTCACGGGATCCAAAGCCGTCGGACAGACCATCTATGCGGAGGCCGCGAAAGTCCGTCCCAACCAGAAGAGTTTGAAGCGTGTCATCGCAGAGATGGGGGGCAAGGACGCCATCATCGTCGACCGGGACTACGACCCGGACAAGGCCGCCGAAGCCCTTCTTGCGTCCGCCTATGGATTCAGCGGGCAAAAATGCAGCGCGGCGAGCCGGGGCATCATCCACGAAGACATCTATGAACAGGTGCTTGAAAAGCTCAAGGAGCAGATCAAGGACAAGTCCATCGGGGACCCTGCCGACGAGGATCATTTCATGGGGCCCGTGACCGATGAGAAGGCCTTCAACAAGATCATGGGCTATATCGAGACCGGAAAAGAGGAAGGCAAGCTTCTCTTCGGCGGCGAAGGGGACGACTCGAAAGGGTGGTTCATTCAGCCGACCGCCTTTTACGATGTCGATCCGAAAGCACGGATCATGCAAGAGGAAATCTTCGGACCCGTCCTCGCCCTCACCCCTTTCAGAGACTTCGGGGAGGCTTTGGACATCGCCAACAGCACAGAGTACGGCCTCACCGGCGCGGTCCTCTCGCATGAGCGGGCACACCTCGAGCGCGCCCGCGAGGATTTCCACGTCGGAAACCTCTATTTCAACCGCAAGTGCACCGGTGCGATTGTGGGCTATCAGCCTTTCGGAGGGTTCTTCATGAGCGGCACCGATTCCAAGGCCGGAGGCCCGGATTACCTGAAGCTCTTCATGCTTGGCAAGACGATCACCGAAGCGCTCTAGACATAAACAAAAGGAATGCCTCCAAACCTGGGGGCATTCCTTTTCAAAAGTCACTTGTCGGCAATCACCGCTTTAAGGGATCGCCTTTTTCATGGTTGATCCAGTGTCTGAACCCCTCGAAGATCCTCTTTGTCATCCAGGCGTCCTCGTAGGCGTCGTGCCTTTGTGTGTCAAGACTGTTTCCATACATGGTGAATGCGGTCTTGAGGCCGACATCGTCCTTGTAGCGGAAATAGTTCTTGTGCAGCTGAAGCAGGTTCACAAACCGGCTCCCTTTGGCAAGCGAGGGAAGTCGGTTGAGTTCGTAGGCCTCATCGAGGGAGAGGAAGTCGTTTCTCCCCCAGACGATGATGGCGGGGTCATGGGTGTCGAGGAGGTTTTTCAGATGCTCATAGAAAGTCTCGAATGGGATGCCCTGATCGACATCCTTCTGGGTGAGGGTGAGGAATTTGAGCGTCCGTTTGGTGAGGGTCTTGTGACGGGTGGGTCTTATGAAGGTTTCATACTTTTTTAGGACGTTGTCATCCTTGTCGACGAGAATGTAGCCGGCCTGGATGATCTCCTGTTTGAAATCCTTGTCGACCCTGTATGGATGCATGCTCATCTCGAAATCGAGATAGAGTTTTGCGCCGAGGGTGTTGATGAATGTGCGGATCTCACGCTTGAGCGTGACCGTGGAGAAAAGGACCCTTCTTTTGCCCGCGATGGGTTGAATGAGCTTTTTCACGTCCCTCACAGTGTAGGCGACGTAGTCGCGTTTGCGTTTCGGTTTTGACACCCTGAGCACGGCGAAATGCCCAACGCGCAGAAAGCTAGAGAAAGTGTTGAATTTCGAGCGTTGGAGGTAACATGTCTTCTTTTTCCCTCTGTGGATGATGTCGATGGTGCGACGTTTGGTATCGACGTCTATGATCTTTCCGTAAACTGTGGGCATGGTCTCACCTGTCAATCATTTGGCATTCAGCGTGCGCCGTATGTTTTCGATGGTCTTGTGGGGGATGTTGAGCGCCTTGAGTTCATCATAGGAGGCCTCTTTGATGCCGTCGATGGACCCGAAGGTTCGCAAAAGTTTCTTCTTCGTCTTCGCGCCGACACCGTCGATGGTGTCGAGGATGCTTTCATAGAGCCCTTTGCTTCTAAGGTCCTTGTGAAAGGTGATGGCGAAGCGATGGGCTTCTTCCTGCACTGTGGAGAGAAAGGTGAAAAGCTTTGTCCCCGGTGTCAGGTCGATGGTGCCGTGATCGCTGTCCAAGAGATGGTGCGTCTTGTGGTCGGATGATTTCACGAGTCCGGCGAGGGGGATCTTCAGTTCGAGCGCATTGAGGACCTCTTTCGCGGCGTTCATCTGCTGGATGCCGCCATCGACGAGGATGAGGTCGGGCTTGGGCCTATCTTCCATGAGGACACGGCGATACCGCCGGTATAGCACTTCTTTCATCTGTTCCGTGTCACCGGTCTGCCGGCTTTCAGTCTCGAGTTTGAATTTGCGATAGTTCTGCTTGGCGGGCTTAGCGTTCTTGAACACGACGAGGCTGCTCACAGGGTAGGTGCCGTAGGTGTGGGAATTGTCGAAGGCCTCGATATGATAGGGGGTGGGGATCTGCAGAAGCTCGGCGAGTTCGTCGAGCACGCCGAATGTCTTCTCGTGTTCCTTGTCGGCGCGTTCCCGTTCGTTTTGGAGTGTGTCCCTGGCGTTCACAACCGCCATGTCGAGGAGTTTTTTCTTGATGCCCCGTCTTGGCATGGTCACGCTCGCATCTAGCAGATCCTCGAGGACCGAAAATGTTTCAATATCATTGATGAAGATCTCTTTCGGGACCGGATAGGTGCGGTAGAACTGTCCGAGATACTCGACTACGCTTTGCACGGGATCGACTGTGTAGCGCATGATGCGTTTGTCGGATGCGTGAATCTTGCCATAGCGGACAAAGAGGATCGCGATGGTGACGAAGGTGTCGTCATAATCGACGCCGATGATGTCACGGTCCCTCAGGTCCGTGATGTTGACCGCCTGTTTGGTCTCGGTGGTCGTTCTGATCGCGTCGATGGTCTCCTTGTATTCCTGGGCGCGCTCGAATTCGAGTGCGTCCGATGCGCGTGTCATCTTGGACTCGAGATCCTTGATGATCTCGCGGGTGTCGCCTTTCAAAAAACGGGTGATGTTGTGGATGATCTTTTGATAATCGGCCTGTTCGACAGGCTTTATGCAGGGGGCGAGACATTGCCCTAGATAATAATAGAGGCAGGGCTCATCAGGCAAAGTCTGGCATTTCCTCAAAGGATAGAGCTTATTGAGAAGCTTCAATGTCTCCCGTGCGGCGCGGACGTTCGGGTACGGTCCGAACCGCCGTTTCACCTTGCGGCTCACGCGCCTGCTCACGATCATCTTCGGATGCTTCTCCTCGGTGATCACGATGTAGGGATAGGACTTGTCATCCATGAGCAGGATGTTGTATCTGGGCTGGTGCTCCTTGATGAGGTCGAGTTCGAGGATCAGCGCCTCGAGTTCGCTGTGGGTGACGATGTAATCGAAATCGGCCACCGACTGCACCATTTTTGTGGTCTTGTGATCATGGGTCCCGGTGAAGTAGCTTGACAGCCTGCTTTTAAGATTCTTCGCCTTGCCGACATAGATGATCTGTCCGCTGGCGTTATACATCTGGTAGGACCCGGGTTTCTTCGGAACCGTCTTGAGCCTTTCTTTGAACATGTTATCGCCTCACTTGCGCATACAAAATAGAAGCGAGGAATCCCGCTTCTATTTTTCGCCTTCCTTGTCCGAATCGTCTTTCATGACCTTTTTCAATCCTTCATTGATGCGGATGGAGCGGTCGAGCGTCTCGTCATAACGGAAACGCAGTTCGGGCATTTTGCGCAGATGCACTTTCTGCGCCAGGGCGGTCCGGATGAACTTGTTGGAACGTTCAAGTGCGCCCTTGACCGTTTCGCGGCTGTGCGCATCGTCTTCAAGCACAGTATAGTGGATGGTGAGATAGGAGAGGTCCCTTGTGAGTTCGACATCGGTGACTGTGATGAAACCGATGTCGGGATCTTTGGCATCTTCGCGCAGGATTCTAGTGATCGCACGCTCGATGTCGGATTCCAACCGGGGGATGTTGGGCATTAACGCTCAACCTCCTTCGTGACAGAAGCCTCAATGATGTCTCCCGTCTTGATGTCGTTGAACTTGTCGATCATGATGCCGCATTCGAAGCCCTGACGGACTTCTTTCGCGTCGTCCTTATACCGCTTCAGGCTTGAGAGTTCACCCTCGTAGACCACCACGCCGTCACGGATGACGCGCACGGTGCTGTCTCGGTTGATGGTGCCGTCGGTCACATAACATCCGGCGACGGTGCCGAGTTTGGAGATCTTGAAGGTGTCCCTGACTTCCGCCTGACCGGTGACGACTTCTTCGTATTCGGGGTCGAGCATGCCTTTCATGGCCATTTCGATATCCTCGATGGCTTTGTATATGACGCTGTAGAGTCTGATTTCCACGCCCTTTTCACGGGCGTCGTCACGGACATTCGCATTCGGACGGACATTGAATCCGAGAATGACGGCGTGGCTCGCAAGTGCGAGCGTGACATCGGTCTCGGTGATGGTGCCGACACTTGAACGGATGACAGTGACGTTCGCGCCTTCGACATCGATCTGTTCAAGGGAGCCTTTGAGGGCTTCGATCGATCCCTGGGTGTCCCCTTTGATGATGACGTTCAATTGTTTCTTGTCGCTGTCGGCGAACTGGGCGAACATGTCGTCGAGACTGACAGTCTTGTTGACACCATGTTCTTCCTTCCATGTCTCCTCAGCACGCTTTTCAGCGATGTAACGCGCCTTCTTCTCATCGGGAAAGACCATGAAGGGGTCCCCCGCCTGCGGCACATCGGAAAGTCCGATGACCTCGACAGCCATGCTCGGAAGCGCGTTGTCAACCTGTTTGGCGAAATCATCGGTCATCGCGCGGACACGGCCATACGTGTCACCGACCACGAGGATGTCCCCGGTGTGGAGGGTTCCGTTTTGCACAAGCAGCGTCGCGACCGGACCGCGCCCTTTATCGAGTTCGGCTTCGATGACGTGTCCTTGGGCCTCACGGTTCGGGTTCGCCTTGATCTCAGTGACCTCCGCGGTCAGCGTGATCATCTCGATGAGCGTGTCGATCCCTTCGCCTTTGAGGGCCGAGAGTTCGACGAAGATGGTCTCGCCACCCCATTCCTCTGGGATGAGGTTGAATTCGGCGAGTTCCTGTTTGACCTTGTCGGGATTCGCGCCGGCCATGTCCATTTTGTTCACAGCGACGATCACGGGAACACCTGCGGCCTTCACGTGGTCGATCGCCTCGCGGGTTTGCGGCATGACGCCGTCATCCGCGGCAACGACAAGGATGGCGATATCGGTGATTTTGGCACCTCTCGCACGCATCTCGGTGAAGGCGGCGTGGCCGGGCGTGTCGATGAATGTGATGGTTTCATCCTCATCGGTGAAGTAGCGGTACGCACCGATGTGCTGGGTGATGCCGCCCGCTTCACCCTCTGTGACACGGGCGTTGCGGATGGTGTCGAGAAGGGTGGTCTTTCCGTGGTCGACATGGCCCATGATGGTGACGACAGGGGGGCGGATCTCAAGGTCCTCCTCTGCGTCATCCGTACTCAGATCCTCGAAGCGGACAATCTCATCGGAGGTGTCCTCCTCAAGGGCGAGGTCATATTCCAAGGCGATCAGCTCCACAGCCTCTTTGGATAGTGGCTGATTCTGATTGGCCATCGTGCCGAGGGTCATAAGTTTCTTGAGCAGGGTGCTGATGGGCACACCGATCATCTGTGAGAGATCGGAGACCGTCATGCCCTCTTTGAACTTGATGGGCCCTTTGGGCTTCGGTGGAGCCTTCCTTTTTGGTTGTTTGTTCGGACGGCGTCTGTTGGGACGGCGCCTGTTGTTGTTTTGATGTTTCTTGGCCATCAAAACCACCTCTTTCTATCAGGTTTTGCATAGCGGCCGGACAAATCTCTGGTCCGTCACCGCGATGACTGTTCGATTTTTCTTTCCGATCGCTTGGGAGAGTGCGTCCTTTGAGAAAGTCTCATCAATCTCGATGTGATAGGTTTCACATTTGTCGCGGACTTTTTTCGCCGTGTTCTCCCCGGCGTCTTTCGCAAGAAAGACGAGCGGTTTCGGTTTTTTCCTGAGCGCTTCTACTACCCGCTCGGCACCATCGACGATTCCGCCTGCGCGGGCGGCGAGGCCGAGTAGACCGAGTGTGCGCGTATCACTCATGGGGGATTGCTTCATCGATGGCATCATAGACGGACGGGTCGACTTTCATGGAGAACACCTTGTCCAGGATGCGTTTCTTCTTGAGTGTCTGGACGGCCAACTTGTCGAATTTGACATATGCGCCGCGTCCATGTGCCTTGCCCGTGGGGTCGACGAAGATCTCCCCTTCTTTGTTCTTGACGATGCGGAGCATGGCCTGTTTCGGAAGCATCTCTCCGGTCGCCACGCATTTTCTCAAAGGCTCTTTACGCTTTTTCATCGTCATCGCCCCCATCGTAATAGGCGGCGTCCTCATGGACGGATTCATCGTAAGCGTCGTAATCGTCCCCGTCCATCTCCTCTTCATGAGGGATGTCGCCAGGGGTGTAGTAATCCTCATCCGCATCATCACCCGCGCCGTCATAGCTTTCATCATCAATAGGACGGTAGTGAATGCCTTGCTCATCGGCGTCGGTGATGGACTTGATGTCAATCTTCCATCCGCTTGATTGGGCCGCGAGGCGGGCGTTTTGTCCTTTGGCGCCAATCGCGGAGGTGTAGTAGCGGTCCTCGACGATCACGATTGCGCTTTTGTCCTTGTGATTGGGGTTGATTCCGACGACTTTGGCGGGTTCGAGCGCATTCGAGATGAGCTCGGCTGGTTCCTTGGCCCATTCATAGATGTCGATGCGCTCACCTTGAAGGGCGTCGAGCACTTCTTTGATGCGCTCGCCCTTATAGCCGACCACGGCGCCGACAGGGTCCACGTTCTCATCATGGCTGAACACCGCGACCTTGCTTCTGCTGCCCGCGTCGCGGGCGAGCCCCATGATCTCGACGGTGCCGTCCATGATCTCCGGTGTGACTTGTTCAAGCAGGCGTTTCACCAGGTTCCTGTCCGTTCTGGACACAAAGACCTTCGGACCCTTGGTGGTCATCTCGACTTTGGTGATATAGACTTTGAGCTTGGCGCCTATGCGGGTCTCGTCGGTTCTGAGAAGTTCTTTTCTCGGGAGGCTTGTCTCCAGGTTGTGTCCGAGCGACAAGGTCACGAAATCCTTGTTGAGGCCGGTGATCTCCGTGTTGATCATCTCGTTCTCGCGTTCTTTGAAGATGTTGTAGACCTTCTCGCGCTCAAGGTTCTTGAGGCCTTGTGTCAGAATCTGCTTGGCGCTCACCACCGCGATGCGTCCGAAATCTTTCGGGGTGATGTCCCGGGTGAGTGTGTCGCCGACTTTGATGGTCTTCTTTTCTTTCCTGGCTTCCTCGAGGCTCACCTGGTCGCTCGCGGGGTCGTCTTCGACAACCAGATAATCGGCTTTGACGAGAATCTCGTTCTTCTCTTCCTTGAATTCGACCCGTGCATTCTCGTTGTTGTCGTATTCTTTCTTGTATGCGTTCAAGAATCCGCGTCTCAACAGTTCAAGGACTTCCTCTTTTGGAAGTCCGCGTTCTTTCACAACGGCGTCGAGCGCTTCATAGAATTGCTTGGATTTCATGCTATTTGCCTCCCTTGAAATCGATGGCGAGACGGATGTTTTGTATATCCGCCATCAGTATGGTCGTCGTCTTCTTGTTCTCGCGGATGGTGATCGAAGCGTCATCCATGCTCTCGAGGATGCCTTCGAAGACTTGTTCGAATGTCTCGACATGCACATACTTCCCATGGGCGCGTTCAATCTCTTCGGCGTTTCTGAGGGGATGTTCCGCGCCTGCGCTCGTGACTTCGAGCATGTAGGATTCCTGAATCGGATCCTCCTCGTCGAGGAATGCGGACAGGTGTTCGGAGACCTTCACGCAGTCATCAAGGTCGATGCCGTTCCTGTGGTCGATCTCGACACTCAGGACCCTGTCACCTTGAACGGTCTTGATGTGGACGTCATAGAACGCGTATTCAAGCGATTCGACTTCTTTTTGTATTTGTTGTTTCAATGCTTCTTCCATTTTGATCATGGTTACTCCTCCTTATGGCATAAAAAGAGCGGGCTTTGACCCACTCTTCTAACCCATATGTACGGTTATTGTATCATAGGAAAGAGAATAAGGCAAGCCAAAAGGGTGCAAATGTCTATTTCAACTTGTGCATGAGGATGCCGCCGGCGACCGCGACATTGAGGGAATCGATGTGGTCGATCGGAATGCGTATGAGATGTTCGCACAGCCGCTGCGTCGAAGATTCGAGTCCTTGGCCCTCGTTCCCTAGGACCAGTCCGCAAGGCCCCTCAGGCGACTTGAAGGCGGCCGTTCCATCGACAGCCGCGGCATAAAGCGTGTGCTCCGGGTTGGCTTCCTTGAACGATTTCACGTCCATGAACCGTAAATCCATCTGGAAGATGGCGCCCTGGGTGCTCCTGATCACTTTCGGGCTGTAGACATCGGCCGTGCGGTCGAGGACGACGCTTGTGAAACCGAAGGCGAGGGCGGTGCGGATCAGCGTACCGACGTTGCCCGGGTCCTGGATCCTTTCAAGGATGAGGACCTTGTCTGAGAGTGTCTTCAACTCCGGCTTGAACGCCACCGCCGCGACAGGCGGGACATGGTGTGTGTCGGTCAGTTTTTTCATGACCGCCTGGTTGACTTGCACCGCACCTTCCCTTTTTTCAAGCGAGAAGACGGTGTGGACGCGACCGTGTTTCAAAGCCTCTTCGACAAGATGCGGCCCTTCGATGATGAAAAGGCCTTCTTTGTCCCTGTATTTTTTCTGATGGAGTTTCGCAAAACGTTTCACCGTGTCGTTCCCTGTCGAGGTGAGCATCACGTGTCCTCCTTTAAAGCCTCTTCGACGGTGAATCCGCGAAGAGGAAAGTCGATGGTCGACTCGGGGGTCACTTCGATGGTGCGGATTCGATTGAGGCAATCATCGATGAAGGCACGGTAATTGAAGAGGCCCTCATAGCGTTTGGCGTAGAAGTCCCGGGGTCTGGTGGCGGGTTGGTTGGGCACATAGACCGTGCAACAGTCCTCGAAGGGTCTCACAGAGATATCGTAGGTGCCGATGGCGCGGGCCTTGGTCATGATGGTCTGTTTGTCGAACGCGGTGAGAGGGCTCAGAATGGGCATGGTGGTCACCGCCTGGGTGACATGGATGCTTTCCAAAGTCTGGCTGGCCACTTGCCCGATCGATTCGCCGTTGATGATGACAGGGGTGTGATCCTGGCGGGCGAAACGGTCGGTGATCCGCACCATCATGCGCCGCATGATGGTGATGACGTAAGGTTCGGGGACTTTTTGCATGATGGCGGCGTGCAGATTCGCGAATGGCACGAGGTGAAGCTTAATGGTCCTTTGGACGCCGTATTTCGCAAGCACCCGGGCTAGGTCATGGACTTTCTGCACGGACTCTATGCTCGTGTAGGGGGTGGATTCGTAATGCACAAGTTCAATGTCTATCCCCTTCTTGAGGGCAAAGTAGGCGGCTACCGGGGAATCGATGCCACCCGACATCATGACAAGGCCCTTCCCCATCGAACCGACAGGAAACCCTCCGATAAGAGGGATCTTGCGCGTATATACGAACACACCTTCACGCCTGATCTCGACGTTGATTTGTTGGTCGGGACGGTTCATGGCCGCTTCCATGGTCTTTTCATGGAAGAGGACATAGCCGCCGACCGCCTTGGAGACTTCCGGGGAGGCTGGATGGAAGGTTTTGTCGGCCCGCTTGGTCTCGACCTTGAACGTCTCACCGGGACGGATCTCCTCGCGGGCGAGCGAGAGGGCGCCTTCTTTGATGGCTTCCATGGTCTTTCCGGTCTTCATGACACGGGAATAGCTATGAAGGCCCGGCACATGTTTGAGCGCATCGACGACGGAAGCTTCTGATTCGCCGTTCAAGACGATATAGAGCCTGTCATGGCTCGGTTCGAATACGACTTTATCACTTTCGATCCTCTCTTCGATACGGGCGAGTACCATCTTCACGAACCGTTTCTTGTTGCGTCCTTTGAGGATCAGGTCCCCATATCGTACTAACAGTCTGTCTATCATTATCATCACTCCAAAATCATACTCCATTGTACCATATCCGTTGCAATTTTCCGGAATGTTTTATATGATTTGTGAAGAGGTGGTAATATGTTCATACCCATCGAAAGAAGCGCGGACAAGAAAACCAATTACGAGACATTGCTCGATACTTTGCCCTATTACTTGAACGAGGACGAACCTTGGTATACGACACTGTCGAACGCGGCCGCAATCATCGATTATTTCCTGGACGAAACCAACTGGGTCGGTTTTTACATCCGCGAGGAGAGCCAGCTTTTCCTCGGGCCCTTCCAGGGCCTTCCCGCCTGCACACGGATTTTCTTCGGGCGCGGGGTTTGTGGCACCGCCGCAAAAAAGGGCGAGACCGTCGTCGTCCGAGACGTCGATAACTTCGAAGGTCACATCGCTTGCGACTCGGATTCGAAGAGCGAGATCGTCGTGCCGCTTTTCAAGCATGACGCCCTTTTCGGGGTGCTCGATATCGACAGTCCCGTACGCTCACGTTTTGATGAGACTGACCGGGCATTCCTGGAAAAAGCGGCCGGGGTTATTGTTGACAAGTTGCGGTGAGTATCATATAATACTTGCGCATGCGTTTTAAAGGCAGCTACATGGAAAGTTTCAAGACCGTCGAACAATCCGTGCATCATGGGCGCTTAGTACCCTCAGCTGACGAGGTGAAACGCATAAATTGTTCAGCCCTTGAAGCAACCATGCACTTCTTTTCACCGCAAATATGAGAAAAAGGAGGAAATCGTATGTCCAGATATACCGGACCGCAATGGAAAGTTTCGCGTCGTCTCAAGTACTCGACGCTCGAAACCGGTAAAGATATCGGCAAACGTCCCTACCCCCCAGGTCAACACGGCCAACGCCGCTCCAAAGTGAGTGAATACGGCACACAGCTCCAAGAGAAACAGAAGGTGCGCTTCACTTACGGCGTGAACGAACGTCAATTCAAGAAAACGTTCAATGAGGCCAAGAAGATGGAAGGCCGCCAAGGCGAGAACTTTTTGTTCCTGCTTGAGAGCCGCCTTGACAACCTCGTCTTCCGTTCAGGTCTAGCCCGTACACGCCGTCAAGCCCGCCAGCTTGTCTCGCACGGCCATTTGGAAGTGGACGGCAAGAAAGTCGACATCCCTTCATACCGTGTCAAGCCCGGTCAGTCCGTAGCGCTCAAGGAGAAATCCCAGAACCTTGCAGTCGTCAAGGATGCCCTTGAAGCCGTCGCTGAACGTCTTGACTTCATCGAGTTCAACGATGAGAAGAAAGCTTTCACCTACAAGCGTTATCCTGAACGTCGTGAGTTTCTCACAGACATCAAGGAAAACCTCATCGTCGAATACTACAACCGCTAAAATGCAAATTAAAAGCACGGATTCGATCCGTGCTTTTTTTTATGCGCCTTCACCCCAGGCGAGCCAGATCAGCTCGAGTGGCTCGTCATTCTCGTTCCATACGACATGGTCTCCATCCTTCGGGACATGGTAGGCCACATGGTCACGAAGCGCCAGAGTCTCCTCCCCGATTTTCGCTTTCCCTTCACCCTTGATGACGATGAAGGCCTGATCAAAAGGATTCGTGTCACCTTCCTCATTCAATTGATCGCCCTTGTCTATGACATAGAATGCGCTGCGCATTCCGGTTCTGTAAAAGAGCGGGATCGCGGACGCACCATGGACCACGCGTGCTTTTTCCCTCTCAAGGGGGACAATCCGTGTTGAAGCGGATTGGAAGAAATGCATCAGAAACGCATAAAGCGTATTGATCTTCGCTTTATCCAAAGGACGTTTCATCTCCCATTCAAGAGGGGCGGGTTCTCGGACATCCCCCTTGGCTGCGGCCGTGAACGCTTCAATCTCGCCATCCGTGATGGCCTTGAATGTCTTGGCATCAGTTTTGAATCCGATATCCTCTTCTGCCTGGGATTCTTCCCTGATGGTGATCTGCGTGCCTTCGATGTGTCCGTGTACGATTTCACTTTCTAACTTGAAAGAGAATGCGAGCGTGCTTTTTTCATCCAGATGGCGGGAAAAAGGGACCGCCAAATGTTGAAAATGTTCTATGAGACCCATGTTCATACCTCCTAGAGTGATATACACCATTATAGCCAACCATGCTCAAAAAAACAAACCCCATCAGAAGCGATGGGGTTTGGGGGTTGTGTTGGTTTACTTGGTCGCGGCCTCGACAAGCGTCATGAAACTTTTCGCATCAAGTGAGGCTCCACCTACGAGCGCACCGTCGATGTTGTCCTGTGCGAGAAGCTCGTCGATGTTAGCGGGTTTGACGCTTCCTCCATAGAGGATGCGCGTCTCGTCGCTCACTGACGCATCGTAAAGGGTTGCCAGGGATTCACGGATCATCTTGATTGTCTCCTCGGCCTGATCGCTTGTTGCGGTCTTGCCTGTGCCGATCGCCCAGATGGGCTCATAGGCGATGACGAGATTCTTGACTTGCTCGTTCCCAAGACCTTTGAGCGCTTTTTTCACCTGGCTTTTGACAAAGATGTCGGTCTCTCCCGCTTCACGGGTTTCAAGCGCTTCTCCGACACATAAGATCGGGGTGATGCCGAAACGGAAGGCCTGATGAAGCTTTTTATTGACGCGTTCATCGGTGTCGTTGAACATCGCTCGACGTTCGCTGTGTCCGATAATGACGTATTCGACACCGAGATTCTCAAGTGTGGCGGCCGACGTTTCGCCGGTGAAGGCCCCCTCTGTCTTCTCATGCATGTTCTGAGCGCTTATGCGGAGGTTGTCACCTTGACGTTTCACGAGGTCACGCAGAATGGGGTCCTGCGGTGCGACCACGGTCTCCACGAATTCCTTGCTCGGTACTTCCTGATTGACGCTATAAATGAACTGCAGGGCTTCGTCCCTGGTTTTGTGCATCTTCCAGTTCCCTGCGATCACGGGCTTGCGCATGGTTTCACCTACTCCAATAGTCTAGATATTTCTTCAATGGCTTCTTGTGCGTCATCGCCGTCGGCTTTGACCACCACGTTCTCCCCTGCGGGGACAGCGAGACTCATAAGACCGAGGACACTTTTCGCGTCGACTGACTTATCGGCGTATTCAAGGGTGACATCCGATGCATACGCACTCGCGAGATGGACCAGTTTCGAGGCCAGAACCGCATGAAGGCCTTCGGTGCTTTGGATGACCAATTCTTTTCTCATCACATACTCCCTTCTCTCATCTACAGCTCATCGACACAGTCGATGCCAGGGAGACTCTTGCCTTCGAGGTACTCCAGACTAGCGCCTCCGCCGGTCGAAATGTGTGTGATCTTGTGCTCATAACCGAGGGAAATGGCTGCTGCAGCACTGTCGCCGCCACCGAGGATGGTGTTGGTGTCCTCGAGCGAGGAAAGTTTCTCCAGAATGCCTAAGGTGCCTTGGGCGAATTTCGAGAACTCGAATACACCGACAGGACCATTCCAGACGACTGTCTTGGCGTTTTCAAGAATCTCTTCATATTTCTTGAGCGTATTAGGACCGATGTCGAGTCCTTGCTCGTCAGCTTTGATCCCGTCCATGTTCGCGACTCTGAACGGTGCATCATTGCTGAACTCCTTGGTGACTTTGAAATCGACAGGAAGATGAAGTTTGCCTTGAGCTTCCTCAAGGAGCTCTTTCGCGAGTTCGATCTTGTCTTCCTCGACAAGGCTCTCTCCTGTCTCGATGCCTTTGGCACGCATGAAGGTATAACTCATTCCACCGCCGATCAGCACCATGTCCGCTTTTTTGAGCAGATTGCGGATGACACCGATCTTGTCACTCACTTTGGCACCGCCCAAGATGGCGACGAACGGGCGTGAGGGATTCTCTACGGCTCCACCGATGAACTTGATCTCGCGTTCCAAAAGCAGGCCTGCGGCCACTTCATCCACATTGCTTGCGATGCCTACGTTAGACGCGTGTTCGCGGTGCGCAGTCCCGAAAGCGTCATTGACGAAGACGTCTCCCAAAGAGGCCCAGTATTTTCCGAGCTCTGGGTCGTTCTTGCTTTCTTTCTTGCCGTCGATGTCCTCGAAACGGGTGTTTTCGACCATGACGATATCGCCGTCTTTCATTTTGGCAATGGCATCCTCAAGTTCCTTGCCACGTGTCACTCCGACGAATGTGACAGGCTTGCCCAGTTTTTCTGCAAGCGCATCGCTCACAGGTTTCAGGCTTTTGCCTTCTTTGTCGGCTTCCTCTTTAACACGTCCAAGGTGTGAAAACAAGATGACCTTGCCATTCTTTTCGATCAGTTGCTCAATGGTTGGAACCGCCTGCCGGATGCGGTTGTCGTCCGTGATGTTGCCGTTTTCCATGGGGACGTTGAAGTCGACACGGACTAGGACCTTCTTGCCGGAGACTTCAATGTCGCGTATTGTCTTTTTAGCCATTCAAACACTCCTTTAGCTCAATTTAATCCACTTTCATTATACTAAATAACGTCTTCTAATTCTATCAAAGCGTAAACTTGTAAGCATTTTCTTTTTTATAAAACGTTTACATGAAAATGACCGCCAATGTTGGCGGTCATAGCATATGCAGCAGTTGCGCGGTCCGTGCATGCCTTCGCATGAGCTTTCCATAAGACACATTCACGGTCTTGATCGATAAATCCTTGAAGATGATTTCACTCGTATGCGTGTCCTTTTTCCGGATGGACAGCACGCTGTGATAATTGATGCAGACTGCATTCATGTCCCTGATATTCGTGCTCATGTACATACAAAGTGATTCATCAATGTAGATCGGCACATTGTTCTTGAGTTGATAGGCTTCTTTCAATGTCTTGATCCGACCTTCATAAGTAGCAAGTTCCTTTTTGAGCAATGTGTTCAAAAACGCCTTCATCCCTTGTGCCAGGATTTCCATCTTGTCCTCCGTCTTGACTAGAAGCCCTTCGGAGACCCTTTCTATGTATTGCATCTCATCACCTCAACTTCAAGTATAGTGTCATTGCCTTCAACACACCGTTATTGAGGATGAAAAAATCAGGCGGAAATGAAACCGTTTAAAAAACGGACGGCGGATAACCGCCGTCCGATGCTTATTTGCGTTTGTTCTGCTTGTCGACAATCCCGATGGTGTCCTTGTCGTCCCTGATGCGGAGTTCGCTGTTCGGGTCGAAGAAATGGACCTTGTTCATGTCGAAGGCGAGTTCCAGTTCGTCGCCCATTTCGATGTCGTCGCGGGCCGAGACGCGGGCGACGATTTCCTTGTCACCGATTTTCGCGTAAATGTTGGTCTCTGCACCGAGCAGCTCGGAAACTTCGACTTTGAGTTTGACATGGGAGTCCTTGTAAGTCTCCATGACGATGTTCTCGTCATGGATGTCCTCAGGACGGATCCCCATGATGAGGGGCTGTCTCTCATAGCCTTTTTTCTTGAGGATGTTGTATTTGGCCTCCGGTACCTTCACACGGACATTCTCGCTTTCGAAATAGCCGTCTTCGAGAAGTTTTCCGTGGACGAAGTTCATCGCAGGCGTGCCGATGAATCCGCCGACAAAGACATTGTTCGGATAGTCATAGATTTCCTTGGGGATGCCGACTTGTTGGATGTAGCCGTCATTCATGATGACGATGCGGTCCGCCATGGTCATCGCTTCGATCTGGTCATGGGTGACATAGATGGTGGTCGTCTTGATGCGTTTGTGGAGCTTGATGATCTCCGCGCGCATCTGGACACGCAGTTTCGCATCAAGGTTCGAAAGCGGCTCGTCCATCAGGAACACGTTGGCATCACGGACAATGGCGCGGCCGAGTGCGACACGTTGCTTCTGTCCGCCGGACAGGGCTTTCGGCTTGCGGTCTAGGTATGCGGCGAGGCCGAGGATCTTCGCGGCTTCCTGGACGCGTTCGTCGATTTCATCTTTGGGGAACTTTCTCAGTTTCAGGCTGAAGGCCATGTTGTCATAGACCGTCATGTGCGGATAAAGCGCGTAGGACTGGAATACCATCGCGATGTCGCGGTCTTTCGGCTGGACATCGTTGACACGGACGTCATCGATATAGAGGTCACCCTCGGTGATATCCTCGAGGCCTGCGACCATGCGGAGGGTGGTTGACTTACCGCAACCGGACGGTCCGACGAGTACGATGAATTCCTGGTCGTCCACATGCAGATTGAAATCATCTACGGCTAGGACGTCGCCTTCATAGACTTTCTTGAGTTCTCTGAACTTTAATTGGGCCATGGATTGAATCTCCTTTGATGTTTTATGGTTTCTCTAACATTCACAGTTCAAAGTATACATAAAAAAAGTGCCCGTGGAAATGGGCACTTTGCACAAATCAATGGACTTGATAAAGGCTGTACATGATAAATAGCCCTTTGAACGATTTCACATCGATGCCCGTGACCCGGTTCACATGATCGAGCCTGTAGATCATCGTGTTTCTGTGGATATAAAGATGTTTGGCCGCCGTGGACAGATTCATATTGGCATTTGCGAGCGCAAGGACAGTGGTGATGTCCGTTTTCGAGATCAAGGAGCTGATGGTCTCACGCAATTTCTCAAACAAGGTCGGAAGGTGCCTGCTTGCTTGGATCAGTGCGGTCTCAAGGTCATAATGGCCGTATTTCAAGGTGTTCGCGATAGAACGCCACATCGAGAGGGGAAGGAGGGCGCTTGCGGCTTCCGGAAGCTTTAGGAGAGTGAAACGCATCTGGAAGTCCGTGACTAGAAGATTGTAAAGGTCCTCAAAGGAAAGGTCGATGCGATCCTCATCCACCCTGAAAAGCATGTAGGTATCCTCGGAGGCCTCCATGAGCATGTCGGGATAGAGGCTCACGAGCAACTCGCTGACCATGTGGTCCGGTTCACTCCATTGTAGATGCACCATGGTTGTGTTCATGTTCTCACCTGACTTTCAAAGCCATTATATCAAAAAACAGACCATTTTAGAATCGGGATCACGCTTAAAAAAGAAGCGGCCGAAGCCGCTTCTTGCATTAAAGGGACTCGTAATGCTTTGCGAGCGCCTCGGGGGTGAAGCCGAGCGCTTCAAGGACATCGTCCCCAGGTGCACTGAGTCCGAAGCGTTCAAGTCCGTAGACATTGGACGCATAGCGGTACCAGCTTTGTGGTGACCCGAGTTCGACGGCGAGACGTTTCTTGACGTCACTGGGCAGTATTTTTTCACGCGTCGCTTCATCCTGGGCGTTGAAAAGCTCTTGTGAAGGCATGGAGACGACACGGACGTTGATGCCTTTATCCGCAAGCAGTTCTTGCGTTTTGATCGCAAGTTCGACCTCGCTGCCGCTCGCGATCAGGATGCCTTCGAAATCCTCCTTGTCGCTTGCGATGTAGGCGCCTTGACTGAACTGTTCGTAAGAGACCTCGTTGAGCGTCTTGGTATCCTGGCGTGTGAGCACGATGGCGGTCGGTGTCTTTTCTGATTCGAGCGCGAAACGCAAAGCGTGTCTGACTTCCTTGGCATTGGCAGGTCGGAGCGTGTTCATGTTCGGGGTCGCCCTGAAGACCGATAGCTGTTCAATCGGCTCGTGGGTGGGACCATCCTCTCCTACGGCCACTGAATCGTGGGTGAAGATGAATGTCGCGGGAAGATGCTGGATCGCGGCGAGACGGAGTGCGGGTTTCATGTAGTCGCTGAAGATCATGAACCCTCCGCTGAAGCCGCGCATGTTGTGAAGGGTGATTCCATTCACGATCGCGGCCATCGCGTGTTCCCGGACGCCGAAGTTGATGTTTCTGCCTTTGGGGTTCTCTTTGGTGAAATTTCCGTCCGGCCCTTTGATCTTTGTGCTGACCGAGAGGTCTGCAGACCCGCCTATCATAGAAGGGATCTGTGCGCTCACGCTGTCGACTAGAGCACCCATGGTCTTACGGGTGGCTTCCTCGGTACCGATGGGGGCATCACCCATCAGACTTTCAAGGTCGGCGTCGACCTTGCCTTCGATGATCGGTTTGAGCGCCTTGTAGTCTTCGGGATATTTCTCCTCATACTGTCTGAGAGTTTCCTTCCAGGCTTCAAGCGCCTTGTCGCCACGGGTCTTGAACGTGCTTTTGAAATCCTCGTAAGCTTCATTCGGCACTTCGAATTTCTTGTAAGGGTAGTCGAACACCTCGCGCAACCTGTCGGTCTCCTCTTCTCCGAAAGGCGCACCGTGGGCGGCGCTGGTGCCTGCGACGGAAGATTTATAGCCGATCACGCTCTTGATTTCGATGAAGCTTGGTGTGTTCGATTGTTTGGCGTTCGCAATGGCTTTTGACAGGGCGTCTGTATCGTTCGCATCATCGACGCGTTGATAATCGAAGCCCATGGATTCAACCTTTTTCTGCGTGTTCGCGCTATAGGCCTCACCGACCGGACCGTCGAGTTGCACGTCGTTGGAGTCATAAAGGACGATGAGACGGTTGAGACCGAGATGGCCCGCGAGAGAGATGGATTCCTGTGCGACGCCTTCCTGAAGGTCGCCATCGCCTACGACGGTGTAGGTGTAGTGGTCGATGACCTTGAGGTCGTCCTTGTTGAAGCGGGCGCGAAGATTCGCCTCGGCGATTGCCATGCCCACAGACATCGATATGCCTTGTCCGAGGGGGCCGGTTGTCGCCTCGACACCGTCTGTCTCACCGTATTCGGGATGCCCGGGCGTGATGGAGCCCTTCTGACGAAAAGCCTTGAGGTCGTCGATCGTCACATTGTATCCCGTCAGGTGATATAGCCCGTATAGCAGTGCGGACCCATGACCCGCCGAGAGGACGAAACGGTCACGGTCGAACCAATCCGATTGTTCAGGGGTCGCATTGAGATGGTTCTTGAAAAGCTCATACACAATCGGCGCGGCACCGAACACGATGCCGGGATGGCCACTTTGTGCAGCGTTTGTCTGGTCGGCTCCGAGAAATCGGAGCGCATTGATTGTAGTGTTCATGATTATCTACTCCTTATTCATATTTTTCAATATCCACCTATATTATAACGCAAGGCGCCGTCTTTAAAAAGTGTTAGACATTTTATGAGAAACCGCAATGACGAAATTGACATTTGTGCAAAGGAAAAGGGTCCATCTTAGCCGATGGACCCTTCCATTTCGAGTTTGATGAGCTGATTGAGCTCGACGGCGTATTCCATCGGAAGCTCCTTGGCGAAGGGTTCGATGAACCCCATGATGATCATTTCAGTGGCCTCTTCTTCTGTTAAACCACGGCTCATGAGATAGAAAAGCTGCTCCTCGCTCACTTTGGAGACGCTTGCTTCGTGCTGGACCTGCGCCTCGTTGTTCTTGACGATGTTGAAAGGCAAGGTGTCAGAGGTGCTCTGATCATCGAGTATGATGGTGTCGCATTCGATGTTGCTCTTGGCACCGAGGGCTTCCCTGGTGTGATGGATGAGTCCGCGGTAGTTCACTTTGCCGCCTTTGGCGCTCATCGATTTGGATGTGATTGAACTGGTGGTGTCCTTCCCGATATGGACCATCTTCGCTCCGGTGTCCTGATGCATGTTCTTGCCGGCGAACGCGATGGAGATCGTGGTCCCTTTCGCCCTGTCGCCTTTCAGGATACAAGCGGGGTATTTCATGTTGATGCCGCTTCCGATGTTGCCATCGACCCACTCCATGTGGGCGTCCTCCTCGACGAGCGCGCGTTTCGTGACGAGATTCACGATGTTGGCGGCCCAGTTCTGGATGGTGGTGTAGCGGCAATGTCCGCCCTTCCTGACGAAAATCTCGACGGTGGCCGCGTGCAGCGAGTGCGTGGTGTAGATGGGTGCGGTGCACCCTTCGACATAATGAAGGCTCGCCCCTTCATCGACGATGATGAGGGTGCGTTCGAACTGCCCCATCTGTTCGCTGTTGATGCGGAAATAACTCTGAAGCGGCTTCTCGAGCTTGACGCCCTTCGGGACATAGATGAAGGACCCGCCACTCCATACCGCTCCGTTCAAGGCCGCGTATTTGTTGTCGTTGTTCGCGACGACCTGTGCGAAATAATCTTTGAAAAGCTCCGGGTATTTTCTTAGGGCCGTGTCGGTGTCGGTGAAGACGACACCCTGTTTGGACAGTTCCTCCATGGTCGAGTGATAGACGACCTCGCTTTCGAACTGGGCGCCCACACCCGCTAAAAACTCGCGTTCCGCTTCGGGGATGCCGAGCTTGTCGAAGGTCTCTTTGATCTCGTCTGGGACGTCGTCCCAGGAATGTTCACTCTTTTCCGAGGGTTTCTTGTAGTATGTGATGTCGTCAAAATTGACACCCGAGAGGTCGGGTCCCCAGGTGGGATTCGGGATGGTCTTGAAGTTCTCGTAGGCCTGGAGGCGGTATTCGAGCATCCATTCCGGTTCCTCTTTGATCTTGGAGATGTCGCGGACGATTTTTTCAGTCAGGCCCTTGCCTGTATCATAAACGGATTTCGTCTCGGTTTTGAAGCCGTATTTGTAATCGCCGATGATCCGCTCTATTTCTTTTTTGGTGTCGCTCATGTTCCATCACCTATTTCAATGTATTTTGGAAAGCCTTCCATGCGATGGAGGCGCATTTGATCCTTGCGGGGAACTGTTTCACACCCTGATACGCGATCGCTTCCTCGAATTCGATGGATTCGTCATATTCCTTGTCCATCAGCATCAGAAGATAGTTTTCAGCGATGCGTTCCGCCTCCTCGACGGGTCTTTCTTTAAGAAGCTCCGAAAGCACGCTCGCCGATGAACAGCAGATGCTGCAGCCGCTGCCTTCATGGCGGATATCCTTGACAACGCCATCCTCGACTTTGGTCTGGATGGTGATGTCATCTCCGCAACTGGGATTCTTGATATGTTCACTATGGTATTCAAGGTCATCTTTCAACCCTTTGTTCCTCGGGTTCTTGTAATGGTCCATGATGATCTGGCGGTAAAGGTTCTCAAGGTTTCTCATAAAAGCCTCCTAGAATCCGACGGATGTGAAGAAATCGCGGGCGCTTTTGACGCTTTCGACAAACCGGTCCGCATCACTTTGGGAATTGTAGAGATAAAACGACGCTCGGAGCGTGGCGATCACTTCTAGAAACCGCATGACCGGTTGGGCGCAATGATGTCCGGCGCGCATCGCTATATTGTCCTCGTCGAAGAACGTCACCGCGTCGTGCGGATGGACCCCGTCGATGTTGAACGTGATGATGCCGCTTTCGCATTCAGGGTTGTAGACCGTGATGCCTTCAAGTTTTAAAAGTTTTTCCATGGTGTAGGCGTGAAGTGTCTGTTCGTGTTGGCTGATGTGCTCCATGCCTACATGTTCGAGATAATCGATTGCCGCTCCGAGTCCGATGACTTCGGCGATGGGGGGCGTGCCGGTTTCGAATTTGTAGGGGGTGTCTTTCCAGGAGGCGTCGTAGAGCTCCGCGACATCGACCATGTCGCCGCCGTATTCGAGCGGCTCAAGGCCGTCCAGATGCTTTCTTTTGCCATAAAGCACGCCTACCCCGTTAGGCCCGAGCATCTTGTGGCCCGAAAAAGCGAGGAAATCGCAATCGAGCGCTCTCACATCGATGGCCTCGTGCGGCGTCATCTGGGCCGCATCCACACTGACGATGGCGCCTTTCTCATGTGCGAGGGCGATGATGGGTTCAAGGGGGGTCCTGTAACCCATCACGTTGGACACGCCGGTGAGGGCGACAATTTTGGTTTTATCACTGAGAACACTTTGGAAACTTTCAACCGTGATGCGCCCCTCTTTTGTGAGCGGAACGTATTTCAAGGTCGCTTTTTTCCTCTTGGCGAGCTGCTGCCAGGGAAGAAGGTGGGAATGGTGTTCAAGTTCACTCACGATGATCTCATCACCGGGTCCGATCGCGGATTCATGCATTCTCGCGAGCATGTTCAAAGCGCTCGAGGCTCCGCGCGTGAAGATGATCTCCTCGAAATCCGCATGGATGAAACGGGCGATTTTCTCGCGGGCCGCCTCATAGGCTTTAGTCGCCTTGTGACTCATCTCATAGACACCCCTGTGAACATTGACGGGGGTATGTTGATAGTAGTCATCCATCCGCTCGATCACGGTCGCGGGTATCAATGAGGAGGCCGCAGTGTCAAGATAGACAAGTTCCTTGTCCTTGAATACCGGGAAATCCTTTTTGAGATCAAGGAGTCGCATGAAATCACCTCTAATGCGTTTTCCTCTCAAGGAGCTTTGAGAGGTGGGCGTTCAGGTCCTCATTGCCGAGGGCTTTCTCGAAAGGTGCCAAGAAGCCGTGAATGATGAGTTCCTCCGCCCGTTTCTTCGTGAGCCCGCGGCTCATGAGATAGTACAGTTGCTCTTCATCGATTTGTCCGATGGCCGCACCATGGGACGCTTCGACGTCGTATTCATCAATCAGAAGGAAGGGGTTGGCGTCAAGACGCGCCTGCTTGGAAAGCACGATGCCATGATTGTTCTGGCGGGCGACGCTTCCAATCTGTCCTTTACCGATCTTGCCGGTGCCCTCGAACACGAGGAAACTTTCGTCCGCGGCGACACCGTAATGGTTTATATGGCCTTCACTGCGTCGCGCCTGATGATCGATCAGGGTTTTCACGACGGTCTCCTGCACGCCGCTAGTGAGGGCGATGACATCGGCTGTGGCTTGTGCGCCCTCGCCTTTGAGATGGACCGTGGTGTCATGGGCGGTCTTGCCGTCGCCGAACTGCGCGAGGGTGTAGGTGAGAATGCCCAAGGCATCGACCCAGCCGTTGCGGCTTATGCCGGCCACGGTGTCTTTGACACTGTTCGCGATGGCGGTGTATTTGAGTGAACCGCCACGCTTGACACGGGCGTTCGACATGAAATTGATGCCGGCCGCTTCCGTGTTCTCTATATATTCGACGAATGACAAAGACGAGCCCTCTTCGACGATGATGTTGAGCCTTTGAGCGCTGTCTTTTCCCTCGTTTATGAAAAAGACATGGATGGGGGTATCGATTGTGACGCCCCGGTCGACATGGATCTTCAACGTGTCCGTGTCGCCCGATATGTTCTCTTCTGTGAAGGTGTTTATTTTCTTGAAGTTCTCTTTGATGGCTTTGTCGTCAAGGGTTTCAGCAGCCGATTGTTCTATGGTGAGCCCTTTGATCTTTGGAAGGTCTCCATATAGCTTTCCGTCCTTGAAGACCATCACATGTTCGCTTTTGTCCGCAAGCGTATGCAGGGATTCGGGAAGGATGCCTTG
Organism: uncultured Candidatus Izemoplasmatales bacterium; assembly: GCA_964501715.1. Taxonomy (GTDB): domain Bacteria; phylum Bacillota_I; class Bacilli_A; order Izemoplasmatales; family Izemoplasmataceae; genus M55B118. The sequence continues at coordinate 63,251 of CAZCTR010000004.1, read as the reverse complement.
AAGGGTTTCTCGTTTTGAGACCATGTTACTTGGTGGCCTCTTTGGTCGCGCATGATTCGAGCAGGACAGGCTCTTCCTCTTCTTCGGGGACCACGCGTTCGTCCTCGATGCCGAGTTCCTCTTTGATCCAGTCATAGCCGTCCTGGTCGATGGCTTTCATGAGGTCCTCGCCGCCGCTTTTGACCAGTCTTCCCTGCATCATGACATGAACGGTGTCGGCGCTGATATAATCGAGGAGCCTTTGGTAGTGTGTGATCAAAAGCATGCCCAGATCCGGGCTTTTCATGTCGGTCACGTTCTCACCGACGATCTTGAGCGCATCGATATCGAGTCCGCTGTCGATCTCATCGAGTATGGCGATGCTTGGTTTGAGCATCCTCATCTGCAGGATCTCATTGCGTTTCTTCTCTCCGCCCGAGAATCCGTCGTTCAAAAACCGGTGCGGGAGGTCCTCACGCATCTTGAGGGCTTCGACCGCCTTGTCATAATCCTTGATGAATTTGAAAAGCGGCACGCTTCCTTCCTCACGTCTCGCATTGATCGCGGTCTTGATGAAATCGCTGTTGGTGACACCCGGCACTTCAGCCGGTGCCTGCATACCCAAAAAAAGCCCCGCACGGGCTCTTTCGTCCGTGCTCATCGCGAGCACGTCCTCGCCATCAAGCGTGATGGACCCTTTTGTGACGGTATAACGTGGATGCCCCATGATCACGCTCGCCAACGTAGACTTCCCTGTGCCGTTGGGGCCCATGATTGCATGGGTCTCGCCCCCGTTGATGGTGAGATTGATGCCCCTAAGGATATCTATATCGTTCACACTCGCGTGTAGATTCCTGATCTCTAATGTTGCCATAAGATTACCTCCTTTAGACTCATAGATTATTTTAAAATATTTGCGGTCAATTTGCTAATGATATGATTATTTTATTCCCTTAGTTTTTCCCCTCATCCATGATAACATGAAAGAGAGGTGAAAGCATGAAAACATATGATCTGATTATTATCGGAAGCGGCGCCGCGGGTCTTCGGGCCGGGGTATACGCTTTGGAATCGGGCTATGACACCATTATACTCGAAAAACGCAAGGTGGCTGGCGGCAACACCCGCATAAGCGATGGGGGCATCGCCGCATACGGCACCGATTGGCAAAGGCGCGATGGCATCGAGGACTCGTTTGATAGAATGAAGGCGGATATGCTCGAGGCGGGCCTTCACAGGAACAACGAATCCCTTGTCGACGAAGTCGTCAAAGGCTCGAAGGAAGCGTTCGAATGGACCAGGTCGATCGGCGTGCCTTATGACGGAGCCGTCATCCAGTTCGGCGGCCATTCTGTGAAACGGTGCTACACGCCGGTACCGGTGAGCGGAAGCACGCTTGTCAAAAAGGCTGAAGCAGCTTATAGGGACCTCGGTGGCGATCTTCACAAAGGCTCGAAGGTGGAGGATTTCCTCTTCCTTGAAGGCCGTGTCAAGGGCGTGCGCTTCAGAAGCCCTGAGGACACCGTCCACACCGTTCACGCACGCCACGGGGTGATCGTCGCAAGTGGCGGTTTCGGAGCGGACCAGGGCTTCCTCAACACCATAGACAAGAGATACAGCACCCTCGACACGACCAATGTGAAAGGCGCGACCGCGGAGATGCTCAAAAGCGCCCAGTCAATCGGCGCCGACACCGTGGACCTGAGCGAGGTCCAGATTGCGCCGTGGACAAGTCCAAAGGAGAAAGGGTTCGGTCATGCGCCAAAGTTCGGGGACTACATCGCTTTGCCGAAAGGCATTTTGGTCAACCCCGACACGTGTGAACGCTTCGTCGATGAGCTCGCCGACAGGAAACGCGTCGCGGATGCCGTGTTGGCTCTGAGGAAGCCGGCAATCGCGATCGCCGACGAGAAGGCCGTACGTAATACCGGGATCGATATCTCGAAAGCCTTGAAGAACGGCTCTGTCACAACACATGACTCCCTTCATGCGCTCGCAGTGGACAAGCATATGGACCCCGAGGCGCTAAAGCACACCATCAAAGACTTCAACAAATCCTTCACCACCGGCAAGGACGAACGTTTCGGCAAGCCCCTCGATAACGGCGCCCCGATTGATACGCCTCCGTTTTATGCGATGGAGGTGTGGCCGAAAATCCACTATACGATGGGCGGCCTGCGCATCGATGATCGCGCCCGGGTGCTCGACAAGTCACACACGCCCATTGAAGGCCTTTATGCGGCGGGCGAATGCACGGGTGGCGTCCATGGCGCCTCACGGCTCGGAAGCTGTGCGATCACGGATGCGCTTGTGTTTGGAAAACGCGCGGCGATGAGCGCGCTTGGCGAACTCCAATAAAAAACCTCCGGATGGAGGTTTTTTTCATTTAATTGTGGTCTTCGACATTATGACGGATGACGTTTTTGATGATGGTGAGCACGAAAAGGATCGAAAGCGACAAAGTGATGCCGAGGGTGAACATGCCGTAACCGAAAATGATGCCGATGATCGCGCTGATCCAAAGCGTCGAAGCGGTGGTGAGACCGCTGATGTAGCCGTTGGTCTTGAGGATGGCACCGGTGCCGAGAAAGCCGATTCCGCTCACTATCTGAGCGACAATCCGCTGACGCTGGTGCTGGAAGGTGATGTTCTCCGCATATTCGGGATTCTCGGCGATGAAGGCGAACATGTCCTGGACCATGGTCTGTTGGACAATGGTGAGGCCCACCGCCCCCAAAGCGACGAGGAGGTGCGTGGTGAGACCCGCTATTTTATTGCGCCGTTGGCGTTCAAATCCGATCAGGCCGACAAAAAGGATCGTCAGGCCGATCGCCTGGAAAATATAGACTAGATTGACTTCCGGATTCATTCCCATGAAAAGAATGCCCCTTTCCTATGTAAGCTTAATCATTGGATGTCTGAACAATGAATTTCCCTATATTATACATGCCCGGACCATTTAATTCAAGTATGCCCAGACAAGTAAAAAAGAGGGGCCAAAAAGCTTGGCACCCTCTTTTGATTATTACTCGTTGGCTTCTTCGGAGAAATCCATCGCTTCGTAGCGTTTGTACATTCTCCAACGGCGTTGGGCCGCTTTCTTGTTGGCTTCGAGAAGCTCGTCGGCTTTCTCTGGGTTGATGTCTTTGAGCTGTGAATACCGGGCCTCGTTCATGAGGAACTCATCATATCTCTCCCACTTGGGCTGCTTTGCGTCAATCTGAAGCGGGTTCTTGCCTTGTTCCGTCAGACGCGGATCGAAGCGGAAAGTCGGCCAATATCCGCTTTGGACAGCCAGTTTGGCCTGGTCTGCGGAATGGGTGAGGCCGCCCTCGATCTTGTGGGCGATACATGGGCTGTAAGCAATCACGATGCTCGGTCCGTTATAGGATTCCGCCTCACGCATGGCCTTGAGGACCTGTTGTTGGGAGGCGCCGTGTGATACTTGGGCCACATAGACATGACCGTAAGTCATGGCCAAGGATGCGAGGTCCTTTTGGTTGTCGGACTTACCAGCGGCAGTGAACGCCGCGATGGACCCTTTCCCGGCCGCTTTGGATGACTGTCCGCCGGTGTTGGAATAGACCTGGGTGTCGAGCACGAGGATGTTGACATCTTCGCCGCTCGCTATGACATGGTCAACTCCGCCGTAACCGATGTCGTAAGCCCAACCGTCGCCGCCGATGATCCAGTTCGATTGCTTGACGATGTAGGGTGCGAGCTCACGGAGTTCTTCTCCGAGCTTGCCATCCATCTCATCAAGGATCGGACGGAGCTGTTTGGAGATCTCGAGAGTCTTGTCTCCGTCGTCACGGTTCTCTTTCCAGCTTTCGAAAAGGTCAGCCGCCTCTTTGGGGAGTTCGTCCTTGTTCTCTTCAACAATGAAGTGTAGACGATCGCGCATGGTCTCAAGACCGTGGCGCATGCCGAAACCGAATTCCGCGTTATCCTCGAAAAGGCTGTTGGCCCATGCCGGACCGCGGCCGTCGTCATTGGTGGTGTAAGGGGTCGCAGGATAGGACCCGCCGTAAATCGATGAGCATCCTGTCGCGTTGGCGATCATCATGCGGTCACCGAAGAGTTGGGTGACGAGCTTGACATAAGCTGTCTCCCCGCAACCGGCGCAAGCGCCATGGTATTCGAAGAGCGGTTTCGCGAACTGGCTGTTCTTTGCGTTGGTTTTCTTGACAAGGTTGTCTTTCGGAGAGACTTCCTCATAGAGATATCTCGCGTTTTCGACTTCGCCACGTTCGATCGCGTCGCCGATGGGCTCCATCTCGAGGGATTTCGGGTTGGTTGGGCAGACACTTACGCAGACGCCGCAACCGGTGCAGTCGAGTGTGGAGATCTGAATCTTGTACTGAAGGTCGTCAATGCCTTTTCCTCGGGCGTCGAGGGTCTGGATGCCTTCAGGGGCGTTCTCCATCTCCTCGTCGGTGAGAAGGAAAGGACGGATGACCGCGTGGGGGCAGGCGAAAGCGCATTGGTTACATTGGATGCAAGTGTCTGCATTCCACTTCGGCACGTAGTTGGCGATGCCGCGTTTCTCATAATAGGTGCTTCCGTTTTCCATCGTGCCGTCCGCATAGTCTTCGAATGCGGAGGTTGGAAGGTTGTAGCCTTCAAGCTGGTTGATGGGTTCGGCTATGTCCTTGACATAGCTCGGCTTGGCGCTGTCAGAATCCTTCTTATCATCTTTCAGTGACTTCCAGGAATCCTTGACTTCGACCTCGACAAGTCCTTCTTTACCTTTTTCGATGGCTTGGAAGTTCTTCTCGACGATGTCGCGGCCTTTGCGGCCGTAAGCTTTTTCGGTGTATTCCTTCATCAGCTTCTGCGCCTCTTCATAAGGCATGATGTGTTCGTTGAGGGCGAAGAAAGCCGATTGCATGATGGTGTTGATGCGTTCTCCAAGACCGATTTCCTCGGCGAGCTTGACGGCGTTGATGATATAGAGTTTCGCATCTTTTTCGGCGAGCTGACGCTTCACCTTGTTAGGAAGGAGTTCCTCGATCTCGTCTTTCGGACGGACCGTGTTGAGCAGGAAGGTGCCACCTTTGCGCATGCCGCTCAGCATGTCATAGATTTCCAGGTAGGAATCCTTCGAGCAGCTCACGAAGTGTGGATGGTTGACGAGATAGGTGCTTCGGATTGGTTTTTCACTGAAGCGTAGATGCATGCGGGTGACCCCGCCGGACTTACGTGAATCGTAAGCGGCGTAGGCCTGACCGTACATGTCGGTGTTCTCGCCGATGATCTTGATGGTGTTCTTGGACGCGCCGACGGTACCGTCGCTGCCGAATCCGTAGAAGAGCAGTTCGGTCGTCGTCTTGTCGATGGTGGAAATCTCCTCGGGCACTTCAAGCGAGGTGTGGTTCACGTCATCGTTGATGCCGATGGTGAAACGGTTCCTCTGTTCGCCTTGGAGATTGTCGTATACCGCTTTGATCTGGGCGGGTGTCGTGTCCTTGCTTGAGAGTCCGTAGCGGCCGCCGAGAATCGTGGGGGCGTCCTCTTTTTCATAGTAGACGTTGCGTACATCGAGATAGAGCGGCTCGCCGTTCGATCCGCTTTCTTTCGTCCTATCAAGGACAGTGATGCGTTTCACAGTGTCCGGCATAGCCTTGAAGAAGTATTTTTCGCTGAAAGGACGGTAAAGATGCACGGTGAGCAATCCGACTTTACGGCCTTCTTTGTCCCTGAGATAATCGACAGTCTCGCGGACGGTCTCCGTGACGGAGCCCATCGCGACGACGACATCTTCAGCGTCTTCATCGCCATAATAGGTGAACGGTGCATAGTCACGGCCAGTCTCTTTGGAGATCTCCTCAAGATAGTGCGCGACGATGTCGGGGACAGCTTCGTAGTACTTGTCCTGGACTTCACGGTTCTGCATGTACACATCGTCGTTCTGAGCGCTGCCGCGGGTCACGGGATTCGCGGAATTGAGGCCACGCTTCTTGAAGGCGCGTACCGCGTCGCGGTCGATAAGACGGTCATAGACGCTGTAGTCCATCACTTCGATCTTGTTGACCTCGTTCGAGGTACGGAAACCGTCGAAGAAATGCACGAACGGAATGCTGGATTTGATGGCCGCAAGATGGGCCACCCCCGCGAGGTCCATTGACTGTTGCACGGACCCTGATGCGAGCAGAGCGAATCCGCTTTGACGCGTCGCCATGACATCCTGATGGTCGCCGAAGATCGAGAGCGCCTGTACAGCAAGGCTCCTCGAAGCGACATGGATGACTCCGGGGAGCAGTTCCCCCGCTATTTTATACATGTTGGGGAGCTTCAGAAGAAGCCCTTGGGATGCGGTGTAAGTCGTGGTGAGCGCACCGGCTTGCAGTGAGCCGTGAACGGTACCGGCAGCTCCCGCTTCCGATTGCATTTCGATGACCTTGACAGGCATGCCGAACAAGTTCTTCTTGCCTTGTGATGCCCAAAGGTCGGTGTGTTCAGCCATAGGTGAAGACGGGGTGATCGGATAAATGCCCGCTACTTCGGTGAACGCGTAGGCTGCGTGTGCCGCCGCCTGGTTGCCGTCCATGGACTGAAATTGTTTTTTAGTCGCCATCGCAACTACCTCCAATTGATATTTGATGATGTCGTTTTGTCATACAAGTCAATTATACAATATTCACTTTATTTTAACAACGTCATAGTGGGTTTTTAAAAAAAGAAAACACTTACATCAAAAGTGTTTTCTTCTATTTGGAAAATCGTCTTAAGCATTACAATTTGGCCAGGAGCGCCTCCGCTTTTTGCAAATATAGCTTGGCGACATAGTCAAAGTTTACCTGAAGTTCCTCGCTCAAGCCTATCTTGTCCTTGTAAAGCGCGACATTGTGCCATTGCAGACATTGATACGTCCGCCACAAGTATAGCCGTTTGTAGTCCTCGAATTTTGGTGTGCGCTGCAAATAGACAGGAAGCAGCGCAACGGCATGGTCGAAATCGTTGTTTCCGTAACAGGCGATGTCATAGTAGGGGTCGTTGTTGCCTGTGAATTCCCAGTCCATGAGGCGGACTTCATCCTCGCGGACGACGAAGTTGCTCACCTGGGCGTCCCCATGGGTGAAGGTTTTCTTGAATCCGTCGAGGAAGGGCTTGTGGGCCTTCAAGGACGCTTTCAGTTCGAAATACCGTGCTTCGTGTTCATAGTCGAAAGCCTCAAGATGGCCTTCGTAATGTTCCAACCGGTCGAAGGGTGCATAGTCGTATTTTGATTCGATGCCACTTTCATGGATTGTGCGTAGCACGCTTGCGGCCTCCTCGAGATAGTCCAGTGGTTTTTTCTCGTGCAGGGGCACGCCTTCGATGTATTTCGCGATCTTGATGCCGCTCTCAGGATCGAGATAGACCGTCTCGTTGTTGAGGCCGAGTTGACGCTCAAGTTCAATGTGATGGGCCTCGACATCCCGGTCGACAAATTTGTCGGCGTTTTTTCCGGGCACTCTGAAAGTGTACTCCTCTCCTGCAACTAAAATGACATAGGTATAGTTCGACATACCACCCATGAGGCGGGTTTTCAAAGTCACTTCAGCTTTGGAAACGTCGAACACCTTTGCACAGGTCTCTTTGATCAGTGTGACATGGTCCATGGAATCTTCCTCTCTTTTCACAATTTGAATGTGGGGCTCGGGGTGTGTTGTTTGGCGACATGGACAGCGTACGCGTCCACATCCATCTCATAGCTTGTGAAGACCTCTTTCAATGTAGAAAGCGCGCAGGCTTCCGTGTTGCAGTCCTCGCTCGGATGGGCCAGGACGATCTGGGTGGTCCGCTCACCGATCAGACGGCTGAGATAATAGGCGCTGTCGGTGTTGGACAGGTGCCCCCGGACAGAATCGATTCTACGCTTGAGGTGGTGTGGACGTTCGGACTCATAAAGCATGGAGACGTCGTAGTTCGATTCGAAGACATACATGTCCGCGTTTTCAAGCAGTGGAAAATGCCGTTCATCCAAGAAGCCTGTGTCCGTCAGATAGACGAGGCGCTTTCCGTTTTCCTCGAAGACGAAACCCAGACTGTGAGCGGCGTCATGCGAAGTGCGCACCATCGTGATCTTAAGCCCGCCCAGAGCCATCGAGCCGAACCCAGGTATGTCGATGTGGGTGTGCGCGTCGGGCAGGGCGCGTTTTTTCCTGCTGGTCGCCTCGTAGGTGGTCCGGAAGGCGTACAGGGGGATCCCGGTCTGCTTGAGCAGTTGGAAAAGCCCCTTTGTATGGTCGCTGTGCTCATGGGTGAGAAACACACCGTCTAGCGCATCCGAAAGGCCTCTTTGATGCATGCGCAAGATGAGTTGCTTATAGGATATGCCGGCATCGATCAGGAACACACCGTGTTGCGTCTTTATGTGGGTCGCATTGCCTTTCGATCCGCTTGCGAGCACTGTCACTTCCATGTCCATCAACTCCAATTCCTTTTCATTATACACCATGTATGCATGAATGCAATTTAAGAACATCGTCAAATCCCCCTCTCTTACATTCATAACACCGCAAGATGCGGTATTTTTATATTGTGTTTAAAAATGATTAGTGGTAGTATATATAATGCGTAATTATACAAGGAGTGATACATTTATGGACCCTAAACTAATCAAAAGGGGCGCGATTGTCCTAAGCATCATCGTATTAATCATCGTCCTGTCAGTGGCGTGCAACGCCATTCAAAACGACGACTCTACGCCCGCCTTGTCCAACAAGGACGGCGTGTTCATGAGCTATAACGGTCATGATGTCACGAACCAGGAACTCTATGAACGCATCAAAGTGATGGATGGCCTCTCGCACTTCCAAAACTACATCGACCGCCAACTTCTGAGCGATTACATCGATGACGTCGAACCCTCCGAGATCGACGAGAAGATCAAAGAGATGACGTACGGCACCACCGATGACGATGAAATCAACGAGTTGAGCGCAAGGGAGAAAGAGGACCTTGAACAAAACTACAGGGACACGCTGGTCATGAACGGCCACGACCCTGATGACGAAGAAAGCGTTGAAATGTTCATGCGCGTCAACATCGCCAAGGAGCATTATACGCGTGACGCGTATTTAGATGAGGATGGCGACTTCGCAATCAGCGAAAGCGATCTGGAGAGCTATTACGAGGACTACGAGCAAGGTGACTTGCAAGCCATCATGCTCAGGTTCAGCGGCTCTACGGACGTAAGGAATGTCCTGAACCACTTCAACCTCGTCCCCAATTTCGAAGGAGGGCTCGGTCTTTATGACCCGAGTGCCAATGACGACATCCCGATCGAGGATGTCGCGAGCGACGATTTCGACGAGGATAACACGGATGCCCTCACCGATGAAGAGGCCCTGTCTCACTTCATCGAAATGTACAACTTCATCTATCCTTATAGAGAAGCGCTCCCTGAGGATGCGACCATTGAAGACCTAGTCGACCTTGAGCGCGATCCTCTGATGTTCAATCAGTACGACATGCAGAAAGCCGGAGAAGGACGAGGCGGAAACAACATCCTTGAACTTAGCGATCACCTCTACAAGACCATGCCCGAGGCGGAACAGACCCATTCGCGTCAATCCCGCACCATTGGTGATTACCGTTTCATGTTCTATGTGCTTGAACGTGATGAAGTCACTCCGTTCGAGGATCTGGATGAGGAAACGCTCGATGAGCTCAAAGCCGATTATGTCGAGAACCTTGTAGGGGAACAGCAAGTCAACCAGGTCATGCAGAACCT